>NZ_DS480325.1:0-208558 GCF_000154245.1 Clostridium sp. L2-50 | reverse complement strand
CTACAAAAAAATTCTTGCTTTTTAGATGTTTTGCACATTTTACTTTTTCTTTCTATAATAGTCGCATATTTTTTCATAACGAAAGCATCTACTATAACAGACAGGTCAATTTGCAAAAAAGTTTTAAAAAAATAAAAAAATCCAGATACAGCATTTCTGCCATATCTGGATCTTTTATTTATCAATATTTCGCAAAATCAATATCCTTGTAAGCATTTAATTTTGACAAAAAACAATATTAATGATAATTTCATTACAAAATAAATACAATTTTTTGGAAAATAAAAATGCTATAACGAAACAATGCCAGATACAAATATATACTTTGTATCTGGCATTTATATTCTTTAAGCTATATTCTATTCTATCTTACAGGCTCATGCCACCGTCTACACGGATAACCTGTCCTGTAATGTAAGATGCCTTGTCGGATGCAAGGAATGCTGCCGTCTCAGCGATATCTGACACCTCACCCAGTCTCTTAACTGTGATGTGGTCGAGCATCGCATCCTTCATCTTATCTGACATTGCGTCTGTCATATCTGTCTTGATGAATCCCGGCGCGATCGCATTTGCTGTTACACCACGGCTGCCAAGCTCCTTTGCTACAGACTTTGTCATGCCAATGATTCCGGCTTTGGATGCAGCATAGTTGATCTGTCCTGCATTTCCCTCGATACCGACTACGGATGACATGTTGATGATCCTGCCATACTTCTGCTTCATCATCGGTCTGTACACATGCTTGATACAATTAAATGCACCCTTCAGGTTGATATTGATAACCTGATCGAAGTCTTCTTCTTTCATACCGAGCATGATATTATCTCTTGTAATACCTGCATTGTTTACGAGGATATCAACTCTGCCATACTGCTCCAGTGCGAACTTGATAAGTCCCTCTGCCTCTGTAAAATCAGCTACATTTGCCTTATAAGCAACTGCCTCTCCGCCGGCTTCCTTGATCTCTGCTACGAGACTGTTTGCACGCTCCTCTGAGCCATTATAATTGACAACTACCTTTGCGCCATATCCTGCAAATGTCTTTGCGATGGCTCTGCCGATACCACGTCCGGCACCTGTTACGACTGCTACCTTATCCTTAAGCATTCAGTTCCTCCAATTTCTTCAGATCATCAACAGTTGCGATGTTGATGCATTTCATTTCCTTGTTGATCTTTCGCATGAAGCCGGACAGGGTCTTTCCAGGTCCAACCTCTACAAATGTATCTACGCCGTCTGCGATCATAGCTTCGATACTCTGCTGCCATCTGACAGATGAATATACCTGACGCATCAGTAAAGTCTTAACCTCTGAAGCATCTGTTACATAACATGCATCAGCATTACATACATACGGAAGGAAATCGTCTGCGATCTCTACATCTCTTAAGTATGCATATAACTTTTCACCGGCTGGTTCCAGCATCTTGGAATGGAATGGGCCGCTAACATTTAACTTGATCACTCTCTTGGCTCCTGCTGCCTGAAGGGCTTCACATGCTTTGTCAAGGGCTTCTGTCTCACCGGAAATAACGATCTGTCCGGGGCAGTTATAATTTGCGATCTGAACATTGCCCGGAGTCTCCTCGCAGACCTTTGCGATCACTTCTGCATCTGTAGCGATAACGGCTGCCATAGCACCCTGACCAAGCGGAACTTCATTCTGCATCAGGATACCACGCTGTCTTACGGTACGGATCGCATCCGGAAGCTTCATAGCTCCACAAGCTGTAAGTGCGCTGTACTCACCAAGTGACAGACCTGCGAATACATCTGCCTTCAAACCTGCATTCTTTACATGCTCATAGATAGCAAGTTCTGCTGCTACCATAGCAGGCTGTGTATATTCTGTCTTGTTGATATCTTCATTTTCCTCAAAGCAGATCTTCTTCAGATCAATGTCAAGCACACTGTCTGCTGTATCGATCACTGCCTTACTGTCTTCAAAATTGTCATAAAAATCCTTAGCCATGCCTACATACTGAGCACCCTGGCCAGGGAAAATAACTGCTGTTTTACCCATTTTTCTCACCTGTCTATTCTATTTATCGGCAATTGCGATGTTCAAAGAGTAGATGATGTTCAATCATTTGATTTGCCAACACAGAGGCATTTGAGTCCGCCGGTCGTCACATTTCGTACTTAGCGAGTGCCTTTTGGCACGAGGTTAGAACGAAAGCGCGCCCTTGTGGTGTGGATGGCGCTGCAAGCGGCATCTTAGTACCGCTGCAGGACGAAACGAGCGGAAGCGTCCTCTGGTTGGGAAAGTCAAGATGGTTGGACATCACACAATATCTAAACATCACAATTGCCCATCCCTGTATACTAAAAGAAGCAGCCAGTCTGTCATCCACCAACCTGCGCCGGGCAAATCTGGTATGTAGACATCTTCGCTGCCTCTTGTCTGCTTCTGATGTGAATTATTCTTCTACACCTTTGCTCTTAAGATAGTTAAGTACGTCTTCGAATGTAGCAACGTCTTCAAGCTCCTCAGCAGGGATCTCAACGTCGAATTCATCTTCCATCTTCATTACTATCTCATATAAATCTAATGAATCTACTCCTAAATCATCTTTGAAGTTAGTATCGAGCTGCATCTCATCCTGTGATACTCCTAACTGCTCTTCGAAAATAGCTTTTACCTTATCGAACATATTAATAATTCCTCCTAAATATAGTAAATGTTTATCTCACTGCCCCGCGGACGATTATAATATAACGCATGGATACAGTAAAGTCAACAAAATACTGTTCCGTTTTTTTCCTTTTTTTCTATCTGTTTCTGACAGCATCTAACGGCTGCAGTTTCGATGCAAATCTCGCAGGAAAATATCCGGCACATATCGCAAGCAGAATCGCTCCGACAACGGCTCCGACTGCAAGCTCCCATGGGATCATTGCAATCTGCGTTCCCTTTGCCAGATCGAACATTTTAATAGCAATCTTATCTACGATACCCTTAAAACCATAAGATAAAAGCACTCCTATGATGCCGCCTGCTGCTCCGATGATTCCTGCCTCTGTAAGGAACAGGATCTGCAGCTCATCCGGATCGCATCCGAGAACCTTTAATACGCCGATCTCATTGATCCGGTCAAATACCGATGTTGTCATGGTATTGCTGATTCCGATCACGGCTACGATCAGTGCGATCGCTCCGATACCGCCCAGTAAAAGCTGTACCATCTTCAGATATTTCTGTATCGTATCCAGATACTCTTTCTCATTTTCTGTCGTATAACCCATATCCTGAAGCTTCTTCACGATAGAATCGACATGATCGATATTATCAACAGTCACAACCGCTCCGGAATATACGAAATCCTTGTACGGATTTCCATTTGCATCAAGCGGCTGTCCCGGCAGCGTTCCCCCACTGGATACTCTGCCTAAAAAGCTCTTTAACACATCCAGATCGCAGTAAACACTCTGTGAGTCTCTGTTATATGTATCTTCTCCACTGTCAATAACCGCTCCGACTTCTATCTTCACCGGTGCCATCTCCTGTGAATCCCAAAAGGACAGATCCACTTTTTTTCCGATCCATGTTTCTGCTTTTTTCTTCTCTGTCACATCATAGGTCTGCTCCGTTTCCGGATTATAGAATAAGGATGTGACCTTATTTCCCATGATAAGCACCGGCTTCACGCTCGATGTTGTCTGCTTTGACGTCTTTGTATACTTAAGCTTCGCAAGCTCCGACTGTGGAATACCTGTAATCGCACCATCATAAGAATATTTTCCGTTTGTGATGGTCACATACATCTCATAGGTCGGATATACGGAACTGACATATTCAAGCTCCTGAAAAGTTTTCACGGTCTGATCCATGATCATCCGGTCTTTGTGCTTGCCGCCGGTTGCTCCGGCCACCCGAATCTGGCAAATACTTTCACTGTCCACCATGGTATTGATCATTTCCTGTCTTACGCCGATACCGACTGCAAGCAGGGTCACAACAGAGATCACACCGATCACAACTCCAAGTATGGTTAGAAAGGTTCTGGTTTTCCGTCTTTTCATATTCATCAAACATAAATGACTGATCCAACCCATTTAGAACTCCTCCAATATCTCTTTCTTCCTCTTTCTTCTGCGAATGATCCAGATAACAATGAACGCTGCAACAACCACAGCAACAACGATCTCTATGATCATCTTACTGTAATCCTTCTTCTGTACATCCTTTACTTTTTCGATGTCTGTATAGACAGGTGCATTTACGCTGATCGAGAAATTCTCTTCCAGTGTTGTTACATTTCCCGATTTATCTTCATATGTAACGATAAGCTTACCCATCTCGCCGCCGGTGCCTGTCGTCTTCGTTGTGTTTGCAAGTATATCGATCGAGCCATTCTTACCCGGTTCGATATTGCCGATATAGACATCACCTTCAGATGTAAATCTTGTATCGATCTTTGCCTTTACGTTATAGAGGGTAGATGCTCCCAGATTGCTGACGCTTCCCATGATCTCGATGGAATCTCCGAGTGTCACATCCGACTCTGCATATACACCGGTGATCTCGCCACGTTGTTTGATCGTAACCGGCAGATAGATCGTATCTGTCACGGTATATGGATTGCCATAGCGGTCTTCATACTCATCTGTCACTGTCAGCTTATAAGCCTTTTCTTCCAGATTGGCTGCTGCCTGCATCGGGAACTCAAATGTATAAGTCTCTCCGCCTTCCAGACTTGCCAGATATCCGGTTCCGGCTCCGGATGCCGGAATCAGTTCGCCTCCTTCGGAAGCAACTGCCATTTTCAGATTACTGATCTTTTTATCTGCAGTATTCTTGATCGTAACCTCAAGTGTAAAGGTTCCGCCTGCCACTACTTCATTCTCTTTGATCTTATAATCAGTTACCATAACCTTTGGCTCTGCTGCTGATACAGAAGCCATTGTATCCTTATATCCAAATACAGCAAGGAATCCAAGTACACATGCCATACAGATTGTAAGTATTCGTTTCATCTCTACATCTCCTCTCCTTCTGATATCTTCCCATCAGTGATCCTCACGATACGGTCTGCCTCTCTCGCCAGATCGATGTTATGTGTGATAAGTACCAGCGTCTGATCCAGCTTCTTAACAGAATCCTGAAGCAGAGTGATAACTTCATTTCCATTCTTGGAGTCAAGTGCTCCGGTAGGCTCATCGGCAAGGATCAGTGCCGGGCGATTTGCCAGTGCTCTTGCGATCGCTGCGCGCTGCTGCTGTCCACCGGATAACTGGTTTGGAAGATGCTTCCGTCTGTCCTTCAGGCCTAACATCTCGATGATATGATCGATGTAATCACGATCCGGTTTTCTGTGATCGAGCAGGATCGGCATCTTGATATTTTCCTCTACTGTCAGTACCGGGATCAGGTGATATGCCTGAAATACAAATCCGATCTTTCTTCTACGGAAGACCGACATCTCCTCATCGGTCAGTCTTGTGATATCCTTTCCGTCTACAATGACATTTCCCTCATTTGGAGTATCCACACCACCCATAACATGAAGCAGGGTGGATTTACCGGAACCGGATGCACCGACAACCGCCACGATCTCGCCCTTATTGACTGTCAGGTTCACATCATCAAGCGCCCATACTCTGGTATTTCCTTCTCCGTATATCTTTGTTACATGTTCCATTTTTACGATTTCCATAGCTTACCCTCTTTCCTCTGCATTCCCCGCAGATCTTTCTATCTATAATTTTTACCTGCATATTTATTACGTTTCTGTTTTTTACCTTGCAATGCAGCAACTCCGTTTAGCCCTTCGTCCGCTGTATCAGGTTTATATGTCACGCTTACTCCTCAAGTTTCAGATCTTCTACCATTGCTGCCGGAAGATCTCTGATCGCCAGCCAGATGCTTCCACAGATGATCAGCCCCGATGCCACAAGTCCGACTCCAAATGCCCACCAGGCTATAGACTTTCCTACATCGAGCACCATATTAAGATAGATAAAGAATCCATATGATATGCCAACACCTATAATAAAGCCGAATACATTCGCAACGACCGTCGTCATAACACCCTCTAACATAACGGTTTTTAACAGACGCTTTCTGGACATTCCGATCACCCGGAGCTGTGCGAATTCTTTTCGTCTCAGATGCAGATTTCCGGCTGTCGTATTCACGATGTTTACCGAACTTAATACAAAGATAAACAGTACTGCTGCGACTGCATACCGAACAAAGCTTTTCAGGTATACACAGATCTGCATAGCCTCTCCATATAATGAATCCTCGTTATAGGACAGCAATTCTGTTACAGCACTAACTGATATATGATCCATATCGATCTTATATTTCATACCGGCAATATCATTTTCTCCGTACCCGGTCAGATCAAAATAATCACCTTGCCGCATATAGATCTGTCGGTCAGAATCCCCTTCAAATACCTGCGTTCCAAGATCCAGAATACCTTCTACCTTATAGGTCTTATAATGACCCTCCGCGATCAGCCGGTCTTTAATCTTCTTATATTCCACATATTCCTGCCGCACGGAAGTCCGTTCTTCTGCGTTTTTTACTGTGCCGTACTCACTGTCGCTATCTTCTGTCGTACCTGCCTTTTTCTGCTGTTTTTCAAATTCCTGATCGATCTTCTCCTTTGCTTTCAGACATTCTTTCTGATATAAAGCAAAATCAACTAATTGAACCGTATCACCCAGTTCGAAATGATAAGTATCAAAATGATACGCTTTATCATATAAGGTATCATTCGTATCATCTGCCTCTTTCAGATCCCAACTGTTAAAGCTTCCTCCCTCAACGACCAGAATACCGTCCTCGGATAGTTCTGTCGTTCCTGCTTTCAGATATCTTGCAAGGTCATTCAGATCAGAATCGTCACATCCGATCACATCTGTGCTGTTTACTATACTTTCCGCTACACTTTTGGTAACTTCCGGATCTTTATCCTCTGATGTATCTCCTGTTCCATTTAACTTATCCATATAAAGATCGTAATAATATCCCATCGTGACCTTTGTCCGGAATTCATCTGTGATCTTTCCTGTATAAGAATCCGTATTTACAAGATCCCCCACACAGGCATATACCTTTTTGGACGCTACCACATTGTTATTCTTCGACAGATCCCGAAATACCTCCGCAGATGGCAAGGTGCTCTGTGCTTCTTCCAGGCTCGTTGAAGCTGACGAATACGATGTCAGATTGATCTGATATTCCCCATATTTTTCACCCGTTTCCTTCCAATATTTCCGAATCTGTCCCCAGCAGCTGCATATCAGTACGATCGCTGATATACTGAATACCATAGCTGTGACTGTCTTTATAAATCTTCCTTTATTTCGAAGAACACTCTTTCTGGCATATGCACCTTCGATTCCAAATATCTTTCCCATCAGACCACCACCATGACGACGAAGCTTTTCTTTCTTGATCCTGTATTCACCACGAACCGCACTGACCGGTGTCATCTTCGTTACCAGCTTGGCATTCTCACGCATTACGAAATACATATCTCCCAGATAAGTGATCAGGATCGGTATCATCGGAATGATATGGAAGCCTGCGCTTATCTTAAATATAAATCCAAGGATCATGCTGACAATTCCGCCCATCACAATGCCGGCAAGCAGTCCGGCGATCTCAAGCATGGCTCCCATCCGATAGATGATGCCGCTTAACTGTCCTTTCGTCGCTCCGATACATCGTAAGATTCCATAGTCCTTTACCTGCTCTAATGTGAACATCTGGATCGTATTTCTGATAACTCCGACTGCAAAGACTGCAAATATATATGCAACTAACAGAACCACGATCAATATAACGTCAAATCCTTCCTCCATATCCTGCAGATACCAGGTGGACAGATCCCAGTTGAGTTCTGCATCCACCCCATAATCTTCTATCATCTCGTTCATGATCTTAGCCATCCTGTAAGGATGTCCGGTATTTACATACAATGCATTGTCATATACCTTTTCTACATATTTGCCATCCGTTCCATCGATCATCTCCCACTCACTCACCACATACTTTCCTGTGTATGCCTGTGTGACACGATCATCCGACGCGATCTGTGATAAGGTTTCCTGATCATCCGTCAGGAACACGATCTCATAGTCCGCTTCCTTTCTTACATCCTTTTGCTGCTGCAACATATAAGAATAGAAAATGTTCAGTCCCGCATACAACACGATTACTGTGATCATTACACCGATGATCGTGATCACACATCGTTTTTTGCTTGCTTTCAGGTAATATACTGCAAGTTTCTTATAGTCTGTCATTTTCACCTCTCCTTTTTATTTCACCCCGATAATTTTGGCCTCTCTTCATCATTATCGATTTTTTATTCCTCAAGCTTCAGGTCATCTACAATATCAATCGGAAGATCCTTAAGGGATGCATAGATACTTCCAAAGATCACCAATGTGGAGGCGACCAGCCCGACTCCAAATGCCCACCAGGCAATGGTTTGTTTTATATATAAAAACATACTGAGATATGTATAAATATATATCGTAAAAATCGAACCAAATAAGAATCCCAGAACATTTGACAGGACCGTCGCCATCGTGCCCTCTAACATGACCGTATAGATCAGTCTCTTTCTGGACATTCCGATCACCCGGAGCTGCGCCAGTTCTTTTCGCCTCATATGCAGATTTCCTGCTGTGGTATTAATAATGTTCACCGAACTCAACACAAATATAAAAGCAGCAAACGCCAATGCATACCGAACTATATTTCTGGCATAAGCATATCCGTACAGTACATCTGTAATATCGCCTATTCCGGTTTCAAAATAGGATACCGGCACACTGTCAAGATCGATCGCGTACTTTACTCCTGTCACATCCTGTTCGCCATATCCGGTCAGGTCAAAGTAGGAATCTCTTTTCATATAGATATCTCCCCAGTCCGGAAGCAGCTGATCTCCAAAATCCAGAACTCCCTGAACTGTATAGGTTCGATAATATCCTTCCTCAATAAGTTCCTGACGGATACGCTCAGCGATCACATACTGTTCACGCCAGGTTGATCTGCCCTCTTTGGTTGCCCGTTCTTCTGAGATATAGGTATCTCCCGTATCTACCTCAGGACTGACCAGAATACTGTCTGCCATCATCTTTTCATAAGCCGCCTGATATCGTTTCTCATATTCCCTGTAATCAACCAGCTGGATCATATCTCCTACCTGCAGATCATATGTATCAAAATGCTTTCCCAGATCATACAACGTCACTCCGTCATCATAGCTTCCGGAATAATCCATTACGCTTCCTCCGCCAACGACCAGAATACCATCATCATCCAGCTCCGCAGTTCCACTCTCTATAAACTCGGACAGATAGTCCAGATCATTCTGATCACAACCTTCAATGCTTATAAATGAACTATTCAGACTGTCAACAGCCTTTTCATATTCTACATCATCTTTCTCGCTGTATTCCTTTGTATTCCGTTCTCTCCATCTCTGCATCATTGCTTCGATGTAACTTCCCAAACTCGTCTGTTCTGCATAATCTTTGTTAAACTTGCCATAATAGGTTTCAGGATCTACCAGATTTCCTCTGGCACTGTATACCATTTTTGTTTCTGTTACATAGTAATGCAAAGAATTCTCTTTGATCTCCTCGACAGAAGGCAAATCCTCACTCTGTATCCATTCCACATCATTAAATATGCTGGCAGGGGATTGGTTTTCTTCCAGATATCTGCCATACATATCATTAATATTCTTTTTCGTATCATGAACCATACTCCCGGTGCTTAAGCATATAATGATCGCTGTTATGCTGAGCATCATGGCTGTTACTGTCTTTGCAAATCGTCCGCTGTTCCGCAGTACACTTTTTCTTGCATAGGCGCCTTCAACACCGAACAACCGCCCCATCAGACCATTTCCACGAACCTTGATCTTTTCCTTTTTGATCCGGTACTCCCCACGGACCGCACTGACCGGCGATGTCTTCGTCACAAGCTTTGAGCACTCCTGCATAACAAAATACAGATCTCCAAGATATGCGATCAGGATCGGAATAGCCGGTCCGATATGGAATCCGACATTTACATCCTTTAAAAAACCAAGGATCACACTGATGATGGTTCCGAGCAGTACACCGACTGCAATGCCTGTCACTTCCATGCCTGCCCCTATCCTGTATATGATCCGGTTCAACTGTCCTTTTGTTGCTCCGATGCATCGCAGGATTCCATAGTCCTTCACCTGCTGCAGGACAAACATCTGAACCGTATTCCTGATCATTCCGACAGCGAAGATCGCAAAGATATATGCTATCAGCAGAACAAGGATGAGCAGGACACCGATCAGCCCATCTTCATCCTGAAGATATAACACTGCCAGTTCATTATTTAATCTTGCATCCACCCCATAATCGGCTTTCATATCCTCCATGACCGACTCCATCTTATAAGGATGTCTGACATTCACATATAAAGCATTTTTATAATTTACTTCTACAAACCTTTCTTCATCACTGACATATTCTTCCCCTGTATACGCCCCGTTATATGCCTGAAGTATCTGGTCATCTGCAGCGATCTGCGCTAATTTCTCTGTATCATCAGACAGAAAAACGATCTCATAGTCTGCTTCTTTTCTCACTTCCTGCCGTGTCTGAAGCACATACGAATATCCAAAATTCAATGCCGTATATAATACAGCTACCGTGATCATCACCCCAATGATCGTAACGATACACTGCCTTTTGCCTGCTTTCAGATAATAAAGCGCGAGTTTTTTATAATCTGTCATTCATTACCTCCCCGTGATATATATGAAAAAAAGATAGATACATTTTCGTTGTATCTATCTTCTCACTTCTATCTTACATTCCCGTGAATATCTGTGTATTCTTTTCTTACAATATTGTAAGAAAGAGATAACAAGCAAATAATTCATTTGCCAGCATATCTCAGGCGTTTTATTTTTTCAAAAAAGTATTCACATGCTTCCGTTTCTGTTTGAAATTTCTTTAAACCAGATTTTCTCCCTTTCTCACTATAATATACACACCATTCCTCTTCTTTTACTATACATAATCTTTCGTTAGGCAAACCTCCTTTTAAAATAGAATATGTATCTTTAGGAATACCTAGTTTATTCAATTTTTCTTCTAATTCAAATACTTTCACAAATATCTCCGTTTTCTAATATATCATTTCAATTCATCAGGCATCTTCCATATCATACTCTGAACACGTCTCGTAATCTTCCTGCAGTATTTTCACCCATCGTTTTATGGCTCCCCACATACCATCAGAATGTCTCCAGCCTTCCCAGTCAAAACATTTACTTAACTTTTCTTTATTATTGAAAACAGCCTGCATAACTACGGGTTTTATCTGCTCAGATATGTGAAATGGCGCCGGTTTGAAACTCTGTCTTTCCTTCAGTACAATATCAAAAAAAACATTAAATGCACAGTATACCTCTTCAATATCTCCCTCGCACATTTCTTTGATTGCTTCAATAATCATATCCGGAATATAGTCATACCCTCCCTCGTTATACAGTGCATAAATTCCTCTTGATAAAATACTGCCCCAATCAGTTATATCTATTCCTGCAAGACCATATTCAACATATTCACAATGGTACTCACCCTTTCCCTCTAACAGTTTGACCATATCATCACATTCTACGGCTTTCCTTGCAATTCCTATGTAATCAATCATATTCGTACTCTCTTTTATCTGTTATCAATACTATAATATATACAACTCTATCATATCTGTAATATCAATTTTATTTTTAATATAATAATCCTTATTTTCAAAATAAAATTTTCTTATTTCCGATATTGCCTTACAATAATTATACAAAACTATATATGCCCTTGATAATGACGCATTTTCTACAATTGTTTTCCCATTAAATAATATATCATAACCATAGGTATTATTTATTAAAGATAATTTATTAACTTCTACACCACCAATAACATATATATCACTTGAAAACTGTTTAAAATATGTAATAACTTTATCAATATTATTTTCATCTAATAATTTCCGTAGTTCACGTGTTGCATTATAATCCAAAATATTATCATACATTCTTTTATACAAAACGATAGATATTATTATTGCAGCTTCCATTGACAAATCTTGTACTTTAACAATATCTTTATTACGATGTCTTTCACAAACATCATATAGCATTTTTACATTTTTTCTTATATAAATATAATTTTCTATTTCACTTATTTCACTTTTACCCACAATTAATCTATCTTTAAATCCTTTTAATGACAAACCATATTTATCTAATATATCAATACTACTTATCAATTATAATATCTCCCCTGTCTATATTGTCTGTTTGACAATGGCTTCTCCTGCATTATCATTGCCGTTTATATACGCATCAAACAGGTTATTTTAATTAATATTTGAATATATAAAGATAATAATCAATTAATTAATAACCCACCTTCATTCCGCTTCTTCCATATCATATTCTAAACATTCCCCATATTTTTCTTTTAGTATTTTCACCCATCGCTTTATAGCTCCCCACATACCATCAGAATGTCTCCAGCCTTCCCAGTCAAAACATTTACTTAACTTTTCTTTATTATTGAAAACCGCCTGCATAACTACAGGTTTTATCTGCTCTGATATATGAAATGGTGCCGGTTTGAAATCCCGTCTTTCATACATTACAGCGCAAAAGAAAACTCGAAACGCACAGTATACATCTTCAACATCTCCCTCACACATTTCTTTAATTGCTTCAATAATCATATCCGGAATATAGTCATACCCACCCTCGTTATACAGTGCATAAATCCCTCTTGATATAAGATTATCCCAATCCGTAACATCCGCATCCGGTGGAAAGCCATAATAATAAAATTCGCAACGATACTCACCCTTTCCCTCTAACAGTTTGACCATATCATCACATTCTACGGCTTTTCTTGCAATTCCTATGTAATCAATCATGTTCGCACTCCCTTTTATCAGTTATCAATACTACTTATTAATTACAATATCGCCCCTCTACTACATCAGAGTCAAGCCTCTTTGCTATTTTTTAATATCTTATATCTATTAACGCATATAGTTTTTATGGATAACTATTTTCTTAAATATATCAATTTCAAAAATTATTCCCAATTCACAATATGCAACTAAGACATTTTCCGATTTTTTTATAATATTATCATATCCCCGTAATACCTTTGCACAAACTATATCATTAATTTTCCATACTTCATTTCCATAATAATCATACGCAATAATATTATTAGGAATTTCTTTATTTTCTCTTATCAACACTACAAAAATATCAGAGAAATAAATAATTTTTTTAATAGTTGTATCAAAAATTATACTCTTATTATTTATTTGAATTTTTTTATTATATACTTTTATCATATCATCTTGCTCCCATTTATTTCAGCTCAATTATATTACTAAACCACTTGTCCTCCAAAAGCACATCTTTGATAGCATACTGTATATATCCCCCAAGAGTTCCCCAAATTTCTTATGGGCCTACAATACTTACTTCTAAAATAATATCCTTAGGTATATCAATATATACTACTTTATCTGGGATTTGTGGTAATGAATATTTTTCTGCTATTTCCATTGCATTTAAACCAATAATGTCAGCAACTCTCAAAATAAATGGACTTTTTTGCATATTTATAGTTTCTAGTTCATCACTTATATTAACACAATCATCAATTGATTAATAATCCACCTTCATTCTGCTTCTTCCATATCATATTCTAAACATTTCCCATATTTTTCTTTTAGTATTTTCACCCATCGCTTTATAGCTCCCCACATACCATCAGAATAGCTCCATCCTTCCCAGTCAAAACATTTACTTAACTTTTCTTTATTATTAAAAACCGCCTGCATAACTACAGGTTTTATCTGCTCAGATATGTGAAATGGCACCGGTTCGAAATTTCCTTTTTCCTTCATTACAGAATTAAAGAAAAATCGAAACGCACAGTATACCTCTTCAACATCCCCCTCACACATTTCTTTAATTGCTTCAATAATCATATCCGGAATATAGTCATATCCCCCCTCATTATACAATACATAAATTCCTCTTGATAAAATACTGCCCCAATCGGTTATATCTATTCCTGCAAGACCATAATAAAAAAATTCACAATGATACTCACCCTTTCCCTCTAACAGCTTTACCATATCATCACATTCTACGGCTTTTCTTGCAATTCCTACATAATCAATCATGCTCGCACTCCCTTTTATCAGTTATCAATACTACTTATCAATTATAATATCCCCCTGTCTATATTGTCTGTTTGACAATGGTTTCCCCTGCATTATCATTGCCGTTTGTATACGCATCAAACAGGTTGTTTTAATTAATATTTGAATATATAAAGATAATAATCAATTAATAACCCACCTTCATTCTGCTTCTTCCATATCATACTCTGAACACGTCTCATAATCTTCCTGCAGTATTTTCACCCATCGTTTAATAGCTCCCCACATACCATCAGAATGTCTCCAGCCTTCCCAGTCAAAACATTTACTTAACTTTTCTTTATTATTGAAAACTGCCTGCATAACTACGGGTTTTATCTGCTCAGATATGTGAAATGGCGCCAGTTTGAAATTCTGTCTTTCCTCCAGTACAATATCAAAAAAAACACTAAATGCACAGTATACCTCTTCAACATCTCCCTCACACATTTCTTTAATTGCTTCAATAATCATATCCGGAATATAGTCATACCCACCCTCGTTATACAGTGCATAAATTCCTCTTGGTATAAGATTCTCCCAATCCGTAACATCCGCATCAGGTGGAAATCCATAATAATAAAATTCGCAACGATACTCACCCTTTCCCTCTAACAATTTGACCATATCATCACATTCTACGGCTTTTCTTGCAATTCCTATGTAATCAATCATGCTCGCACTCCCTTTTATCAGTTATCAATTCTCTATTCATTTTTCTTCAAATAATGAACCATTCATTTCTAAGCGAGATATTAAAAAATCTGTAAATGAATAAGCAATTCTTACAAACTTATCATTACCATGTTCATTATAAAAATATATTGGGGGATTATCTCCCTCATTCAGTTTAAAAAAAAACACATGCACCCCTGACTCATCCAAAATACAAAATCTTCATCCAATAATGTATTTTTAGAATTATTTTCAATAAGTAATTCATTTGCTCCTTCTTTTAAATAAAATATTTCATTCATAAAGCAAGAGTCACCTCTCATAAATTGTCCACCAGTTCCATTTCCCATACATTTCATAAATTATATATATGACTGTGGTAAACAAAAACCATTACAAAGCTGTTGTAATTCACTTATTTGTTTTTCTGTACAACCATTCATAATTATATTTTCATTATTCAGTTTTCTTATTAATTCATCAATATATTTCATGAAAAGTTTCTCCAGCTTATTTATATACCTCAATTCTAATAATCTTTAAGCAAAGTAATTATATCTTTATCATTTAATGCGTTTATTTTTATCCCACTATTTTCAATGGTACTAATCAATGCAATATAGTTATATAAAACAACTCCAAATTGCAGAAAAACAAATAATGCATCAGTTATATCAGTCATATCATTTACATATATTTTCTTTTTTTCCATATTATTAATAACAATTAAACTAATATAATTATCACAATTTATAAGACTTAAACTATAAATATATAATTTTTCAATTTTGATATTATTGCTATTGAATATATTTATTATATCGGCATAAGAAACATTTGCATCATATATTATCGGGTTATCTGATATTATTGGCATTAAATATTCTTTTAAAATCTTTTTCTTTATCATAAAAATCATAAAATGTTTTACAGCTTTAGATTTCTCATCAAACGAATATAAAATTTTTTTATTTCCTCTTTGATATGAAAAAATATTCCATAATTTTTCTGAAAATTGAAAACCATAGTATTCCTCATTACCAGCTTTCTTTTCTCGAATTATGCCTTCATCATATAACATATCAATATTAATTATTTCAAAAACTTCCTTTAATGTTTTAATATTCATAGTTATTTTCTACTCCTTAATAACTTTCACATATTAATTATTAAGTTTTCTAGTATTGCATCAACTATTCCAGTACTAGGATATATCATTTCACCTGTTACTTAATCAAACTACTTAGGGTTATCAAAAACATCTTTATATTTTAAATAAAACTCATCAGGCATCTTCCATATCATACTCTAAACACGTCTCATAATCTTCCTGCAGTATTTTCACCCATCGTTTAATAGCTCCCCACATACCATCAGAATGGCTCCATCCTTCCCAGTCAAAGCATTTACTTAACTTTTCTTTATTATTAAAAACCGACTGCATAACTACAGGTTTTATCTGCTCTGATATACGAAATGGCGCCGGTTTGAATTTTTCTTTTTCATCCATTACAGAATTAAAGAAAACTCGAAATGCACAGTATACCTCTTCAACATCTCCCTCACACATTTCTTTAATTGCTTCAATAATCATATCCGGAATATAGTCATACCCGCCCTCGTTATACAGTGCATAAATTCCTCTTGGTATAAGATTCTCCCAATCCGTAACATCCGCATCAGGTGGAAAGCCATAATAAAAAAATTTGCAACGATACTCACCCTTTCCCTCTAACAGCTTTATCATATCATCACATTCTACGGCTTTTCTTGCAATTCCTACATAATCAATCATGCTCGCACTCCCTTTTATCAGTTATCAATACTACTTATCAATTATAATATTCCCCTGTCTATATTGTCTGTTTGATAATGGTTTCTCCTGCATTATCATTGCCGTTTATATACGCATCAAACAGGTTATTTTAATTAATATTTGAATATATAAAGATAATAATCAATTAATTAATAACCCACCTTCATTCCGCTTCTTCCATGTCATATTCTAAACATTTCCCATATTTTTCTTTTAGTATTTTCACCCATCGCTTTATAGCTCCCCACATACCATCAGAATGTCTCCATCCTTCCCAGTCAAAGCATTTACTTAACTTTTCTTTATTATTAAAAACCGCCTGCATAACTACAGGTTTTATCTGCTCTGATATATGAAATGGCACCGGTTCGAAATTTTCTTTTTCATTCATTACAGAATTAAAGAAAAATCGAAACGCACAGTATACCTCTTCAACATCTCCCTCACACATTTCTTTAATTGCTTCAATAATCATATCCGGAATACAGTCATACCCGCCCTCGTTATACAGTGCATAAATTCCTCTTGATATAAGATTATTCCAATCCGTAACATCCGCATCAGGTGGAAATCCATAATAATAAAATTCGCAACGATACTCACCCTTTCCCTCTAACAGTTTGACCATATCATCACATTCTACGGCTTTTCTTGCAATTCCTACATAATCAATCATGCTCTTAATCTCCTTTATTTTCTTTTAAATTTTATCGGCTCGCTAAAATATACTTCTTCCGGTATATTATCAAGATCATATACAACCGCCTCCGGTATTCCCCCTGATGTATAACCACCCGGTATCCAGTTATTATTTGCCCCCATCTCGTTACCGCTTGGAAGTGAAATATTGTATTTCTTAGGATTATTTATATACATTATTATATAATCACCATTCTCTAGAGAACCAATATTATACCCCAGCTCTTTTTCTAATTTAGTTAGATCACCTCCTGCGTTATTTAACACATTATCAACCTCATTTTTAGGAAGTACAAACTGTGTTCCATCCGGCCACCCTAATTTATCCATACCATCAAAGTAATCATCATATGTTTTCTTTGATAAAATATATGCTGCACCATCATCAAATTTTGACAAATGATTATCTATATACTCTTTGCTCAGATATTCTGACGGGTTCGGTCTGCTTCCTTTAGGCGTATTTAAAATATCCGCTATCTTTTCACTGGTTAATCCAGAAGTTACATTCTCTCCCGGCTTGCCTCCAAGCTCCTTCTCAATCTCATCAGGCGTCTTTCCCTGCTTAAGTCTGTCGACAGCATCATCACCGTATTTCCCTATGATTGTGACAGCATCATCACCATGTACTATAATCGCATCGACTGCATCATCTCCATATTTTCGGATGATCTCTATTGCTTCATCTCCGTTTTTGATAAGACACTCTGCTACATCGTCTGCGCTTTTCGAAGAACTCTTCATCAGCTCGAAGATCTCGTCCATCTTATCCGCAAAACCATCCATCTGTGAAAGCTGCTTCAACACATCAGGAGACGCCCCAAGACCTCTCGCCTTTCTCAGCCAGTCAAGTCCTGTATCTCCGAAGTTCTTTGCAAACATACTTATCACTTCATCAGAAAGTCCCAGCTTCTTAAGATTTGTTACCAGCTTGCTGATGTCTTCCAGCTTGGCTCCGTTTGTCAATAGCTCCTCTACTACATCAGCACCTAGAGACTTCACAAGTTTATTTTTCAGTGTAAGAGACAATATCGGTTTTGCAAGCTCTGAAAATAATGAAAGTCCTACGGTAAGTATCACATCAAATATAGTCTGTTTGACAATGATTTCTCCCGCTTCCTCATTACCATCCATATACGCATCAAACAGCTTAAAGGTCTGTATGCACGACCATACACTCACACCTATGCACACACCAGCAAGAGCTATCTGCGCTGATCCAAGAAACGATACAGCCCCAGCTGCTGCCATCATATTTATTGACTGGAAAATAAGGAGCATACCCTCTGTTATATCAACAAGTGTAAGTCCAAATTCAACCATAGTGTCATATATTACTTCGCTCTGGGTACTTCCGCCGTTTAACCCTCCCGATATCCTGTACGCAGCCGTTCCGTCTTCCGAGAGAACTATATAACCCGTTCCACTCCAGCTTCCAAACACCATTTCCTCACGAGGAATGAAAACCGTATAGCCATTTTGTGCCGCAGTTCTTATCTCCGATACCACCTCGTCCGCTGTGTCAAGTAATATCAGAGCATCTTCAAGATTTGAAGAATTAATAGCCAGAATGTCAACTCCACTTTCCACAGCATCCTCGAGTATACTTATAGTAGAAACAGCAGGTTCCCCCATAAGTTCTTCAAAAATTCCACTCTCATATTCCGAACCCATTATACCGGTCGTAAGCAGATATTCCCGCTCCGCATTCTCATCACCCAGAAGGCTCACCACACTGTGGCTGTCCTTATCCACATCCATGAACATATAGCCGAAATCAATTCCGCTTACCATTCCATAGATGTATTCCTTTTCAGCTTCATAACCTGTTATTGCTTCACTTATATTTCTTGTAGCTGCAACATTATAACTGTCCGCTGCTGCGGCATATGTCAAATCCAACTGGGCAAAATACAGTTTGCCCGTCATCTCAAGATATCTTCCCATATATTCAGGGCTATAGACATTTTTCTCTGACACACTGTCCTTAAGAGTGATTATCTCATCATAAAGACTTTCCATATCCGCATCACTTATGCTCTGTACATCAATGGTTACCGCATACATCGAACCTGCTGTAATTGTATTCGTTATTCTGTTGTTCCCTTCATTTGTATGGAACACTATGCTGAAGCTGCTGTCCGTTCCAAGAGGGCTGTATAAAAGCTCCTCTTCCTTATCACTTACAGCCTCCCCATCCACATAAAGTACAGGCGTCATATGTACTGCGTACGATGGAGTTGTAAATATATCCCCATATCCCGAAAGGATCTCTTCATCAGCATCAGTTGCAGCCTCATAAGAGAGAAGTATACTCTTGCCCGAAAGCTCATCCGCATTGAAACTTCCAAGAGTACAGCCATCCACTTCAAATGTCACCTGATCCCTTAATCGGTCAGGTAATTCCGCAAATGTTCCCTCTTCACTATCTACCTCATACTGCAGAGAAAGTGGAAGATACACTTCATCTCTCTGTTTTATTATACGTTTTCTGAAATAGACACTATTTAAATCCATTCCGGACAATGAATCTTCACATTCCGCATAAATATCATTGTAAACATTTTCGAATGTCTCTGCAGCTCCCGACGATACAGCCTCATCAAGCTTTGCCGCAATTTCATCTGTATCTCCTGACACCGTATCATATACACTATGTACACTCTCATATTCCTTAATTCCCGTATCAAGGTCTATCCATACGCTCTCTCCATCTGCATCTCCCGCTCCCCGGTAGTTGCCGTAAGGTACAAGGGTTCTCACCCATACATGCTCTATTTTTAGATATACGGTTTTTCCCCCGGATGTAAGCCTTGTTACAGGCACCCCATTTGATGCAAGTACAGCCGCCGCATGCTCTGCTGTATCAGCTCCCATAAGTGACATGGCTTTTTCAGGCTCAAGAAGTATATTGCCCTCTACATACATTGAAGGATATCCCTTATATCGAAGCATAGCAATAAGAAGCCCTGCCTGGTCTACATCATTTCCGCCCTTTGACTCAAATGTTCCTGCAGCACCTTTCCTGCTACCATAGTAATATTCATAATCTATGTTGTTCTTTATGTAATTATATATATTAAGCGGCGTATCAAGCTCACCGGCAAGCTTCTTCATTTCTTCGGTAAGTTCCATAATCCCTGTACAGGAAATAAGCTTCTCATCTGAAATCTCCGAAGTGTAGTCTTTTGCTGTGAAATTCTCCACATCACTTTTTTCCGCATTATAAAGCTCCGCTTCAACCGCCCTGTATACTTCCGGCTTATCCGAAATCTCTGATCCATATGTATGTACATCTTCATCAGCTCTAAGCAGCTCTCTCGCTTCTTCTATGAGCCCCAATACCTCAGCGGCATCTTCTGATGATATGTTCTCCTTCAGGGCTTTCTCTATATCCTCTGCCTTTGTCTTTCTCTCCGACAGTTCTGCCTGAAATTCCCCTTTTCTTTTCTCCAGAAGAGACTGTGCTTCATCTGACAGGTTACTTAATTCATCACTGCTTCCGATTATTTCTTCAGCTTCTTCTGCCATCTGTCCAAAGGCTTCTTCGACAGCATACAGATGTGTGGCTGTCTCTTCCACATTTCCACTTTTTACCTGATCTTCCAGCGTATCAAGTTCTGTGCCAAGAAGTTCTGAGGCAGGCATAGTATTCTCCTGACTATCCGCCGACTCTTTCTCTGTATCTTTTTCAGGCGCAGTATTCTCCGTTTTATATTCATCCTGCACCGTATTATTTACACTGCCGCTTTTTCCACAGCCGGCAAGCATGTTCAGACTTAACGCAAATACAAGCAGCATTGCTATGCATTTATATCCATATTTATAAGTTTTAATTTTTTCTATCATTTATTTATCCTCAATTTTATGTTGGTAATAAGTTGCCTGTATATTGATTTTCTTTGCAATTATGCTTCCTTTATAGTCAAAATCACACACATTTATTGTAACAGTACCATTTGGAGCATATATCAATCCGTTTCCATTTACGTTTGTCGCCTGTATAGTTATGTCACCATTTTCTGAAGCTATTACTACAGGATCTTTATATCCAAGAGTCATAACATTTGCATTAAAAGATATATCTCCGTTCGAAACTAAATCTGCGAATATATTAACCCTATTGCACCATGCTCTCGTAGTCGTTTTACATATAGTAGGATTGGTTACATTTGCCATATTGTACTCTGCGATTTCTTCAATTCCCGTATTCTGTTTCATATTGTCCAATATGTCTGTCATATAATTCGGAAGTTCTATCTGCGAAGCATTTTCGATTTTCTCTGCTATATGAAGATCTCCTCCCGCTATCTGCAATTTTCCCGCAGAATATGCCGTACCAAGAAGATTTAAGGTACTTCCCTGAAATCTGAATGTTTCGTTTCCATACACAATACCTTTTACATCTGCCTGACAACAGAATAATTGTACTTCTTCCTCACTTGCAAATAATGCATATGGAAGATCAAAATACGATTCATTATCAGGTATTTCTATCTCCTGAACAAATTCTTCCCCGATATTTCCCGCATTATCAACAGGACGTATATGAATATATACAGTAGTTCCCGGGGTACATTCTCCAAGATTCACAGTTGCCTTATCCTGATTAGCCGGAACTATGTCAGATATAAGATTTCCTTTCTCATCATACTCTGCAATATCCTCTATATACTCCTTATCGCTTACCTCCACTATATAGCCCTTTAATCCTGAAAAAGCTGTTGCCGTCACTATATTTGACTGTATGTTCTCCGTCTCAGAACTTGCCGCTATTCCTTCAACGTAATACTGATATGTTGTCCCCCTGTCCTCGCCATATATAGTTGCTATACCGTTATCCGAAATTTCCAGATCATCAACAACAGGCGCGTCCAGATCGTAAAATGATTTATCAGCTGAACCTGTACTGTATGTAAACTGTTTTAAATAAAAAAGTGTATTTGCCAGTACCTTACGCTCATCATCTGTAGCAAGTCCATTACTGTGTCCTGTCTGTATCATCGCAAGCTGATTATTTGTAAATAAATAGGCACTTGATGTCACACCGGTAGCTGAATCCGTACAGTTCCCATTCGTCTCCAGTTCCATCCACACAGTCGATCCCAGACTGCCGCCCGAACATTGTCCCTGTGTATGTGTCCATGGAATATCAAGTGTACCTGACAGATTCCATGGATAGCCTGTAAGGAACCCTTGTTTTACTACTTTTACTTTATTTGAAAATCCTGATGAAGCGCCTCCCATTTTCATTCCAAGCATATCTGAAAATTTTAAAAAATAAGGCATGTACCAAAGCGTATCATGTCCAAACAAAGCACCTCTGCCTGAATCTATGAATTTCTTAGTTTCTATATATGATTTTTCATTTAAATCTTTTGGTGATCCTATAGGTCCGTTGTAATCACTTGAACCAAACATCAGAACATCATATTTATAATTTCCGTCCTCATCAAACAGATATTCTTCAGGCTCGGTATTATAATCATCTATATAAACAGTATCTATATCAAATAAGCCTTTTCCTGCCGGCTCACCTGTTCCGCTTACAGTCGTTTCCATCCAGTCGACAAGATAATTTTCCGCCGTTAAACGAGGATATATATTAAGCACCCTTACCTTTTCATTTCCGTTCCATGTAGAGCGTGTCTCCCAAACACCGTCTCCCTGCTTTCTAGATACCCTGTAACCATATCTTTCTTCATCATTTGTTATGTCATTCCAGTCAAGCTCTATACCATAATCTTCACCGTCTTTAACTGTACATGTCAATTTCAGTTCAGGCTTTTCCTTTTTATGCACCGTAAAATTAAACTCAGTACTTTTCCATATATTCTCTATTCCCGCATCTTCCTTAGACAGCACTTCAGTACGGAGTACATATGTCCTGCCTTCGGTCGCAACAATATCCATAACAGCGTCTATCTTCTGTTCTTCCTGTTTCGGGATAAAAAGACATTCTTTTTCTTCTGTCTTTATGATCTCCCCATCTTCCAGTAAAGTGTAACGAATAACAGCCTTCATCTCCTGGTTAATGGTATATTGTATGGTTGTCTGTAATGATACCTGTTGTTTCCTGTCTGCTTCCAGTACATAATTGTCTGCTTCCGTTATCAGATTCTTTATTTCAAACTTCAATGAATGGTACTGCTCGATTTCCCGTACCAACAGAATATATTGTATGGTATCCTTTACACTTCCATATACGCTGCCATCCTCTGCCTGTACAGCATTTAACTTCTTTTCCACATCATCGGTATCATTTATTAATTCCCTTTTGTACAGATAACCTGCCAGTTTTGCCTGTTCCAAAAATGTCTCTTCAGAAAAATCTGCAGTAAAAACATTCTGGCAGTAGCTGTCCAACTTTTCGTACACAGAAGCATTGTCAACACTCGCCAATAACAAAACGATACCAACCTGTGCAGATAATTCCGGTACGGATATGTCAAATTTTGTATAACCAAAACCTCCGTCCGCTTTCTGCTGTCCAATCAGATAATTAACAGCCTTCGTCATCCTATCTGAATGATATTTCTGTTCCGTACTATCTGTGATTTCTTCCAGTCCGTCTTTTTCCCATACTGCTTCTTGTGCCAGCAATACCAGCATAGTATCATACACATCGCTCGTATAGGATTCTGTAAGGCCAAATCCGCCATCCTCATTCTGCCACTCCCAGGCTGTATCCAGATAGCTTTGACATCCCCTTGCCCATGCAAGATGTGCCAGTTCATCTACGTTAAGCACCGTATGTTCCTGCTCCCATTTTGTTAAAAACGTACTGTCTGTTTCATTTTTTTCTTCACGCAATACTGCCATTGCATTACAGGTGAAATTCGGAAGTCCTGCATTTTTCCATTCCCCACTTTCTTCACCCATTTCTTTGAGCCATGAAAGTGCCTGCGGTTTTCCTCTTTGTTCTTCTGCCTTGGCAGAAAATGGTATTAAGTTTAATAATAAAATAATGGTGAATATAAGACTTGTAAGTATTACGCTTTTCTTTTGTATGCGTTTCATACTACCCCCCCTTTTAAATTATAATTTCTTTAGACTTCTTTTTAGAATCAACTTAATCTACATGTACAAATGTAATGATAAACCAGGTATTTGATCCTTCTTCACTCCGTACCGTGATCTTGCCACCCATTCCCTCTACGATAGACTTTGTAAGGGATAAGCCGATTCCGACACTGTTTGGATTCACATCATGGTGTACACGGTAGAATCGTTTGAATATATTTCCGAGATCTTTCTCTGCGATCCCCATTCCATGATCCTTGACATAGATCCTGGTAAAGACCGGATTGTGTTCTACCTCAACCGTGATCTCTGTTTTCTCCGGTGAGTAGTCTGATGCATTCTTCAAAAGATTGATGATCGCCTCTACCAGCCAGTCACCGTCACAGACCAGCTTCCTGCCATCCTCACAGATCACATGAACCTCCTGTTCCCTACTCTCCGTCAGATAGGTTACGCTGTCTCTTGCCTGTAATAACAACAGCTTCAGATCACATTCTTTCCGGTCAAACTGGATTGCTCCCGCTTCAATCCGGGCAAGCTTTAAAAGAGATAATACCATCCATTCCATTCTGGTAAGCTGATTTTTTGATTCGTTAAGCACCCGCATCCGTTTTTCTTCATCTGTAAAGGAATCATCTAACAGCAGATCGATGAATACATTTAAGGATGCCAGCGGTGTCTTAAGCTGATGAGAGATATCTGACATGATATCACGTAAGAATACTTTCTCTGACATTTCCCGCTCTTTGCTTTCTTTTAAAAATGTCACCATCTTATAAAAGTTCGTATATAAGATTCCGATCGTACCCTGCATGTATTCTTCTTCCGGCAGCTCATCTTCTCCCTGAACTACACGAAGCATCTCATCCGACACATGCTCAATCTCCCGATAAGTATGGTTGATCTCCCGATAACTGATGAAAAACAGAATTACAAGCCCGACCGCTAATATCAGCAGGATAACCGCAATTCTCTTTTCATCGCCACCGAACAGGAACCGTATACCGATTCCAACCACTGCCAACAGTATTACAGACAGGATCACAAATCGTTGTATGAATCTTTTTCTCTCAAAATCACTTTTCAAGGCTTTAGTTTCCTCTTTAAATATCCCTTCCCACGTTTGCAAGAACCATAGCCGACATCTTCGGTACCTTCAGATAAAGCATATTATGCTCTACCTTGTAGTCACAGGCTTCCAGACTGTAGCCTTCTTCATTTGTGAACATCACTCTGCGCATAACCTCATGATTCTTGACACCGATCCGTCTGACATGCAGCTTCACATCGATATCTTCATAATTCGTATTCAGGATCACAACCAGCTGCTCTGTATCTGTGAACCGTCCATATGCGATAATCTTATGTGCTCCATATAAGAACATAACTGAGCCACGGATCAGAGCCTCATAGTTCTTATGAATACGGATCATGTCCTTATGGAACCGGATCAGTTCCATATCTTCTCTGCCCCACGGATACGTTCTACGGTTATCCGGGTCAGTCCAGCCACAAAGTCCTGCTTCATCTCCATAGTAGATCGTCGGAGCTCCCGGCCAGGTCATCTGGAATACAACGCCCTGACGGAATATACTCTTATCGATACCCTCATTTGCCGCCTGCGGCCCCATCGTATGCGTACGTCCGACTCTCCGGTTTGTACGGGTTAAGAATCTGGAATGATCGTGGTTTGATAATTCATTCATCGCAATCTCAAGGGATGGACGCTGGAATCTCGCCATATGATAATTCATGGCTCCCATAAATGTATCCGGGTTACCTAACAGATCGCCACGGAACTCATCACTGTGCTTCTCAACACCGGTCAGGAACCAGGTGATCGGCTCCATAAATGCATCATAGTTCATAACGGTATCCCACTGATCGCCCTTTAACCAAGGCTTCGGATCTCCATAATGCTCTGCCAGTACGATTGCATTTGGATTTGCCTCTTTGACTGCATTACGGAACATTCTCCAGAACTTGTGATTATATTCCTCCGAATGTCCGAGATCTGCTGCAACATCCAGTCGCCAGCCATCCACGTTATATGGAGGGGACACCCATTTCTTTGCTATATTCAAAATATATTCCACCAGTTTTGGGGAATCTTCATAGTTCAGCTTTGGAAGTGTATCATGCCCCCACCAACCATCGTAGGTGGTATTGTACGGCCATACCTCTTCGTTATAAAACTTAAAGAATGACTTATACGGACTGCTCCAGGATACAAATGCTCCCTTCTCGTAGCCTTCCTGATTCTCATAGATACACTCACGATCCATCCATTTGTTGAAGGAACCGCAATGGTTAAATACACCATCTAAGATAACACGCATACCACGACTGTGAATCTCC
The DNA here is from genome assembly GCF_000154245.1 of Clostridium sp. L2-50. Lineage (NCBI taxonomy): Bacteria > Bacillati > Bacillota > Clostridia > Eubacteriales > Clostridiaceae > Clostridium > Clostridium sp. L2-50. The sequence continues at coordinate 181,736 of NZ_DS480325.1, read as the reverse complement.
TCCACCAATTCTGCAAAAAACTGATTGCTGGCTTCCAGATTTCGTTTGTCGGTTACACGGCTGATATATTTCGTTGCTCTTTTATTCTCTTTTACGCCATCCGGCAGACATTCGCCCTCATCCACAACGATCTTTCCGAAATGCGGATCAATATAATCATAATCCTGAATATCGTATTTGTGGTTGGATGGTGATACAAATAACGGATTAAAATAGATAACATCTACACCCAGATCCTGCAGGTAATCTAACTTATCCTTAACACCCTGAAGATCTCCGCCATAGAAACGTCCGACATCCATATTTGCCGGATATTCATACCAGTCCTTCACCTGCCTGGTAGGACTGTCGATGTAGCAGTATTCGTTGTCCAGTACATCGTTCGATGGATCTCCATTACAGAAACGATCCACATAGATCTGATAAAAGACAGCTCCCTTTGCCCAATCCGGTACATCAAAGCCCGGACAGATTTCAAAGTTATAGTCCGGATTCACATTCTTCTGTACACCGATCCTGTTATAATAACAGGTCACACAGCCCGAATGGATCTCAAAATAATAGGATATATATTTCTCTCCGGCTGGGATCACCGCCGTATAGTAATCAAATAAATCATCGGATTCTTCAACAGACATGACGAGCTTCTCGCCATTGTAGATCAAATAAACTTCATCGGCATTATCTGCACATGTTCGAAATCTAACCTTCACCTGGTCATTGATTCCAGGCTCCTGCGGTATTCTATAGTATTCAGAACCATCGGAAAACAATCCCCCTACATTGATAACCGGCTTCAGATCATATATATAATCATGAATTCTTTCTGCGTTCGTGTATTTGTCGGACATTCAAAACTCTCCCTTTCGTTTATGCCTTTTCATTCTAATACTTTTTTAATAAATAGACAACCTTTTTATGCTGACAACCAATGGCAAAAACTAAGCCCCACAGCATCCTCCACCGCTCCCCGGGGGTCTGCCCCTGTTATAAATACCATTGCGAGGCTTTCGTTATGAACTGCACATTGTCAGTAAATACGGGTGCTTGTTTGAGCCGAAGGCGAGTTAGCACAGGAGTATTTACGAATCAGACATGTGCAGTGAATAGAAAACGTAGCAAGGTATTTATAACAGGGGCAGACCCCCGGGAAGCGGCGGAGGATGCTGTGGGGCTTTTTATACGGACTATTGCCATGAAAATTGTCTAGGCAAAAGATAAGACATATAGGTCTGGGGCTGCCTGTCTATCTGTATTATAATATAACGTTTTTGAGGATTTCGTCGTTTACTGCGCATTGTCAGTAAATGCGGGTGCTTGTCTGAGCCCGAAGGGCGAGTTGCACAGGAGCATTTACGAATCAGACATGTGCAGTGAACAGAAACCGCAGAAAGTTATTTATAATGCAGATAGACAGGCAGCCCCAGACCGTCAGGATGAATCGGTGGTGCCCGCCAAAAAATAAAAGAGACAGTCAACGCACGACTGCCTCTTTTGGAGAAGGTATTTTGTTACTTATGGGGTGTAGCCAAAACTATATAATGTATTGGGGGGTTACAAGTATTATTATATACAAATGCTTCTAAAAGTCTGCCCAAACATTTTTTTATTTTAAAAATTTTATTGTGCAAAACAGAGAGCGGCGTTTTTTGAAATTATTCAAAAAACGCCGTTTTTGTGCAACATGTACAAATTTTTATTGGTTTTCAATCAATTTGTTCGTGTTACTATTGTCTATATTGTTGAAGGCTCTGCGTTTGCAGTAGAGTTTGCATTTGGAACATCATCAAACAATGCTTCAAACTCAGCCCGGTCGATTCTCTCTTTCTCAAGGAGAAGCGCTGCACATTTATGAAGGATGTCTTCATGTGCTTCAAGGATCGCTCTGGCATCTGCGTAACATTCATCGATGATACGCTTAACTTCCTTATCGATCGCTCCCGCAACCTTCTCACTGTAATTCTTTGCATGACCAAGATCACGTCCAAGGAACACTTCTTCCTGATCATCACTTTCGTAATTGATCAGACCAAGCTTCTCAGACATACCGTACTTGGTAACCATTGCTCTGGCATACTGGCTTGCCTGTTTGATATCCTGCGAAGCACCTGTTGTGATATCCTCAAGAATCAGTTCTTCTGCGATACGTCCGCCAAGGCTTACCTTGATATCCTCTAACATCTTTGCCTTTGTCATGAATACGTTATCATTTTCAGGAAGCGGCATCGTATATCCACCTGCACCGGTTCCGGTCGGGATGATAGATACGGTATAAACCGGTCCCACATGAGGAAGCAGATGGAACAGGATCGCATGACCGGATTCATGATAAGCGGTGATTCTGCGCTCGCTCTCCGGTACCAGACGACTCTTCTTCTCTCCACCGATTCCTACTTTGATAAATGATTTATCTACATCTTCTTTTACGATATAAGCACGGTTATCCTTTGCTGCACAGATGGCAGCTTCGTTCATCAGGTTCTCCAGATCAGCACCTGCAAAACCTGCCGTTGTTCTTGCAATATCATTCAGATTTACATCTTCTGCAAGTGGCTTATTCTTTGTATGAACCTTCAGGATCTCTTCTCTGCCCTTGACATCCGGACGGTTTACGAATACCTTACGGTCAAAACGACCAGGTCTCAAGATCGCATGGTCAAGAATATCTACTCGGTTGGTTGCTGCAAGAACGATAATTCCTTCATTTACACCGAAACCATCCATCTCAACAAGTAACTGGTTCAAGGTCTGCTCTCTCTCGTCATGTCCACCGCCAAGTCCGGTACCACGCTGTCTTGCAACAGCATCGATCTCATCGATGAAAATAATACATGGTGCATTCTTCTTTGCTTCGTCAAACAGATCTCTTACACGGGAAGCACCGACACCGACAAACATTTCCACAAAATCAGATCCCGAAATGCTGAAGAACGGTACACCAGCTTCGCCTGCAACCGCCTTTGCCATCAATGTCTTACCTGTTCCCGGAGGTCCTACTAACAGAACACCCTTAGGGATTCTGGCTCCAACCTTTACGAATCTTCCCGGATTCTTAAGGAAGCTGACGATCTCTTCCAGATCTTCTTTCTCCTCATCCAATCCTGCTACATCTTTAAATGTAACCGTCTTTCCGATATCTTCATTCTTCTTGGCACGGCTCTTTCCGAAGTTCATCATCTGTCCGCCGGATCCACCACCCTGGATTCGTCCGATCATGAATGTCATGATAATGACCATAATGATCATAATGATCAGATATGGGATCCACATGCCAAGCATGCTTTCCTTCTGCACATCGTACAGATTATACTTTGCCAGTTTTACCTGATCCTCTGCAGAAGCTGTCGCATTCTTCTTATCAACTGCTGCTTCATAGTCATTATAGATCTTAATAATCTCATTAACATCTGCCGCATAGAATGTAAGCTGTTTTCCGGAAACAAACTCCACATCTACGGTTGCTGTCGGCACATTTGTATTCTGTGTAATATCTACCGCTGCGATATTTCCCGCGTTCAGATCTGCCGAAAATTCCGTATAGCTGTAATTGGTCGCAACATTACTGCTGCCACCCAGCCATTTGTTGATCAGCAGGAATCCGACAATAAGGATGATCGCATAGATCACAACAGCACTTCTTGCTCTCTTCTTATTCATTGTCTACTCCTTCATCTTGGTCTGTCTTTTTATATAAACAGTCTGATATCTACTGTTCAATCACTCCGATATATGGAAGGTTCCTGTACTTCTGCGCACAGTCAAGTCCATATCCTACTACAAAACGATCCGGGATCGTAAATCCTGTCATATATAATTCAACCGGATTCACACGTCTCTCCGGCTTATCAAGCAGAGTTATTACCTGCATACTCGCCGGCTTTCTGTTATTTAATAATTTGATCAGATACGACAGCGTTCTTCCTGAATCGAGAATATCTTCAACTACGATCACATCTTTTCCTTCTATTGATTCATCCAGATCCTTATTCAGCTTCACAATTCCTGATGATTTCGTATCATCTCCATAACTGCTGACTGACATAAAATCCATGGTTACAGGAACCGTGATCTTCTTCGCCAGCTCACACATGAAGAATACACTCCCTTTTAATATTCCGATCAGATGAACGGTCTTTCCTGCATATGCTTTATCAATAGCTGCTGCCATCTCTGAGATTCTGTTATCTACTTCAGCTTCAGATATCATGACTTTGATCTGCTCTTTCATCTTCATTTTCTCCTTCTGGTATATATTCTAAACATATTACTCTTTTTGTATCAGGCCGTACCTTGTACTTCTCACTCAACCGGACGCCTACTGCCCAGATGATGTCATGTTCGGAAGCTACAAGCGGTATCTGCAAACGCTCTGCCACCGGTATCTTACAGGATGAAAATAACCGGTTTATCTTCTTCGTTGAGCCGTCTGATGCAATCACCATATAGTCATTTTCCATATATTTCCTGATAGTAATGCCATTCTGTATTCTATCATAATCTGCAAACTTCGTATACTCTTTTTTTGTTAAATCTAAATGAACAGATTTCTCAAATATTTCAATCTTCATCCTTCCCATTCCGGGCAGGATATATTCACCTGCACCTTTTATAACTATCTCCTGCCAGTCGACATCGCGTGCGCCCTCTGCTGCCTTCTCAAAACACAGATATCCGTAATTCTGATATACCATTCCACCATGCGGAAGCATGATCCGGCTTCCCGCAGCTGCCTGATACAGCTTCTTCACTTCTCTTACATGGTTCTGACCGATATCCTTTCTTCCGCCGCTGACTCTGCCAATCAATTCTAAGATCACAAGATCCTCGATCAGTTCATCCTGTTCCCGTAGCTTCCCGATTTCCAATACATATGCATCTGTTTTTCCGGTCTGTTTCCGTATCTCCATATGTTCATCCAGAAAATATCCTACCTGCTTCATCACATAGGTATCATACATACCCGCATAGGCTGCTGCCTGACTGATATGTGCCGCTGCCTGTGTGTTTATCTCATTAAATGCCGGAATCACCTGATTACGGATCTTATTTCTGGCATAATCATTTTCCAGATTTGTGGAATCCGTACAATACTGTATCCCCTGCTGTTCCAGATAAGCCTCAATCTCCGTTCTGGTACATGAAAGTAACGGACGCACGATCCGGTCCCGCTTTACCGGTATTCCGGCCATTCCGGCAATCCCCGTTCCCCTTACCATGTTGAGCAATACCGTCTCTGCTACATCATTTTTGTTATGAGCAACTGCCACCTTATAATCAGTGATGCCATACTTGTCCGCTGCCCGGGCAAATGCCCCATACCGTGCATTTCTTCCCGCTTCTTCCTCCGTCAGCTTCTGTTCCTTTGCAAGCTGCGGCACATCGATATGGTAACAGTCACATGGTATTCCAAGCTTCTTACAATACTCTGCCACATAAGATTCATCTGCATCTGCCTCTGTTCCGCGGATCATATGGTTAACATGGACCGCATATAACTTGAGTTCTATTTTCTCCCGAAGTCCTGCAAGAACCGTCAGCAGGCAGATGGAATCCGCTCCGCCGGACACACCAACGATGCAGTTATCTCCTGCTTCAAGCAAATTCTGTTCTTTTATAAATTGATAAATCTGTTCTTCTAATGTATTTTCTGTCATCTGTTTTCCACACCTGTCCGTCTTCTATGATTCGGATATTCGATCATCTATATTCATTACCTGTATCTTTGTATGCATATTGTATATACGTTTCTTTAAAATCCTACATTCACCGATATATGTAGCTTCGTTATTTTACATCCGGTCATATACATTTCTTCGTTATCTTAATACAAGCCAACTATAAATTTCAAGTAACAAACCGGAAAGTTTATGCTATTTCCAATTTTGCCACGATCACCGTCACATCATCCTCAAGTTTACCTTTACAGCGGAAAAGCACCTGTGAGACAATACGATCAAGTGTCTCCTTGCAGTCATCCGTTTTCAGCGTGGAAATGATCTCCTGCATCTCATCCTCATCTCCCAAAGCTCCATCACTTACCATTACTACCCGATCTTCCGGCTGTAGTTCCTGATGGATCACATCGCATTCCGCAGATTCAAGGACACCGATCGGCAGGGATGCTCCCCGCAGCACCTCCGTATCCCCTTCATGAATAATATAAGTCGGTGCTGCCCCCTGCTTATACTGTGTCAATTCTCCGCTGTACAGATCTATGATTCCCATATCAAATGTCGTAAAACACCTCCCACTGTTCTTTGCCGATATGCAGTCATTTGAAAATGTTATTCCATAAGAGGGATCAAATCCGGCATCCAGCAATTCCTCCATTGTATCGATCATCAATGTACTTTCGCAGGACGCAAGGCTTCCGCTGCCCATTCCGTCTGATATCATCATAATAAGCCTGCCATCCTCATGCTCCTTTACCGAAAAATTATCCCCCGAGACATTTGACCCATATTTTTTAATTCTACGGACAAAATATGTACAACGATATTTTGCGCATTCCTCAAATACGATCACACGATCATTTTCCGATATGATCGCAGGTGTATCCTCTGACACGCGAATCTGCTTGTCCAATACCTCAGACATGATTTCTGCCGCATCCCTCGACAGCATGATCCTCTTATTCTTCGTTCTTGCTGTTATATAATACTGAATATGATTCATCTCATTCTTCATAGATGATAAATGTGTCATGATAACCCCATGCTCCATAAAGCTTGCACGAAGCCGTTCTTCCCTGTTCAATGAAACCGGTTCAGCAGTTTCCAGATTATCGGAAAATCTTCCGATCATATCTCCGACCTCACCCAGATCCACTCTTGCTGCAGCAGGTCCACATCCTGCCAGCGTATATTCGATCCGTTTAAATGCCCCGGATAATTCCCGTATCTTCTCTGCTGTGATACGGTTCATCTCAGTCGCCGTCTGAAGATTATACTGTGACTGAATCCATCCATCCTGAACCGTAAGCAACCATTTGGGGGTCGCCGCAAAGATCAGCAGCGCACTTCCCACACTTTTGATTCCATCAAATGTCAGGAAATAATCATCATACATAAGTCCCGTCAGAATACAGGCTACAGTTACCGCCATAATGGTTCCCATTTTTCTTTTATCCGAAAGTGCGCGCCCTGCAAGGATCAATATTGCAAATATAAAAAATCCACCGACTAATTCCGGTCTTCCGCTCTTAACCGCCGCAATGAATCCGCATACGCCTGTGACAGCCATTCCGTAACCTGCACCAAACCTGTGAAGTGTATACCACGACACATAAAGACTACACATTAACAGCCAGCTCACTGCCCTACCGATCATATATGGCATTCCCCACATACAGACAGCAGTCAGAACAAGAACCCCCAGCAATTCCTCATTGTACTTATCTCTCTCTCTTTTCTGTAACAACAAAACCTGTGTTCCTGTCTGAAATACAGGTATCGTTCCGACAGATATCACTGTTTCAAATAAAGCCATAAGCACCGCATCCTGCATACCGAAAATGTACATACCACATATAAACGACCAGACGAATATTATTAATCCACAGCTTCCGGCAAGTATCAGATATGTACGAGTTCCTCCCGATCGCCTGCATTTCAATCCACCTTCCAGGTTCATGCAGACCAGAACAGCCACCAGGATCACACTGTATTTTATCAAGAAATACGCAGCAGAGTTTTCACCCATTCCCATCACATACGGTCCCATCCGGAATATCTGTTCCGTGTTCCAACCCGGTCCGCCATATAACGCCGCCCCGCCAAAAAGCATTGCTGTGAACAGACCGAACGTACTCTGTCTCATATAATAAACTGCAATAAGCATCGGAACCATAAACGGATGCATACCAACGATCGCAGAATGTCCGCATAGAAATCCGATCAGATATAACAGCATACGATTCACTTTTTTTTCATTCATATATGTGTCCTCCCTTTTCGCCTTAAGTGTCAGACATTATACGGAGATAACACGTAAAAAAAAAGCGAATGCTGAAAACAGCAATCGCTTTATTCTGACTATTTTTTATTTTTCCGGCTCTTTTATGTACTTATTCCTTCGGACGAATCACTATTTCGTCAGGATATACCAGACCGAGCTGATTTCTGGCTACTTCCTCAACGTACTTTTTCGTCTTCATATATTCTTCTTTTTCTTCCAGCTTCTTATGTTCATCTTGTGCTTCTTCAATCTGTGCTGAGATCTCTGCTGCCTGAACCTTTAATTCTGCTTTCTGTTCACGAAGTGAGATAGATTTTACTACCACGATCACTGCTAACAGCAAAAGCGAAACAATAATGATCGCTGTACATATCTTTGATTGTTTTCTTCTGGTATTTGTTCTACCCATGATCCATTCCCCTATTGTCCGGCTTCTTTTTTTCGATGCATTGTTTTCCTAAAAAAACAGTGCTTTCGAAGTGTATTGACATAATTTTACCTTCTCGAACAAATTATGTCAACAAGCATTTTTGCCCGAAAAATCACTTTTCTCAACCCCTTTTTCAACTCACACAATATATAGTTCAAGAGTCTGGAAACAGCCCAATTTATAGTAGAAAAATACAGCCCGATTCCAGAAAAAAATCCTAAAAAAATATACAAACGTATCACGCCGCTGTTATAGGTAAATGTCGTCCAAATCACTGCCGCACATAATACCAGCCAAAAAAGGAGATCTATAAAGCCAACCCAAGCGTCTTTTATATTTATCACTTTTTTAAAAGCATTAAACAAGCCTATGATAAATCCTATCCCGACCCCGAATAATACGCATACTGCAAAGGCTGTTGACTGCTGCTCCAACATCTCTGTCATTATTTGAACAGCCTCTTAATTGAAAATGTTCCGTTCTCTTTATCCGTCATATAACAGATACAGTCAACCTTACCTGTCAGATCAAGCAGCCCCTTCTCAATATCCAGATTCGTCATATGCATATCTTTTCCGGTTATTTTCATCTTGCCTGCTTCAGTGATCAGGAATACCAGATCCGGCTCAAATGAGATGACCTTCTCCACTCCGGTTATTCTGGCCTCCTTTCTTGCATCCATAATAAGCTTATGCCCGCTCGTAGTATTCTGCGTTTTCTCCATGCTCCACCCTTCCGCCAAAAGCCTTCAGAAGCTTTCTTAAGTCTGTTAGAACAATATATGAAGCTTATTTCTGCAGTAGAACATGTTCTCAATTCCATATCTCAACAAACAGTTCTTCCATCTTGCCGATATTGATAGGTTTTGACAGATGGTCATTCACACTGCTTAAATTATGACGTAATCCTGATATCTGTACCAAGCATATAAAAAAATAATTTTATATTATTATATATTATTTATAATAATAGCTTTGCTGCTTAAGTATCTTCGCAAATGCATAAATCCACATATTTGCCACATACTAACTACAAAGCTAAAACTTAGCAAAAGAGAATGTATCATAACTGAACAGTTAAGACATTCTTACAAAATATGACATTGGAGGAAAATACAAGTATGAGACCCACTGGAATTGTCAGACGTATCGACGATCTTGGCCGGATCGTTGTTCCAAAAGAGATCCGCCGCGTGCTCCGTATCCGGGAAGGCGACCCACTCGAAATCTTTACCGGAAAAGACGGCGAAGTTATCATAAAAAAATATTCCCCGCTTGGAGAGCTCGGAACCTTTGCTCAACAGTATGTGGATTCCATCTCACAGATCCTTGGTTGTCCGGTCTGTGTCGCCGATCGTGATCAGATCATTGCTGTCGCCGGAATGCCCAAGAAAGATCTGGTAGGCAAAGCAATCCACAAAGATCTGGAGGAAGTCATTAACGATCGAGAAAATATTATTGCCCGACATGGTGATACACGATATGTCAATATCACTTCAGATGATACTGCATATGCAGGTCAGGTAATTCAGACAATCATTTGTGAGGGCGACGCGATCGGTGCAGTCATTGTGTTGAGTAAGGATGACAAAATGCGTTTCGGTGAAACAGAACAAAAAACCGCGATCATTGCTGCTAATTTTCTCGGAAAACAGATGGAGAACTAATTCTGTGTCATTTGCCTTGAAAAGTAGCGAAAAATCTAGGTTTTTCAAGGCAAAATGGCGTTCTAACCTTGACAAATACTGGCATTTTAGGTATAAATATACATGTTGGGGCGTGATCTACGCCAGGAGTTATCCGGTTTAGCTCACCAGGATAATATATTATGAGTATTTTAGGAGGATTTTTTCGATGAACAAGACTGAATTAGTTGCTGCTATGGCAGAAAAGACAGAATTATCAAAGAAAGATGCTGAGAAGGCTTTAAAGGCTTTTACAGACGTTGTAGCTGAAGAATTAAAGAAGGGTGAGAAGGTTCAGTTAGTTGGTTTCGGTACATTCGAAGTTGCTGAAAGAGAAGCAAGAGAAGGTAGAAACCCAAGAACAGGCGAAACAATGACAATCGCTGCTTCTAAGTCTCCAAAATTCAAAGCTGGTAAGGCTTTAAAGGATTCACTTAACTAGTTTTTATAGAATGAATCAAGTACTTAAGGGATGCTGCATCGTATAAATCAGCATCCCTTTTGTTTTTCTGTTTTCCGGAATAATCCGATTGTCTTCTGGTAATACTTCTTACAGATGCAAAAAACAGAGCACCACTCATTTATCTATGTGTGCTTGTTATATGTACCAACCCATATAAAATACAGGAGGCAAAAACTATGGTTTTAAAAGAGAAAGAAAAACAGGCTATCAAGGATCTTCAGACACTGGAACAGGCCTGCATTGACAAATACGGCAAATATGCAGCCCAGGCAAAGGATCCTGTGTTACAGGAATTATTTACCACGCTGAAAAGGAATGAACAGAAGCACTACGACAGTCTGGAGCAGGTTCTGACCGGAACCGTGCCAAGCTGCAACTGCAATGACAGTGATGGCAGAGACTACGACCCAAAAGCTACCTACAGCCAGCTCGGACAGTCTCAGGACAAGAAGGACGATGCCTTTCTTGCAACGGACTGTATCACCAGTGAAAAGCTCGCATCCTCTGAATATAACAGTGATGTATTCATCTTTGGCGACAGTGCAATCCGCAAGCTTCTTGCCGACATCCAGATTGAAGAACAGAATCATGCCGAGATGCTCTTCAAATACAAAACAGCAAACGGGATGGCATAAGACCTCCAACAAAATACTTTTATGACTATATAGAACACTATCATTTAAAATACAAAAGGAGATATACAAATGAGATTAGACAAATATTTAAAGGTTTCAAGACTGATCAAAAGAAGAACCATCGCAAATGAAGCCTGCGATGCCGGACGTGTTATGATAAACGATAAAGTCGCCAAAGCATCCACCGATGTAAAAGTTGGCGACGTTATCGAGATTGGATTCGGCAACAAGACCGTCAAGGTTGAAGTGACAATGATCGCCGACTCCACCAAAAAAGAAGACGCCAAAGAAATGTTCCGGTATTTGTAATGTCTTTCATGACGATATAAAGTCTGCATACCCGGTTGCTATATAAACACATGACTCATTTCGTTTCTACTCGATACACTCGCCCATTTGTCAGCAGTCGCCCAAACTCACCCTTACGGGTTCAGACATGGGCTTGGTGCTGACGGCTAGAGTGTATCTCATCACGAAACTACATGAATGTCATTGTTTATATAGCAGCCGGATACGCAGACTTTATATCTGTATCAAAGACAAAAACAGATAAATTATCTACAACAGCCTGACTATATATTGACATTAGCGAAAATTTCGTTATGAGATGCACATTGCCAGTAAATACGGGTGCCTGTTTGAGTCCGAAGGACGAGTTGGCACAGGAGTATTTACGAATCAGTCATGTACATCGAATAGAAATTGCGCGAATCAATTATAGTCAGGCTGTTGTGGATAGTTCATCTGTTTTGTCCGTTTAGTTCGAGGTTTTAATTTCGAGTTCCGGCATAGTGGAGGCAACTTTGGTGTTTGCAGGGATGGACTTCGTTACGAAGGTATTTCCCGCCACTACGGAATTTGCACCAATAATGGTCTCACCACCTAGAATGGTTGTATTTGCATAGATGACTACGTTGTCTTCTATGGTCGGGTGACGTTTTATGCCGGATAGCTGCTGACCTTTTCTGGTCGACAGTGCACCAAGAGTAACTCCCTGATAGATCTTTACATTATTTCCGATATCGGTGGTCTCACCGATAACTATTCCCGTTCCATGATCAATAAAGAAATATTCGCCGATATTTGCACCCGGATTAATATCAATTCCTGTCTCGCCATGCGCATATTCTGTCATGATTCTTGGAATAAATGGTACCTTCATCTGATAGAGCACATGTGCATATCGATATACAAATATCGCAAATAAACCCGGATAAGAGAAGATGATCTCTTCCCTGCTGTTCGCTGCAGGATCTCCATTATATTCTGCTTCTACATCTTTGCAAAGCAACGCCTGCACCTCCGGTATCCTTCGGATAAAGCCCAGTGCCTTCTCCTGTGCGTCTTCTGTGATCTCCTGATAGGATTTGGCATCGTTTTTATAACTCAATGCTACCTTGATCTGACGGAACAACTTATCATATAACAACGATAACTTATGTCCTGCAAAATATTTCTTATTAGCATATGCCATATTCTCTCTACCAAAGAAGCCCGGAAATGTTACTTTCCGAAGTTCATCTACAAAATCAATGATCTCATCTTTCTGCGGAAGGCGTTCACCCAGTGAAAGATCAAATAATTTTTGATCTGAATAATTCTTATTTAATTCCTCAGCCATTTCTGCAATGACTGTTTTAACATCATTTTCAAATTCCATTTCAGACTTACTCCATTTCGTTTCCTAATATCAATATATGCGGCAGTCACGATATGTCCTCGGAAATACTGCACAATATACAGCATTAGTATAACATTTCAATGGAAAATGTAAATATTTTTGTTTTTCATTACCGGATTCTTTTTTGAACAGGTCACAGATAAACTTCTCTACAGATTCTCCGCTCTCATATCTTCGATCCTACGGTTTAATTCTTCTAAAAACTGTTTATGTTCCTTTTGCAGGTTTAAAATTCTGGTCTCATACTGCACTCTTTGCTCTGCAAAAGCTACCAGAAGAATGCAGATAATTATGACTAATACAACAACTGCTAAGGCTAATGCGACCATCATGCTACCATCTCCCGATGTAGAACATGAATCAGATTTAATTCTTGCTTGCTGAATTGATTGTGAACTTTCAGAATTGCGTTCATGATTCTCCCCCCACTTTTCTTTTATAACTTTTGTATTCATTTAAACAGATGCACGCTTCAATCTGCGTACATCTGTTTATACTATACTCAACTTTTCGACATAATGCAACATTTTTTCTACTTAAAATAAGATTTTTCCTATCGCAGTGCGATTTTAAATTGTTTTATTGCTTTCGAAATAACCGCTTGATCTTACCGGGCAGCCACACAAGGACTTTTCCGATCCGGAAAGACCAGGATGCTCTTATCTTCTGATTCTCCTGTTCAACAGTCCTCAGCTTCTTCCCAAGAGCCTCATTCTTTTTCTTTTGTTCTGTAAGCTGACGTTTAAGATCAGCATTTTTTTCTTTTAATACATCTCTTTTTTCTTCAAGTCTTGTAATCTTGCTCTCATCTCGTGCGATTTTCTTTTCATTTGCGCGGTTTTGTTTCGTCAGATCTTTATATGCTTTCTTCTGCAATGACAGATCCTGACTCATTCCACGTTTCTCAGCATACGCTTCCGATTTTTGAACATATACGGAATATGCAAAAAAAACGGCAAATTCTTCCGGTGTATCCTGATACAGATGTCTGACACATTCTCCATTCCATACACTATAATAGTAACCATCTTCCTGTATCTGAATATGCATTTTTTCAAGCCCATATTCCTTTAAAGCCTCAACTGCCTGTCTGAAAGCATCCCATTTCTGAAAATTCTGGAGCATATAGATCATACTTCCAATTGCTTTGTTGGCAAAACTACGTTCTCCAAACCCATCGTATTTTTCCAGATTCTCAGCAATATCCATCCATGCCTGAATCGGCGACAGAGGTGATTTAGAAATAGAACAAACAAGTCCACTCGCCTGATTTACTCTGTAATTAACCAGTTTTTCATCCAATACAGTGATTCGATCCGCAAGTCCAATCGCATTTACTGTGAAATATACATCATTACCATTACGAACCGGTTGGAAATCCAGTTTTAGCTGTTCAATATAAGACCGTTTGAATATCTTATTCCAGGCTGCTGCGTTCGTAAAATTCAAATAATAATCCGGATTTGTAAAACGATTAAATGTATCTGTCTCCGGTATATTTTTGACCGAGAGATACGGCGGCCATGGATATAATTTCTGTTTTGACTCCAGAAATTGATTTCCACCACATACACAAACATCTGCATCTACAGCCTTTGCTTTACCATACATTTTTTCCAATGCATCCGATTCAAAGAAATCATCGCAATCCCAGAATACCAGATATTCACCTGTTGCATGTGATTTTCCTGTGTTTCTGGCAACACCTGCATACAGATTCTGCTGCCTGTACAACTGAATACGATCATCCTGATCTTTGTATCGATTTAAAATATCCCAGGATGAATCGGTTGAACCATCATCCACACATATGATCTCAATCTCCTGCAATGTCTGATTGCAAATACTGTCCAGACATTGTTCCAGATATTTTTCTCCATTATATACCGGTACGATTACTGATACCTTTATCATAAGAACTCCCTAACTTACTCCTTTATAATATCCGCATACACTCCGTTCACCGCACGAAGCAGGTCATCCGGTTTCAACAAAATCTGTTCTCCCAGTTTTCCACCTGATACGATCATCTGCGGAAGCAGTTTTGCGCTTTCGTGTATAACTGTTTTGTACTGCTTTTTCATTCCGATCGGTGTACAACCGCCTCTGATATAACCGGTCACTTTATTGATATCCTTGACCGGAAGCAGTTCCAGATTCTTTTCTCCTACTACTTTAGCTGCCTTTTTCAGGTCAATCTCCTTATCGATTGGAAGTGCAAATACATAATATGACCGGCTTTTCCCAATCGTTACAATCGTCTTAAAGCTTTCGTCATAACTCTGTCCAAGCAGATCTGCTACATGAACACCATCTATAAATTCATCACACTGATATTGATTCAGCGTATATGGAATCTTCATACGATCCAGAATACGCATAGCATTTGTCTTAGTTTCTTTTCCCATGGTTTCTACCCTATTATGAAAGTACACAATCCTGTATATTTAATACGCGCTCTATACGAGCTGTGAGCGCATTCGCTGTAAATGGTTTACAGATATAATCTTCTGCACCGGCTTCAAAACATTTCGTTTCGGAATATTCATCTGTTACCGCAGTCAGAAAGATTACCGGAATATTCTTATACTCCTGATTTACCTTCAGTCTGGATATCACATCATACCCATCCATTCCGGGCATCTTCAGATCCAGAAGAATAATATCCGGACGTACACGCTCCAGTACGCGGAATGCCTTTTGTCCATCATTTACCGCAGACACATCAAATTTGTCTGCAAGAACACCCTGTATCATATCCAATATCACCTTGTCATCATCTATAACCAAAACTGTCCTTTTCACTAAAGCATCCTCCTAATATCCGTCTCGAGTTTTTCAATCACATCATATGCCTTATCCATATCATAATCTGATATATATGTATGCAGTCTGTCCAGAATGCCAAAATATCCGGTTCCCAATTCTTTTTGGATCGCCGGCACTTTAATGTGATATAGCTTTTTCAAATCCTCACATGCCGCCTGTTCCCGGTAATCATAGACTTCCTGTTTCATTCTGTCGAGTATTATAAGCACTTCTGTTATATCTGTGACTCCTGTAGTTTCTATTGTACCATCTGATTCTATATTCGCAAGCCATTTTTTTATCTGTCTCAAAAGGTCTCTGTATCGACGCATTGTATCCGCATGTTCCCGGTCTATCTCCGTCCATGCCGTTTCTTCATGCCGGCATGCAACCTCCAGTCTCGCAGCCGCTTGAGCCATATCATCCGCTCCTATACTGGCCGAGATTCCTTTCAGGCCATGGATCGCAATCTCGTATGCCTGCAGATCTCTGTTTTTTCTGCCGGCGTCCAGCTTTTGTATACGTTCTTCGCTTCCGGTCAAATAAGTCTGTAAAAGATCGATATAGAGTTCCTCGCTATTGCCTATATAAGACAGACCTTTCTCTGCATCAATTCCGGGAATGTTGATCTGTGTTGCCGGAACATCAGATTTATGAGCTTCTGCATCCATTTTATCACATACTGTAATATACTCATCCGGAAGATTCTCCATCAGAATACGTTCAAATCGTTCCGGATCGATCGGTTTCGAAAGATATCCATTGAAACCTGCATCCAGATACATCTGTTTCGCATCAGAGAGTGCATTCGCCGTAATGGCGATTGCCGGGATATGCTTGTATTTTCCACCATCCATACCTTTTATCTTCTGGAGCATGATCAGTCCGTCCATCTCAGGCATCATATGGTCAATTAAAAATAACTGATATTCCTGCTTTCTGATCATGGCAAGTCCCTGCTTTGCACTGGTAGTCATATCCATCTGTATTCCGGTTCTTTTAGCAAGCCCTTCTATGATCTTCAGATTTACCTCATTATCATCCACAACAAGAACATGTGCTCGCTCTGCATGAAACATTTCGTGATAAGCTATTTCCGTCTGAATCTGTTTTTTGTATCTTTCCCTGTAGTCACCAACCGGTTCTTCATCTGCAATCTTCTGTGTCAGAGCTACGGTAAATGTTGATCCCTTTCCATATACACTTTGTACTTGTATAGTTCCTCCCATGGCATCAAGAAGGCTTTTTACAATCGGAAGTCCCAGACCGGTTCCTTCTACCGAACGATTCCGTTTCAGATCAAACCGTTCAAATTTCGTAAATAATTTTCCGAGATCCTCATCCCGCATTCCGATGCCGGTATCCGCCACCTCTATGAACAGTTTCTGGATAGTATCCTGACTTTCACCCGTGATCCGAAGACTGATACATCCCTTTTCTGTATATTTCACTGCATTTGTCAGAAGATTCATAATGATCTGTTTAATTCGGACTTCATCGCCTTGCAGATACTCATGCATATATGGCGAAACCGATATGTTAAACTGAAGGTTTTTTTCCATTACCCGTTTCTGGATCGATCGTTCAACATCTTCTATCAGACTGCTCAGGCTGTATCTCTCTATTATGATATCAACCTTTCCGGATTCAATCTTCGACAGATCCAGAATATCACTGATGATCGTAAGTAATGTTTTGCCTGAATTCTTTATATACATTGCATACTCTTTGATATGAGGCTGTCTGCTCTCACGCAAAACCAGTTCATTCATACCAAGTATCGCATTTAAAGGAGTCCGTATCTCATGAGATATATTTGCCAGAAACGCCGACTCACTGTTTGCCGCTTCCTCTGCTTCCTGTGCATTTTGTTTCAACCGGATCTGAAGCCTCTTATTCCAGGCAATTACCACTAACAGCATTAAGCTTCCAAGCAAAATAATTATCATATCCGTTATACAGTCATCAATATCTCTTCCACCTGATGCATCCTGCATATGATCTGACAACAGAGCATACAGATAATAAATCTCTGTACTGACCAGCATAAATATATTCAATTCAACCATCTGGTATAACGAAATAATAACCATGGCTGTCAGGAACATATCCGTCAAACGATTGTGTCCATCCGGCAGAAGTCCATACATGGCAATTATCATAAACAGGCAGCCCGTCATACAGAAGCCATGCGCCTTAACGGGTGTTTTTTTGGAACAAGTCACATATATACAGACGGGGACCGTACAAAATGTTATAATGACAAAACCCGCTCCGCTTTCATAACGAAGAAATGCCGTAACAAAAAAACAGATCAGTAACAAATATGTGTAAAATACCATATATTTTAAGCGTTTATCATCTTCCAGTACCGCTCCGGAGGAATATCGATATACTTCAAGCTTCTCTGTTCCTGTCTGATCTTTAGTTCTGTGCAACCGAACAAATAAATTCAGATAGAGCATGAAAAATACGACCAAAACAGTTATAAGATTAACCGCAGATGGTATCGCATTTCTTGCTATAAGCCAATTAATACTATCTTTATTGATAATTGATACTACATACCAATCATTCATGATAGGCTTGACCGATATCCATGATGAAGCCGTCTTATAGGATACAATGTCGCTATTCTGTTCCAATTCTTCATTTATCTTATCTTCATAGGACTGCGTCTTTTCATTTTTTCCGTAATAATCCGTCAGGCTGCTTCCAACCATATCAAAATCAGTGCCGGCCTCAATAATTCCGGATGAATTGACAATATATAAATCGCCAATATCATTTTGCAGCATCTGCAGCATTTCTGACAGATTTTTTATGTCCAGATCTACCCCGACCATGTCTGTTCCGTTTTCCATTGTTCTTCCAATGGTCAATACCTGTTTTCCCGTCTTCATATCGATATATGGCGTTACAAATGTCAGATCTGTTCCATTTGCTACGATCTCCCGATACCAGAGCCGATCCTCTACATGATAATCGGCCGGCGGCATCCACTGCCCACTCAGCATCAATTCTCCATCAATATATCCATATATGCCGAGATAAGATAATCCAAGTCTGTCCTTCAGATATTCTGTCTGCTCAACAAAATATTCCTTCAACATAGCATTATCCTCATTTTTCTCATGAATATATTGAGCGGTAAAATAATTTACATTCAGTACATTAACCGCATCCGTTAAGATATTTTCACAGGAAACAGAAGCATAATCCAGATTACTCTTTATAGTATCATTCACCTGTTCTGTCGTGTTTTTTACCTCTCTTGCACAAAACACAAGAACCACAGCCGCTATAAATATCAGAACAATACTAATATACATAATTAATTTCTGAAATGATCGTTTTTCCATTTTCCATCACCTTCCCCAACACTGATATCCGTTCCTACCCCAAATGTTCTATCAGTTTTTCCAGATTTACGATTCGACCTTCAAATTGCTCATAAAAATCCTTCTGATCCTCATACCTCGCAATATACATCAGATTCAATATCAGCATACAGATCTGTCTGGTCTGGTCATCCGCTTTTGCTTCATCGTTTGCTGCAGGCAGTTTGCACATATACTCCTGCACTTGTTTCAGAAAATCATGCCAACGATTGATATATTCCGTGTTCTTCTGAAGATCCGGTGTATCGATCCACTTTGACACCTTCACCTTCACCTTTCCCGCACGCTCACACTCATGAATCTGGAGGAAATATTTGAAACCGCCATCCTCATAATATCGTCCAAGAGGGAACAAACGACAGAAGCCCGGACGTGCCGCATGGATACTGCATCTTCCCGCTTCATTCAAAAATGAACATTTCCCATCTACCATCTTGATATTCGGAAGGATCAGTCCATCCACTACGTTCAGTTCGATTGTATCGGCAAGCAGGGCTTCAAAACTTTTTCCTGTCTCCTTCGTCAGACGGTATATATCTAAAGGATCTAAAATAATCGATTCACCCATCCCTTCACAACAGGCATGGCATCCCTTACATTCATTACAATATGCTTTTACCATATCATTTGCTTCATACAGACGTCCATCCGATATCTCATCCAAGCTACAATTTCTAAGCATGTTCTTTTACCTCACACAATACTCCATATTTTATCTTGATTCGGTCTAATTTCTCCAGAAACGGGCAAGCCATAAGCCAGAGAAATAACACAGTGGCAAATCCCTGTACAACATCAAACGGAAATCCCGTCACATAAGCAGCAATGATCATCTGCAGATTGACCGTCGGCTGCCACATGATCACGGATGCAGGATTCATAATGCCGCCATATATTATAATACAACAAAATCCACCAAATACGCAAAGGGAGAGACGCGTCAGTTGTTCTCCCCGAATCTTTGAATTATTAAAGATAAGCCCGGCGGCAAATCCTACCAGTCCCATCGAAAACATCTGCCATGGTGTCCATGGTCCCTGACCAAATACCATATTTGACACCAGCATCGTGACTGCTCCTGTAATAAATCCGGTTTCGCAGCCAAATGCCACTCCGCTTATGATCACAATTGCTATAACCGGATTAAAATTCGGTATCATAAAAAATGCGGTTCTTCCTACTGCTGCCAGTGCACATAAGACAGCAACCGTTACCAGATCTCTTGCCGATACCTTTCGGGTTTCAAATGCCACTCCAAACGGTATCATCATCTCGATCAAAACCAAAAGCGAGATAAAATAATACTTTCTATCCGACAGTACAGCTTTTCCCATCCAGATCGTAGCTGCGGCTGCCAGAATACAGGCAATCGTTACTATCATATTCTTCCGGCTGATATGGTACCGTTTTCTTCGTTCAATCTCCCTGTCCTGTGCCTTTGCCAGAGGACGCAACAGACAGAGAAAAAGCCCGATCGTCAATATAAAGATCACATATATCCCTATATACATAATACCCTCCGATGTCACCCTGCCATCATCGATCAAGCGGGTAAGATCAGACTGGCGAATCGTTATGATAAAGCAGGCCGCCATAACAAGCGTTGTTATCATCAGACCTAGTCTGTGTACAAATGCAGCCTTACCTGACACTATGCTCTTGTGCTGTTTATCTTCTATTTGTCCGGATTTCACACCTGACTGTTTATGCTTGCCTGTGTTCTTTTCTGTCTGTTCGGAATCTTCTATATCTGTTAGCGTTTTATCCGCTTTTTTCCGTGAAGCTCCTGCATCCGTGCCTGACCGATCTGTGTTTTTCCCATACACCGCAAGAACGTCTTTAACCGTAACAGCATGATCCACAATACCTCTGGCAATTCTTGCCGCTGCCGTGGTATAGAATTCATTCCCTGTAAAATATTCCGTTACACCGTTTACAACTGCTGTCTCTCCATCAAAGATCAGGCAGACCTGATCCGCAGTCTGTGCACAGAATTCGATGTCATGACTCACGATCACGATGGTACATCCCTGCATCTGTAATTTTCTGAGGATTTCCGCAAAGGTCTGCTTGAATTCCGCATCCATCCCTTTTGTCGGTTCATCCATCAATATAACATCCGGCATCCCGATCAATACTCTTGCCAGTCCCAGCCGTTGCTGTTCACCACCGGACAGATCATATGGATGACGTTCAAGAAGCTTCGTCAATCCGCAAAGCTCCGTGATTCGATATCTACTACTCTGTCCGGTCTTATCCTGCGCCACCGCACCGTTGCTATTTTTTTCAATTCCAAGTTCTCCCCGTACAGTGGATGCCGTAAATAACAGCTTCGGGTCCTGCGGAAGCAGTCCGACCTTTTTCCCTTTTCCAATCCGGATTCTGCCCCGATAAGGTATACCCGCACCGGCAATTAATGAAAGCAGGGTGGATTTGCCACATCCATTGCTGCCGTTAATTGCAAGGATCTCACCCTCATAGACAGACAGATTAAGTCCATGCAGCACATCACACGCCATCCGATCATATCGAAAGAATACATCCTTTATCTCTATGATCTTATGCTCGCCCTTATATGCCCGTGTGGTCACTTCGTCAATTTGTTCATGTTCCCGGTCATATCGGATAAGCCAGTTTCTTCCATCTGTAACAGTCACCGGAACCTGTTCTTTTTCCTGTAAACCAAGTGCGATCCTGCATGCCGCAGGAAGCTCGATAGATGGTTCTGTCTCATACAGAGTATGCACCCCTTCCTGTATCGTTCCATCATATAAGACCATTCCATGATCAAGCAGTATAAAACGGTCACACATCGCCCACAGCTCTTCCAGTCTGTGCTCCGTAATAATGATCGTAATTCCAAGCTCCTTATTGATCCGTTCCAGGCATCGGAAGAAATCACGCGCCGCCATCGGATCCAATTGACTGGCCGGTTCATCCAGAATCACTACATCAGGTGACAGCGCAAGCACAGATGCAAGATTCACTAACTGCTTCTGTCCACCGGACAGCTCATTTACTTTTTTATGAAAAATTGAATTCAATCCAAAAAAAGAACACATCTCTGCAACACGTTTTCGGATTGTCTCTGTCGGAAGTCTCAGGCTCTCCAGTCCAAATGCAAGCTCATGCCAGACCTTGTCCGTCACCAGCTGCGCATCCACATCCTGCATGACGAATCCTATCTTCTGCGTCTGCATTTTCTCATCCATCTGAGAAAGCTCCTGCCCCGCAAAGGTAATTGCTCCCTCTCTTTTTCCTCTCGGTGTCAGCACGGGCTTCAACTGTCTGAGCAATGTGGTTTTTCCACTCCCGGAACCACCTGCAACCACAACGAATTCTCCCTGTTCGATCGTAATATTTATATCATTTAAACAGGGATCAAGATATATATCGTCACGCTCTGATATGATATCAGGATATGCAAATGTCAGACCTTTTATCTCATACAAACTCATATTCTTCTCCAATAAGTATTACCGGCTGCCTACTGCCGCCTCAATAGTATCTCCCGACTGCATCACACGGCATCTTTTCTTCCACATCAATACCTCTGCTATATGCATACCGGTCGGCCATACTGCCAGAACCAGATAACTTCCAAATGCAACTTTCGACCGGATATTCCATGCCGCCACAGCCACATACGGATAATACCGCATCGCCATCTGCCCCGATAAGAACCCTGCCAATGTCATACCTGCAAGGATCAATATTCCTGCCAGACAGACCGCATCCCGCCTGTGAAAACGGAACAGAGAAAAGGCCGTACGTCTTCCGATTCCATATCCCCGGCTGCGCATACTGTCTCCGGTAATGACCGCACGTTCAAGTGCCCAGGTCGTCGCAGATGAAATTACCCGCATACCTGTCCTTATACGTTTAAAATATCTACCTTCTACTATAAATCCTGCACATTTCTGTGCCTGATATACCTGACGGATCCTTGCTCCAAACTCCGGGAAAAATTTCAATGTCATAGATATGACCAAAGACAGGTATGGTGCAAATCTTCCAAATAAATAGATCATCTTATCCGATGTCAGCACACGATTAAGAGACGCAAACCAACAAAGCACAGTCACAAGCATCCCTGCTGCCGCAAGTCCATACAGTATGGATTCCAGCGTCAATGCATTTCCTGTCGGAAAATGCCATAATACCGTAACTCCCTGATGACTGAATGCCGGATTGATCAGTGCCGTCAGGATTATGACCGGTATCATGTATCGTAGATTCCGCAAAACCGCTTTTCTTCCACCAAGGCAGACCGAATATGCAAATGCTCCCATAAATGCTATCATCAGACACACCGGATGTAATGACATCATTCCAAATGCGATCACACTGACAAAATATATGAAATTAACGATTGGATGACAATCTGCAAATGCATCCTGATTTTCTTTTCCCACTGATATCTCCTGTTTTATCAAATTCTGTCCCATTAACCTCTGCCTTATTAATCTCTGTCGTCCGAAGCCGATACTTCCTGTATTCCCTATTCAAAATATGGGTTTCCGACATCCGCGCCCAGATCACAGGTATACTTCCATTCTATCTTATCTCCATCCTTCAGAACATATTTTGAGCATCCAAATGCAGGGAACTTCCCATTTACGCAGTATTCCCAGCCTGACAGCTCACCACAGTCAAACTCATAAAGATTATTGATTCCCTCTATATAATAGCTTCCGTACAATGCCGTAAATGAATATTCCATCTGAATGGCTCTTGTCCGGGTCACATTCTTTAACACATCGAAAACCGTCTGTCCCTTCTTAAATTCAACCATCATCTCACGAAGGACCCAGCCATCTGAAGGAACACAGGATGCCTTCGTCTTATCAAAGATATCCCAGTTCGATAAAATATTACTGCAATTAATTGATATGGTACAAGTATATACAGTGTCTTCCGACGTCTGCTCCGTGGTGGTCGGTGACTGTACTCCCGGCTGCTCCGTCGTTGGTACCTCTGTATCCGGCTGCTCCGTCGGTCCGCTCTGTTCTGTTCCTGAACCGTCTTTTTTCGATGAACCGCCACCATTTGACGGAGTCTTATTGTCCGTACTCTGTGATGAATCTGTCCCCGGATCCTCCGATACATCCGTATCTCCATTTTTATGCTCCTGCGTCGTGGCGGAATAATCCGGAGTTACGATTCCGGACTTGTCCTTTTCTGATCCCTTATCGTCTTTTTTCGTATCCCTTTTACTATGATTTTTCTTTATTGAACCCTGTCCTGACGATGATGAGTCATCCCATTCCGCATCATCCGATATTTCCGCATCAGCATCTTCTGTATCTGAAGCTTCCCCGGAAACCGCTTCCTGTGTCGTACTCTCT
Organism: Clostridium sp. L2-50; assembly: GCF_000154245.1. Lineage (NCBI taxonomy): Bacteria > Bacillati > Bacillota > Clostridia > Eubacteriales > Clostridiaceae > Clostridium > Clostridium sp. L2-50. The sequence goes on along the minus strand of NZ_DS480325.1, from coordinate 157,330 downwards.
GTATTTTCAGAAGTCGTTCCCGGCCTTCCAAATCCCCTGGAGCCGGGTGCATTTCCTCCATACCAGTACGCACCGACAAGTATAAGCAGTACAACCAGAATTCCTATTATCTTTTTCAGATGTTTCTTAATCCACGCCATATCTTATCTTCTTACTCCAGCTGCTGTAATATTTCTTACCCTTCACCGTCTTATATGCCCGCACTGTTATATAATACCGTTTTCTTCGTTTCAGACCGGTCAGTTTTTTGGTCGTTGTCTTTCCTGATCTGACCATTACTGTCTTTGCTCCGCTAAATGAAGATTTCAAGCTGTACCTGATCTGATATCCGCTCGCCTTACTGTTCTTCTTCCATGACACAGACAGCTTTCTTTTTCCTGCCTTTGCTGCCTTTGCAGTAACCGCAGTCACGCGGCATGCCGCCTTTGTATTCGCATTTTTACCCTGCAGACCTGCAGTATAGGCGCATACCTTATAAGAATATGTCGTACCGTTTTTTGCACCGGTATCCACATAAGAAGTCTTTGCACCGGAAACGGTTTTATATTTCTTATATGCCCCGGAACCTGCCTTACGATATAAGATATACTTGTCTGCTCCTGTTACCTTCTTCCATGTTACAGTCAGACCTTTTTTGGTATTTGTGACGGATTTCACAGATGCCTTTGCCGGATAAACAGACACTGTCTTCGATACCATTCCCTTATACATTCCTGTTCCTGATATCTGAACAGTCGCCTTTCCCGGCTTCGTATTATTCTTATATGTCACTGTATAATCTGTTCCTGCAGTCAGTTCTTTTGATATTCCATCAATTCCTGTCATGCGGACAGTGACGGCAGGCGTTATCGCCTTGCCTGCATATGTGTATGTCGTCCGGGAAATCTTCACCTGACAATCTGCAAGATCCATGACACGAGCATCCACCGCATCTGTCATATTGTATAAAGTATTTTTATTATTCTTATATCTGTCATAGGATACCAGCGCATAAAATGCCTGTTCTGTCGCCATCTGATTGCCACCATCGGAAGCCACATGCTCAAATGCACCTTTTCCCGTCAGATAAAACTGCTCTAAACCATCCAGTACAGAATGTCCGTTTTTTATAAAACGAACATCTGTATCACCATCCAAGCCCAAACCGGATAAGGCAACCAGTACCTGTGCCGTACTCTCTGCATTTTTCGTTCCCCAGCTGCTGTATGTTCCATCTTCATTCTGTATCTCTGACAGCACACCGATTCCACGGTTTACAGCTTCTGTCACCTGACCGCGTACCTGTTCGCTAACATCTGTACTTCCCTTATAATATGGAACAAGTGCCTGCAATGCCATCGCTGTGACATCCGGGTCCGGTGATGTACCCGACAGACAAAAGCCGCCATTCTTCAGTTCATTATTCAGAATATAAGTAACCAGTTTCTCTCTTGTCACCTGTGTCTTAGCTGTTCCCGATGCAAGCGGTTTGATCTCATAATTACCCGAATCAAGTGCGATCAATGCAAATATTGGTCCATTGATTCCCTGTTTTTTTACATATGTCATATCTGACAGCACACCGGTCAGATCATATCCCTCTATATCAGATGCATCAAGCCCCATAGATGTAAGGGCGAGAATAATTCGAGAATTTTCAGTACTTTTTGTTTTATGCAGTTTTAAAAACTGATTATCCCAATCTCCTACTGCATATTTTTCTTTATTTATGTTATATGTTGCCTTTATATATTCTGTTATATTGTTATAATATGCCCTATACCATGGTGCATTTTCCATACCATAACGGCACTCGCCGATAACAGTCCATTCCCCACCAATAGATCCAATTGCCGGTCCCCACCATTTAACCGTTCTCTTTACTTCTTCATACTCACCTTTTTTATTCTTTTCATAATGAATCGGCAATTTATATTCATATGAAATTTCTAATGTTTTCTCGATTGCAGCAGAAGTCTCTTTCAAAACCGCCTTATAATCAATGGCAGTATCCGAAGCTGCCTCTACCTGACTAATCTCTGCAATCGTACCTGTGCCTGCCTGTTTGCCAGTTCCGTCAAATGTGCCATTCGCAGCAACCTGCCCAAACAGAGAAACAGTCATCACCGTTACCAATATATAACTAACTATTTTTGTCCAACGCGATCTATACATTTTCTCTCTGTTTTTCTTCATCTTTCTCATTCTAACCTCATATCATTTCAAAATACATCATGCCCTGCAGCCATCATCTTCATAATCTTTCTTAGCAAGTTTTCCTAACAAGCTCATTCATAATGCTCATACATAATACCTGATTCCGCACAAAAATTCCTTATATCAAGCCTATACTAGCAATTATAAAACAATGTGTCAACAGAGAGGATCTGGCAGGGGAACTTGGCAATTCTATAAAACCCACACCATGTCCAGATATTTCTTTATGCAGAGCACTTTCGTTCTATTTTCACGTCGGCCCTTAATGAACCGCCCTGCGGTGAATTTAGTACCGCTACGTGAGACACAGAACGCAAGTGTTCTGCATAAAGAAATGATCTGATCACGGTGCGGGCATTTTACAGTACTGCTCAGCAAAATAAAATTACACAATATAACAAAAGAGGATAGTCAATATCCGTTTTACAGACCTTGTCTCACGTCGGTCCTTAATGAACCGCCCCTGCGGTGAATTTAGTACCGTTACGTGAGACACGAACGCAAGTGTGCTGTAAAATGGATATTGACTATCCCCTTGTTACATTGTGTAATTTACGCATTCTCTTCAGCCTGCTGCTTCATGAGTTCCTTGAAGAACGCATCCTTCTCCGGATAACGTTTCCGCATGAACACCGGCTTGTTCTTCTCATCCAACAAACAATGGCAGGATGTGCCGACGCACCGAAGCTCTCCGGTCTTCTTGTCATGTACCTCATAGGAAAATCCAATACGGACGCCTGTGTACTCTGCAAGCTTTACATAGATCACAACGTTATCTCCATATCTGGACATAGTCTTATATTCCGCTGATACTGACAATACCGGAATAATAATATTGTCGTCCTCGATGGTCTTGTAATCCCATCCAACTTGCTTCATCCAGTCCAGTCTCGCTTCCTCAAACCATCTGATATAGTTGGAATGATGAACGATTCCCATTCTGTCAGTTTCATAGTAATAAACCATACGCTCATATGGCTTAATTTCCATATCTATCATTTTATGAACATCTCCATTTCCTGCCTGCTTCTCACAGGCTGTGTCATTTCATCTGCCTGTCAACTGTCCCGGCAGATAATCGTCCGGACTTATTTCCAGTCTTTCTCTTTGATCTCTACACGTCTTACCTTACCACTGATCGTCTTTGGCATCTCATCGACAAATTCGATCACACGAGGACGTTTGTAGCTCGCCATATTCTCCTTGAAATAACGCTTCAGCTCTTTCTTCAGATTATCATCGCCAACCGTTCCTTCTGTCAGAACGATCGTTGCCTTGATCGCCTGTCCTCTGGTTCCATCCGGTATAGCTGTAACTGCACATTCCAGAACATATGGGATCTTCATAATCTCATTTTCAATCTCAAAAGGTCCAACACGGTATCCGGCAACCTTGATGATATCATCCACACGGCCTACGAACCAGAAATATCCATCCTTGTCCATATATGCGGTATCACCCATGTGGTAATAACCATCGTGCTTAACTTCTTTTGTCATTTCCTCATTATTATTATAAGTAGAGAACAGACCATATGGCTCGCCATCTGCAATCTTAATAACGATCTCTCCGGTCTCATCTACATCAGCAAGTGTTCCGTCCGGTCTCATAATGTGAACATCATAGAGTGGGCTTGCCTTACCCATGGAACCCGGTCTCGGTGTTGTATTTTTCAGATTTCCGATCGCAAGTGTAGTCTCTGTCTGACCAAAGCCTTCAAAGATCGTAAATCCTGTCATCTCTTTGAATTTATAGAATACTTCCGGATTCAGGGCTTCTCCTGCGGTTGTGCAGTAAGTCAGTGCGGAAAGGTCGTATTTGCTTAGATCCATCTTAACAAGGATTCTGTAAAGGGTTGGTGGCGCACAGAAGGTTGTGATCTTGTACTGTTCTACAAGCTTCATGATATTGTCTGCACTGAATACATCAAAATCATAAACAAAGATACAGGTCTCACATAACCACTGACCATAGAGCTTGCCCCAGAGAGCCTTACCCCAGCCGGTATCGGATACTGTAAAATGAATACCATCCGTCTTTACGTTATGCCAATATCTTGCTGTAATATAATGTCCAAGTGCATACAGATGATTATGTGCTACCATCTTTGGATGCTTGGTTGTTCCTGATGTGAACATGATGATCATGGTATCATGTGCATAGACTGTATCTTCACCTGTCGGACGTGCAAATTCTTTGCTGAATGAAAGGATATCTTTATCAAATGGATGGAAATGCTCTCTCTCACCATTTACGATAACCTTGATCACCTTATCATCCGGATCGATGGCTGCCATTGCATCCGGAATCTTGTCATCAGCTGTACATACAACAGCCTTTACATTTGCAGCTTCAATTCTGTATCTGTAATCTTCTACCTTTAAGATATTGGTTGCAGGAATTGCTACTGCTCCAATCTTGTGAAGTGCAAGGATCGTAAACCAGAACTGATAATGGCGCTTTAATACAAGCAGCACTCTGTCGCCCTTCTTGATGCCAAGGCTCTTATAATAATTTGCTGCCATATTGGAATACTCTTTGATCTCTTTAAATGTAAACTTCTTTTCTTCCTTATCTCTGGACACATAGATCAATGCTGTCTTATCTGGTGTCTTTTCTGCTAATGCATCCACTACATCAAATGCAAAATTAAAGGTCTCATCATTTGTAAATTCAATCTTGCTTAATACACCATTCTCATCAAATGCTGTCTTGACAAACTTTCCGGCAATTCCTTCTTCCGGTTTTAACTCTGTTATCATACTGTCTGTTCCTCCGTAAAATAATGATCTGATCTATATAATGAAAATGTGTTTCCTTTTTTCACGTTTTTGCAACTTCGTTCTCGGTTTTTCCAGACTTTATTCCAAGTTTTTCGTTAACTTCAAACGTAGTTTTAAAAACCACTTTACCTATAGTACCATATTTCACTTATCTGTCAACAGTTTTTTGCATTTCATTTTTACAAAAAACGGGGGAATTATAACTACAACCAGCTAATTATATATTGACTTACGTCGATTTCTATTCGCTGCATATGCCTGATTCGTAAATACTCCTGTGCCAACTCGTCCTTCGGACTCAAACAGGCACTCGTATTTACTGGCACTATGCATCTCATTACGAAATCTTTGGTAATGTCAATATATAATTAGCTGGTTGCAGTTATATTCCACCTTTATTATAATTTAGAAATATCGCAGATAGATGCAGACCATCGAGATCAGAATAACGATAACGGATGCCGGAGCCGATACCTTACAATATTTGCCCCAAGAGATCGGATGACCTTCTTTTGCCGCGATCGACATTCCGACAACATTTGCCGATGCCCCGATTGGAGTCGCACTTCCACCGATATCTGTACCCATTGCCAGTGTCCATGCAAGAACCGAGAGATTCACACCTGTCGATGCTGCCAGAGTCTTGATAACCGGGATCATGGTTGCGGCAAATGGAATATTATCTACAAATGCACTTGCGATCGCGGATACCCAGATAATAATGGCTATCATTACCTTGGCATTTCCATGGCTTACCTTCCCGATAAATCCGGCTGCCAGTTCCAGAATACCGGTCTGCTCCAGACCGCCGACTACAACAAACAGACCAATAAAGAAAAGGATCGTCTTATAATCTACATTTTTTAAAATATGTCCGATATTCTTTCCTGATGTCAGAAGAACCAGTATTGCTATAAACAGACCGATAAATGCAACTGTCAGTCCGGTCTGTGCATGTGTGATAAGTAAGGTAACCGCACATAAAAAGATCACACAGCTAATGGCAAATGCCCGTTTATCCGTGATCGCAGATACCGGTGATGGATGATCTTTCTCCGAAGTCTGTGACGCCGAAGATGCAGTGAGTTCTTTCCTGAAACAAAAATAAAAGTAAAAAATAATAACCACCAGTGAAAGTACCGCCATCAGGCCGGTATTTGTAATAAAATCGAAGAACGAATACCGAAGGGATGTTCCGACAATGATATTTGGAGGATCACCACACATTGTTGCCGATCCACCCAGATTTGCGCAGAAGATCTCAGACAGGATCAGCGGAATCGGATTAAAGTCCAGAAGCTGCGCCAGTTCCACCGTAACTGCTGCTAAGAACAGGATAACCGTGATACTGTCAATGAACATAGCAAGGACAAATGACATGATCATGAATGTAATAAATATCGGAATGACCCTATACCGAACGGCTTTCGCGATCGTCATACATAGCCAGCGAAAGAAACCCGCCTTTGCCATACCTTCTACCATAACCATCATTCCCGCAAGAAAGATAATCGTGGCCCAGTTGATACCACCCGTACTCTCGGATGAGGCTCCTGCCTCATACCAGAACGAAAGTGTAAAAATGTTTCTGATATTTAATGTTTCAAGTATCGCATCCATGCTGTGCATTGCTACACCAAATACCAGAACAAGTGTTGCCAGTCCACATACCAATGTGATAACATGGCGCTCAAATTTTTCGGATATGATCAATCCAAACATAACTACAAAAATGGCAAGTGCCAAAATCTGTGCTACCATGAGTGTAACCTCCATCGAAAAAAATGCCGCCGGGCTTATTTTATGTTTCGTCTGGCGACATTTAATTTTCTTACTTTCTTCTTTATTTTCTTTTGTTGTTAATAGTTTCTGCTTTTCCCTGTAATATCGAAAGACCCCTCATCCGATATTACGATCACCTTCTTATAACTAACGGATCATGTCAACCGACTCTGCATTCTGTTTGTCCAGATTGTCCTTGATCAATATATCCGACGATTTCGCAAGTGCTGCGTTCCTGTCCCGCATTGCAAGATTCGGATCACGATGTCTTGATGGTCCACCGACACAGCCCCCTTCACATACCATACCTTCGATGAAGTCTTCCGGAAGTCTTCCGACCTTCATCAGCGTCAATGCTTTCTTGCATTCGGTTATGCCACTGCATTTGCATACGGATACATCGCCGGTACAGCCAAGTTCTTTCATACTTTCAAGAACTGCTGCGGTTACACCACCTGCATTTGCAAATTTCTTACCATAGATACTGCCCTGATCATCCGTATCTTCTTCCGGCTCCAGCTTTACCCCTTTTGCACGGAGCATCGCACGAATCTCACCATAAGTCAGTGCATAATCCGCAGTATCCTTTTCTCCTGACATGGATTCGGCTTTCTTCGCAATACATGGTCCGATAAATACAGTAACTGCCCCCGGGAATTTCTCCTTTATATAACGGGATACAGCACACATCGGTGATACTGTCTCTGAGATCGCATCCTTTAATGTCGGAAAATGCTTCTCTATATAGTTCTTAAATGCCGGACAACAGGAGGTTGTCTTCTTCTCACCCTTCTCCTTGGCTTCGATCCATTCCTTTGCCTCACTCATGGCAGTCATATCTGCTCCAAGTGATACATCCACAACATCATAAAAACCAATCTTCTTCAAAGCGGTTCTCCAGCTTGCCATCGTAATATCTGCACCAAACTGACCGATCGTTGCAGGTGCAAGCATGGCAAATACCTTAATATCCGAACGCATCTTCTTAATGATATCCACGATAAATGTCTTAGAACCGATCGCGCCAAACGGGCATTTGTGGACGCAAGATCCACACTGGATGCATTTGTCTTGATTGATCACAGCAATACCGGTACCATTATCGGCCACCGAGATCGCATCCACAGGGCAGCTCTTCATGCAAGGTCGTACCAGATCTGCGATCGCATTATAAGGACAGGCTTTTGCACACTGTCCACACTCTTTACATTTAGATGGATCAATATAGGACTTATCTCGTCCCATGCTGATCGCTCCAAACCGACAAGCCGCCTGACAGGCTTTGCCCATACACTTCTGACAGTTATCTGTTACTACATATCTGGAAATCGGACATCCTTCACAGGCAGAATTAATGACCTGTACGATATTTCCGTCATCTTCAGCACCCGGTGCTTTACCTTCCGCAAGCCGGATTCTCTGTCTGATAACCTCACGTTCCCTGTAGATACAACATCTAAACGCCGGCTGCGGTCCCGGAACCATCTTATAAGGAAGACTGTCTCTTTCTTCCTCCAATCGTCCGGCATACGCAAGCTTGGCAACTTCATACAATACTTCATGTTTTACTTTTAAAAGCGTCGCATCGTTTGTTATCATTTTTTCTCATTCTCCGTATTCTATCTTCCGTATACACAGTTCTTTCTGCGCATATTTTCTTTTATTATGACTTTTTTCTCAACTAATTCTTCCTATTAATGTATACCACATTTTTACCACAAAAGGAAGCGATTTTGTCCAGTATTCCATATATAACCAAAATACAAAGAATGACTGTAACGGCATATATGATCAAATATGGAACATAGCCATGCTGCAGATAGACAGACAGAAACGGAGAACCATTGGATGGGTAACAAAGGAACATAAAATTACAGCCCCAGATCCTGTTTATAACATAGACAGAAGGAACAACCGTAAACAAAAACAAAAAGATCTGCCAGATTCTTTTTATAGAAGGTCTGTATCTGCCGGATGTCAGAACAAGAACCGGAACAAGAACCAACAACCCATGTATCAGAAAAGTGTTAATGTGCATATAATTAAATAACGGATATCTGGTCCAGTCTGGAAATAACAGTGCTGCCATTGCACCGGGCATACTGATCACGCACATAATTTCTCCCAGAAATTCCCGGTGGAAAAATGCAAATCCCAGTTCCACAAAAATCGCCAGTCCGCACATCTCAAACGGAAGATATGATATCCCCATCTCCCCGATCAGTATAAGATAAAGATCCTTACCTAATTCCAGACACAGACATATCCCCGTCAGTATTTTCAGGATTCTGTCCTGAACAGCAGCATCTGCCTTTCTATAATAATAACCGGTCACTATACATACAAATATAATTCCAACCAGCCAGCCTATATGAATCCATCCAAATAATTGAAAACCACCATCTTGCGGCAGTTCATCCCAATATCGAAAAAAATCTCCAAACATACCATTATCATCTCCATAAATAATGCTTTTCATCCGATAATAAAAAGAAAAGAGCCACCAAAATGGTGGCTCCAAATGAGGGGGGAAAGGATTCAAATATATGAAAAGCTTTCATGATGTATGTTACAGTATATATGTGAACATTTCATGAACGATTTGTGAACTATTTATGTTTTTCATGTCAAAAAAAGCGACAAATTTCTGTTAATAATCACGGAAATCTGCCTATATTTGACATGATACCGTATAATTTTCTATTTTTCGTTTTCATTTTGTCCGCATCGCACACTAAATTCTGAACTTTTCAATTTTTATGAAAAAATAATCCACTCCTTTTTTATCTATGCTATAATACTCACAAATATTCTTTTCAGGAAGGCGAAACATCATGTATAAAATTGATTTTAATCATCCAATAAATGTACATTTTATGGGAATCGGCGGTATCAGCATGAGCGGTCTTGCAGAGATCCTTATAAAAGAGGGGTTCAAAGTTACCGGTTCTGATATGAAAGCATCCAATATGACAGATAAACTTTCGGACATGGGCGCTCTGATCAACATCGGACAGACCGCAAGCAACATTACAGATCAGATCGACCTTGTCGTCTATACAGCAGCTATCCATCCGGACAATGAAGAATTTCAGGCTGCAAAAGCTAAAAATATCCCAATGCTGACAAGAGCACAGCTTCTGGGTCAGATTATGACCAATTACAAATACTCTGTCGCCGTCAGCGGAACACACGGCAAAACAACCACAACCGCCATGCTTTCTTATATTATGTTAGAAGCTGATGTTGATCCGACAATCTCTGTCGGTGGAATCATTGATGATATCGGCGGAAATATCCGTGTAGGTTCTTCTGATTACTTTGTAACAGAAGCCTGCGAGTATACAAACAGTTTTCATGCATTTTCACCATATATCAGTATTATCTTAAATGTCGATGCGGATCATTTGGATTTCTTCAGTGGTATTGAAGAGATTGCTGAATCATTCCATACGTTTGCAACAAAGACACCTGAAAACGGAAAGGTAATTGTAAATGGTGATATGAAATATTTTGATACGGTAACAAGAGATCTGAAATGTCAGGTTATCACCTTCGGTGAAGACCCAAAGAATCATTACAGCGCCGCAAATATCCGTTTTGATGAATTCGGTCGTCCTACCTATACCCTCGTGATCGACGGGGAAAATATTACAGACATCACACTTCATGTATTCGGAAAGCATAATGTATACAATTCCTTGTCTGCTATTGCTGCTGCAACAGAACTCGGCATCGACATCGATGCGATCAAAGCCGGTCTGCTTCATTGCAAAGGTGCAGAGCGAAGATTCGAATACAAGGGAACGATCCTTGACAATGTAAAGGTCATGGATGACTATGCACATCATCCGACGGAAATCGCTGCAACCCTTGCTGCTGCAAAGAATACCGATTACCATGAATTATGGTGTGTATTCCAACCACATACCTACAGCAGAACTTACGCACTTTTCGATGACTTTGCAAAAGTCTTAAGTGTCTGTGACCATGTCATCGTTGCTGACATCTATGCAGCCAGAGAGAAAGACACAGGTCTTGTATCCTCGAAGCAGCTTGCAGAAAAGATCGCTTCCTATGGTACAGATGCGTTCTATCTGCCATCCTTTACAGACATTGAAAATTATTTATTAAAAAATTGCAAAAAAAATGATTTGTTGATAACTATGGGAGCCGGAAATGTCGATTCTATCGGCAATGAGCTTATTAAAAAATAATTATCCACATTATCCACAGAGCCAAATGAGCGACTTTTCCTCATTTGGCTCTATTTGTTTGTTTACATAAATTTTACCTGATATATACCGGAAAGTACCGAAGTTACCCACTTTTTCAAAAATATGGTATTAAATAATATTCGATCGATCATCTTTTCCACATTATCCACAAAATCAACATCTTTGTTCATTTTTCTAACCGACTATTTGTTCTATTTGCTTTTTAAAAAACTCATGCTATAATGTGAACGCTTCTTAAGTAATAGAAGTTTTTTTCAATGAAAGGCGGGAAAAGTTACCATGGACTACATTACAATTTCAACAGAATCAAAGGAAACATTTTCCCTGATATCAAATCATTTTATCGATTATTACATGACCGACGCAAATGGCGAATTTGTCAAAGTCTATCTATATCTTGTCAGACTGATGTCTTCCAAATCTCCGGTCTCGGTTGCCGGTATTGCAGATCATTTTAACCTTACGGAAAAAGATATCTGCCGTGCGATCCGGTACTGGATCAGCGAAGATGTACTGCGGCTGGAATATGATGCTTCCGGTCATCTGACAGGAATAACGCTGCTTCCTCTACATGAAAAGGACAAGAAAACGGATGATGCCTCTCTGTCTCTTGACAGCATTTCATTATTAAAGTTCCCTGAAAAGAAAGCAGTCACTCCTACTGCTCCTCCATTCAGTGAACCGGTACATACAGCAGTAACAGTACCAAATGCGAATGTAATTCAGAAGCCGACCTCTGAATTTCCTGAAAAGCAGCCATATTCTGCCGCTCTGGTAGCAAAGGCAAAGGCAGACGATGCATTTGCCGATGTTATCTTTGAGGCAGAGACTTATTTCCGAAAAGAATTATCAGTAAATGACATAGAAATTCTGATCTATATACATGACCAGCTTGGATTTTCCACAGAAGTAATGGAATACCTGATCGAATACTGTGTCAGCATCGATAAATTAGATCTGCGGTACGCGGAGGGCATCGCAAAGAACTGGTATAAGGCAGGCATTCATACTCTGGATGAAGCAAAAGAAGCCGCCGAAAACGGGACTCCCCTTTACCGTGCGGTATTCAAGGCTCTTGGAATCAACCGTAAAGCCCCTACCACAGGCGAGATCGCGTGGATGGACTCCTGGAATAAAGAAATGGGCTTTGATCTTCCTATTATTATAGAAGCCTGCAACAGGGGAATCGCACAGCATCCAAACGATGTTACATTTGCATATGTAAACGGAATCTTAAAGCGTTGGAAAAAGCAGGGCGTTAAGTCCATTGATGATATCGAAAAAGCAAGTAACCAGTTCCATGAGGATAAGAAAAAATCATCACAGAAAGCAAACCAATATACTGTCAAGCCAAATGCATTTAATTCTTTCCAGCAGAAGGATATGTCATCAGCCCTTGATGAAATGGAGCAATTGTTTCTTGATGAAATAAATTCTCGATAACGAAGGTAAATATACACATTATGAAGAATATAGATTATGATAGTATACTGTCGGGTCTGCAGCGAAAGCGACTGGAAAATGCGAATCTGACAGATACCCGAAGAAATGAAGTATATAACAGAATTCCGGAAATCAAAGAGATCGATCAGAAGATTGCAAGCTCTTCTATCCAGGCAGCAAGGAACCGAATCCGCAAAATAACTGTCGATACGGGCGACATCTCCCGCCGGAATAAAGCTCTGGCTGATAAAAAGAGATTACTTCTGAAGCAGCACGGATACCCTGAGAATTATCTGGAACCCATCTATGACTGTCCTCTCTGTAAGGATACGGGCTATCTGGATGGAAAGCCATGCAAATGCATGACGCAGCAGATCATTGATGAATTATACAATCAGTCCACGATCCGCAAGATTCTCGAACAAGAGAATTTCTCCACATTTTCACTTACCTACTACTCGAAAGAACCGGATGGCATTCACAAACATACGCCATACGAGAATGCATCGAATACACTGGCAGCTTGTAAAGACTATGTGGAACATTTTGAAAAATCCCATCCTGGCGTTCTGATCTATGGTGAAACAGGACTTGGAAAAACTTTTCTTTCCAACTGCATTGCAAAAGCATTACTGGACAAAGGACATACAGTTCTTTATCTGACTTCAATAAATTTATTTGAAAATATTTTATCAGGCATTATAATGGGTAATGTGCGTGAAAAAGAAAACATGGCACTTTACGATTATATATATAATTGTGAACTTCTGATCATTGATGACCTCGGTACGGAAGTGCCAAATACATTTGTCAATTCTCAGTTATTTGAGATCATTAATATGCGGAATAATCGTTCTCTTGCTACTCTTATCTCTACGAACCTGAGTATGCGGGAGCTTTCCGACCGGTATACCGAAAGAATCATGTCGAGGATTATTGGCGACTTCAAAGTGTTGCAGCTCTACGGAACCAATATCCGTTATACGAAACGAAAAGATATGATTCAGAATAAATCTTCTAATTGATGCCATTGCAGTCTTCTGCATTTGCATATATACTATCAATGATACTTACACTATAAAGTATCGGATCATTACACTATAAGATTATGGAGGATATTTATCATGCCAGACGATAGCAAATTAGAAACCATACCCGTGGGCAGTCTCGGAATCGTTGCTCACAAAAGTTGTACAGGCCTTGGTGAAAAGGTTGATCATTATCTCGTAAAATGGAGAGCTAACAGAGACAATGTACACAAAGACAACATTGTCTTCCACGGTTATGAAGCTGATACTTACCTGATCAGTGCCGATTGTCCACGTTTCGGTTCCGGTGAGGCAAAGGGTGTTCTAAATGAATCCGTTCGTGGTAAAGATATCTACATTATGGTTGATGTCGGCAACTACAGCTGTACTTATATGATGGCCGGCCAGCCACAGCGTATGTCTCCGGATGACCATTATGCAGATTTAAAACGACTGATCGCCGCTATGACTGATAAACCAAAAAAGATCACAGTAATTATGCCATTCCTTTATGAGAGCCGCCAGCACAAGCGTTCTTCCAGAGAATCTCTTGACTGTGCCGTTATGCTTCAGGAATTAAAGTCTTATGGTGTTGACAATATTGTGACATTTGATGCACACGATCCTCGTGTCGTAAATGCCATCCCTAAGAGTGGATTTGAAAATGTACGTCCAACCTACCAGTTCATCAAGACTTTGCTTCGTACTACACCGGATCTTGAGATCGACAACAACCACATGATGGTCATCTCCCCAGATGAAGGTGCTATGCACAGAGCAATCTACTTCGCAAACCTGTTAGGTGTAGATGTCGGAATGTTCTACAAACGCCGTGACTACTCACGCGTTGTTGATGGAAGAAATCCGATCGTTGCTCATGAATTTCTCGGTGATTCTGTTGAGGGCAAGGATGTTATCATCATTGATGATATGATTGCCTCCGGCGAAAGCATGATTGATGTTGCAAGACAGTTAAAGCAGAGAAAAGCAAAACGTGTTTACTGTATCGCTACTTTTGGTCTCTTTACAAAGGGTCTTGACGTATTCGACAAGTGTCATGAAGAAGGTCTGATCGAGAAGGTCATCACAACTAACCTGACCTACCAGATGCCTGACCTGTTCAAGAAAGACTGGTACGAGTCAGCCGATATGAGCAAATACATCGCTCTGATCATTGATCACTTGAATCATGATGCTTCTATCAGCGAGTTGTTAGATCCTGCTGAGCGAATCAACGCGCGTATCGCTGAGTATAAAGAAAAACATACCATCTCAGATAATTATGAGATGTAATTAATAAAAGCCCAAACCCCGCTTACTTCCAGCTCTATCGTAGGTAGGATTTGAAACGCGTTGCACTTTCTATTCGATTTGCACGCCTATTTGTCAGCAGTCGCCCAAACTCGCCTTATCAGGCTCAAACATGGGCTTAGTGCTGACAGCTAGTGCAAATCTCATAACGAAAGTTCCACTGATGTTTCAATTCCTACCTACGATAGAGATGAAAGCAAGCGGGGGTTTTGTGTTATGAGCATGGTTTTTGTCAATAATTCCAGTTGGAATTATTTGTAAAAAGTGCAAATTGTTACATCCAGACATACCATTTATTACATTTATGAACTTTTTCTTTTTATTTCTGGTAAGCTGACCTTGTCGACAAAAAAGGCGCCGGAAATTAAGAGGAAATAAATTTATGTACAATGAAAATAAAAACAATAATATCGTAAACACATCAGAATGTAACAGGTCAAAGTCTTCTATTACAAATATTAAACAGCTTTTCCCATCCCGAACCAACGATGAATGTCTATTAGAATTAAAGAAGAATCCATCGTTTACCGGACATATCTGAACTGGCCTGACAAATGGAAATCGCGCTTTCTCGAATTCATGGAAGGAAAGAAAAGTCTGCCATTAACCTATGATCCATTTTTTAAGAAGCTATTTAACCCGGATGTATACCCGGAACGATTATCACGACTGATCAGCAGTATTATCGGTACAAATGTAACCGTGAAGTGTATCCTGTCAAATGAAGACAGTATGCTGCCATCAACCTCTCTCCTACTTCTGGATATCATTGTTCAATTAGAAGATGGTTCAATCGCAAATGTCGAAATTCAAAAAATCCCATATACATTCCCCGGTGAGCGGATGTCCTGCTACTCTGCTGATCTTCTGCTCCGCCAGTACACCAGAGTAAAAGGGGAAAAGGGAAGTACATTCACCTATCAGGATCTGAAAACCGTTTATACGATCGTAATGTTTGAAAACAGCCCGAAAGAATGTAAAACTGCCGACCTGGCTGACATTTATCTGCATCACGGAAAAGCAGCATTTGATACCGGGATCGACCTTCGTCTTCTACAGGAATACTATGTCGTTGCCCTTGACGTCTTCCGAAAAAGTAAGTATTCTAAAGATATCAACGAACTTAACGCATGGTTATCCCTGTTAACGGCAACTACCATGGATGACCTTGCAGCACTGATATCCGACTATCCATGGATGGAGACTATCTGCATGGATATGTCAGAATATCTGTATCACCCGGAGGAGGTTGTTACCATGTTTTCTGAAGCATTACGAAAATTGGATGAAAATACAGTCAATTACATGATCGATGAATTGAAAAAAGAACGTGATGAAGCAGTCACCGCTTTATCTGAAAAAGATGCAGTAGTATCTAAAATGAGCGCTACTCTAGCCGAAAAGGATGCTACAGTCTCTGAAATGAGTGCAGAGATTGCCTCACTAAAGGCTCAGCTTGCAGCGTTAAAGAAATAGCAGTTCTTACTCCCATAGAATATAACAAAACCCCTGCCGGTTTCCAAGTCTATGATGGCGGGGATTGAAACACGTTGCACTTTCTATTCGGTTCGCACGCACATTTGTCAGCAGTCGCCCAAACTCGCCTTATCAGGCTCAAACATGGGCTTGGTGCTGACAGCTAGTGCAAACCTCATAACGAAAGTTCCACTGATGTTTCAATCCCCACCATCATAGACTCAGAAACCGGCAGGGGTTTTTTACATTTATTCTGTTATTCATTTACAACTCCACATAATTATATTCCATAGAAAGATCATCCAACATATCCCCAATGGCATTATTTGATGTGAATATAATGATCTGGTCAGTATCAATACGGCTCATGCAATAGAGCGCATTTTTCAGGCGATGTTCATCATAAGTTGTAAAGATATCGTCTACAATGATCGGCATACGGTCTTTGCAGAGAAGCCCTGCAATGCACAGCCGGACAGCCAGATAGATCTGCTCGATCGTTCCGCTGCTTAAGAATTCGATCGGCATATAATGATCGTCGTCAAATACTGAAATGTGCATGTTCTCATCCAGCTTCACGTCATTATATTTGCCATCTGTAATGATACTGACGATCTCCGAGATATTCTCGTTTAACTGTCCGCCAAAATCATTGTAAATATCAACCGATATATCATTGATGGTCTGGATCGCCAGATCGATCGCTTTCTGTTCCTTCTCCAAGACCTCGAATCGTTTCTGAAGCTCGTCACGTTTTCCTTTTAATTCATAATAGGAATCACGTTTTGCCATGGCATCATGCTCTTTGAACTTCAATAACTCAAGTTTTGCGTCATGCGCCTCCTGAAAATTCCGGTCAATCTCGATTCTTACCGTTCTCGATTCTGTTGCACGTCCAAGCTCATAAATCATCTGGTCAAATTCCTTTTCATCCGGTACGACATCCGGTCCATCGAAGAATCCTTTTCGGAATAAACCATCAATGATCGTAACTGCGACAAATGCAATCGTGCAGATTGTAAATAACTGCTGAATCGCTTTCTGGAAATTCAAAAGATGAACAGCAAGTACAACAGCTGCAACAACCAATACACCGGTCAACATAATGATCAAAATATTATCTGTTAACTTCTTCTTTTCCTTTGGCCGATTCTTTTTCTCGTCTTCCTCATCGTCAAGAGCTTCTACATCAAGGAAGATATGGCTTCTGGTTCGATCCTCGTCCTCATCCGGAATAGCGGCATCCTTTTCATTTACAAGCTGTCTTGCTTCTCGTTTCAGGCGGGCAATCTCCATATTATATGCATCCAGCTCTTCACGACGTTCTTCCCGAATCGCTTCCAGATCACCGTCTACATCACCCAATGCATCCATTTGTTCCCCTAACTGATCGATCTCCGCCGCCAGTTTTTTATTTTCAAATTTCCGTCTCTCGTTTTTCAGATAACGGATCGCTTCTGTCTTATCAATATCGGCATTTCGGGTCGTTGTCAGATTCACCACATAATTCCCGAGATCCTCTGCCAGTTCTTTGCCGGGTGCTGCACCATGCTCTCCGATACAGAGAGTATTTGTATAGGTGCTCTTATCCACATCAAACAAGATGCCCTTATAAGAATTCTGATTCTTAAGCTGGACTTCCTTTCCGGTATCAATCTCCGTCAGCGTCGCATTCTTACTGGTGCGAAGAAAGTTCCGCTCCAGAAGATAGCTTTTTTCATCTGTTACCGCATATGCTTTTCCGGAATACCCACCGCCATTTACCGGCTTGCGAAGTTCATAATTATCAAGTCGCGCACCGATACCTCTGGTCTTATCAATTCCATACAACATACCAACGATAAATTCTTTTACAGTCGTCTTTCCGGATTCATTTGCACCATAGATCAGATTCAAACCTTTTTTAAGCCGAATTTCTTTATTATTAAATTTTCCAAATTCCTTTAATAACAGCTTATTTATATACATGTTTACTTATCTCCAGTTGCAAGTATTGCTTCTACTCCGTATTTCAGGGCACGTTTGCTGATCTCGTCATCTGCTTCCGCAAATCGATCAATAAACTGTCCGAGAAGGTTATCTTCATTATCCAGATACAATTTATCCAGATCATACTCGCACAACGTATTGTCTACAATCTCATAGATCCTGTAATTCCGCATCAGACCGGAAAAATCCAGCTTCAATCCATTTGCCATGTGACCCGACAGGATGATTCGATAAATGTTCTGAGTACCCATACTCTCCATCTGCTTTGCAAGAACATCCAGAATCTTTGCTCCGCTGTATTCCGGTTTCACGGCAAATCCAAGATTAATATAACTCCGACAGTTAAATGGCTCCCAGCGGATCTTCGTCTCGCCATCCTTGATCTGTCCGTAAATGAAACCATGTCGACCGGTTTCCGTCCGATCAAGAGGCTCCAGCGAACCAGGATATGCCATTTTGTTCTTCACGATATGCTTCGGCTTGTGGATATGTCCGAGTGCACAGTAGTCAAATCCTGCTTCTGCCATCCGTCTGAAATTGATCGGTATGTGCTTCTCGTCTCCGCCATGCGCCAGCAGAATATTAATCGCATCCTTCATCTGCGGCATGATATCTGCATAGACATCCTCTGTGTATTCTACCTGTCCAAAACTGAATCCGGTCACACAGACATTGATATCATCCAGATATGCATTACTAAAAGTATCTGCCGGCATCAACACTGTATTTGATGTAAATTCATAACTCTCCGCCGGTGAACCTTTTCCGATATAATCATGATTTCCTGCAATCATAACGGTTCTTGTATTTGTAAGCTTTGACAGCTTGTAGTCCAGACTTTTCAACTCCTGCAGAGATGGCGGTGCATGGAACAGATCACCGGCGATCAGCAGCAATTCTACTTTTCTTTCTTCTGCCACAGTCAAAAGGCGGTCAAATGTTGATTCGATCTCGTCTGCCCGCTCTTTGCTCCAGCTTTTATCTTTGTCAGGAACGGCGCCCAGATGGACGTCCGCAATATGAATAAATCTCATAGGATGACCCCTTTTCTGTTTCTCAACCAGAAAAACCTCTGGCAACTTACCCTTGATTATACCCCACCTGCCCCCTGATTGGCAATGGAATTATGGATATTCCATTATCAAGCCTGTCCTATCTCCACTACTAACTTGGTTCGATTTCTATTCGATTCGCACGCCTATTTGCCAGCAGTCGCCCAAACTCGTCCTACGGACTCAGACAAGGGCTTGATGCTGGCGGCTAGTGCAAATCTCATTACGAAATCTACACCAACGTTTGTAATGGAGATAGGGCAGGCTTGACAATGAAATATTCCTCGCCTTCCAGCCTATACCCAATCCGTTCATGCTCCTGTGCTAACTCGTCCTCTAGGCTCAAACAAGCACCCACATTCACTGGCAGTATGTCCCTCTCTACGAAATGCTCGCTATGTTGTTACAGGACAGACTACGATACACGATGGACATTCAACTTCCCATAATACAAAATTGCCTGATTGCCGGTTGACTATATGATATTCCATTAACTCGACTTGATTTTTATTCGGTTCGCACGCTGATTTGCCAGCAGCCGCCCTAACTCACCCTCACGGGTTCAAACAAGGGCTTAGTACTGGCAGCTAGTGCAAACCTCATTACAAAATCTCGCCGAATGTTAACGGAACACCATATACCCAACCGGCAATCAGGCACCTTTTATCAACTGTGTTTAGCGACTGCTGTATATCAATGGTCTATTCTGCAGCAACATAGCGAGCATTTCGTCAGGAGGTGTATATTGTCAGCGAATGCGGGTGCTGGTTTAGCAGACATTAAAAATTGGTCGAAAATATGCCCGGTAGTTGGTATTACAATAACATTGTGAGGATTTCGCAATGAGGTTCGCACTACCTGCCAGCACCAAGCCCTTGTCTGAGTCCGTAAAGACGAGTTAGGGCGACTGCTGGCAAATAAGTGTGCGAACCGAATAGAAACCGGAACACGTTAATGTAACACCAACTACCGGGCATTGATCGAGCAATTTTTAATTTTCAGAAAGTCAGTCGGTTGCACCGGAAATGCCACCAACTGCTTCGGCGAGCTTCATCAGGTCGATGGCAGAGCCATCTCTGGCATCCAGAATTACAACCTGCTCCGGAAGTTCGTGATCTGCAGGGTCTTCGTATTCCGCAAGAATCCAAGCCGGAACATATTCAAATCCGCTTCCATCTTCCTTCTGTTTCAGATAGTAAGACAACGTAATATCGTTAAATGCAATCTGCTTATATGCTGTCGGATATTTGGTATAATACGCTGCTATCGACTCATTTGCTTTCTTAAGCATCTCATCAAAGGATAACAACTCCACCACCTGCGCACTACCATCGGCTTCCAGATAACTGTTCCATAGAGCATCGAGCACACCATTTGCATCTACCTGAATCGTATATTTCTCGATCGGAACATTCACAAATCCATTTGCCTGACGAAGATTATCAGCAGTCCAGACTGCTACATCCGACACTGGCTGATCCATAACCGATCTTATGTATTCAAATGAATATCCATCTACAACCGTCGGCAGATTCTGGTCAGACGAACCATCGTTCCGATACAGCCAGCACAGATCCGATTCACTCTGTAAAATCACATCCGATCCGCCAATCTTTGACAGAAATTCTTCAGCAATCTGCCTTGCCTCATCTACCGACAGTGAACATTCATTAATATCCGATTCCAACTCTCCATATTCATCACCCAAGCCGGTATTGTATTCTTCCAGGCTGGATGTGAATACACCGGTCGCACCTTCCATCGGACGATACTGCAGAAGATCTTCCTTTATCCGAAAAAGAGTATCATTTTCCCCTTCCTGAGGAAAACTTATTCTGTATTCCAGATCACCAACTGTCCCCATATATTCATCTGCGGAATAATCTCCCGCATTTTCTCTCTGCTTTGATGTCGTTTGCAGCAAACGGTTCATACGGTCAATATCCGAATCATAATTCGCTGCATTTGACGGATCTGCCTTTTTCTGCTGCTCGTACAGATCGATATATTCCTGAATATCCTCCTTTGACAGCTTGTCCATATTCTCCATATCATAATAGACATAGACACCCTTATCTGTGTCAAATAACTTTTCTACCAGATTTTTTCGATATTCCGGATCGATCTCTTTCATCTTTACCGGAGCTACATACATTGCACCGGTATTCGGCACAGTAATATCCGAATCTGTCAACCGGATCTCTTTAAGCCCGGTCGATCCTGCGTCAAATGTGGTATCACACGATTCCGGAATACTATATTTACTCTGAACGCTTCCGCCATCTCCATTACCTACATCCACATTATAATCGGTATCCTTTTTTCCACACGCGGACAAGGCTGCAATACATGCAAATGCCGCTGCCATTACCACAAACTTTTTCTTTCTCCATAACTTCTGTCTCATTGTAATCGCCTCCGTTAACTATCTTTTACCCCTTATTCTCGTACATTCTCCTCGTTATATCTATTTTTCATTTTAACCAATCTCATCTGATAACACAAGTAAACTAAAAAAGAGAAGCAATCTTTTTCAAATTGCCTCTCTGCGTCATCATGTCATCTTCTGACTCCATATCTTTTCGCCTTATACCGATCTATGCAAATATTTTTATTCATTGCACCTCTTGTTCTTCCCGTTCATGCAGATATTTCTCTTTCGTTGCCATTCCTCCCCTGATGTGCCGCTCTGCTTTATTCACATCCAAAACGACCCGGATCCTTGCCGCCAGAAATGGATTGATCTTCACCAGCCGTTCCGTCACATCTTTATGTACCGTACTTTTACTTACTCCGAATTTCTTTGCCGTCTGCCGGACAGTCGCTCCGCTTTCCACGATATATTGTCCAATTTCTTCTGCTCTTTCTTCAATATAATCTCTCAAAAAAATTCCCCTGCAAATCTCATTTTTACAATGTATGCAGAGGAATTTTTGTGTATGTCTATCTGATGGAATGAACATAGAATTATTTTTATTCTATTAATGCGCTTAGATCAAGCTTATATAGCATATCTCCCAGTTTTTTTTCCTTATTCAAAAATGTTACCATATAAATAGGATAATATATAATATTGTCTTTTTTATTTACATTACCATTACAGAAAACAAACGCCTCATGAATATTATATCTAGGATTTTTCATGCAATTATTAAGAGCCACATGTCTTTCATAATCTTTTCCTGATTTTATCTCAATAGGCAATACGCAATCTTCATATTCGATAATAAAATCTAATTCTCCAGATCGATTATTGTTATAATAAAACAAATTAAATCCATGACATTTTAACTCCTGTGCAACAACATTTTCATATATTGCACCATAATTTATATTGAGCTCATTCATCAACATTTTCTTTTGAATTCCATTTGCATACATGGCTGTAAGAAGTCCTACATCTGCAAGAAACAACTTAAATAAATTAGTCGATTTGGATATAAGCAACGGTAACATGGGTTCCGATATACAAAATACCGGAAGCGCAACCCCTGCATCCTTCAGCCATATAAAACTATTCTCATATCTGGAAAGCTTAAAATTTTCATTAAGATTTTTCATAATAAATCGTTTATTCTTATTGTTCAATTCACTTGGAATCAGATCAAATATGTCTTCCAAATATAACTTGCTTTCCGGATCATACTTAGCAATATCTTTTTTATATTGCATTATAATCTGGCTTTGCAAATCAATAACATTCTGAAGATTATTTGTATCAATATATTGCTTAACCACCTCTGGCATTCCGCCAACGATCAAATATAAGCGAAATAATTCCAACATTTTTTCATGTACAACTTCATCTACGACTTTTTTGTTTATAAAGCAATCCTTTAATGAGTCCAATATCCGTTGGCTCACATTGTTTGCCATACAGAACTCTTCAAAATCCATAGGATACATTTCTATAACCTGCAAATATCCGACAGGAATTGATCGAATATCCTTTAATTCAACACCAAGAAGAGAACCACTTAATACATATTTATAATTTCCTTCTTCAACCAAAAATTTTATCGCCGTAACTATCTCCTTACACTCCTGTACCTCATCCAAAAAAATAATCGTTTCACCTTTTATTAATTCACCTTCTGTAAATGCCGATAATCTGAGCAAAAAATCGCGTGTATTTTTAAAATCCGAAAATAATTTTTTTGCCTCTTTATTCTCAATAAAATTGATTTCAACAAAAGAAGCTGTGGTTTCCTTTATACATTCTCTAATTATATATGTTTTACCGATCTGTCTGGCTCCAGTAACAAGCAAAGCCTTCTTTTTTGCATCCTGATTCAAAAAATTCAAAATATCATTTTTTATTTTTCTTCTCATTCTACACCTTCTTTCATATTTTCATATATATTATGCCATATCTTCGTCCGTTTATACAAGGTTATTTTTGCATTTTTGTCCGTTTATACAAGGTTATTTTTATATTTTTGTCCGTTTATACAAGGTTTGTACATTATTTATGAACCATGATATAATGAACGCAAAATTATTTGCTCGCAAGGATGCTGATTTTGCGGAATGCATAGAATGTGCGAAGCACATGATATAATGATGAAAAATCGCTTGCTTGCAAGGGCGATTTTTCGAATGCATTGAGCGAGCTATGCTCACGATATAATGAACGCAAAATCGCTTGCTTGCAAGGGTGCTGATTTTGCGGAATGCATTGAAGAAAGAAGTTTTGATAATGAACAACAAACCAAAAAACTACATTCTGGATTTTACACATGTATACTGTGATGAAAATATGAAGAACAACTCGCAGTTTCACTGGATCGACTGCTCTGACATCAATGGCTGTGATCTGTATTGTTCAGATGAAGCTGCTGCCGAGATTCAGAAACGAATCATGCCGTATGGCACTAAAGGTATTCATTTTATTGATTCCGGAAATTTTCATTATATAACAAAGATAACCACCGACCAGATCAAACAACCATTCTCGCTCGTAGTATTCGACCACCATACAGATATGCAGCAGCCACTCGTTAACGAAATGATGAGCTGTGGCGATTGGGCGGGTCTTGTTCTGGATCAGAATCCGAATCTGAAGCAGTTAATTCTGATCGGACCGGATGCAACCGATATTTCTCAGATTGATGCGATACGCAAAGATCGCCTTCTGACTTTTTCCGCTGAAGAATTAAAAAATGGAACTGCCCAAAGGAAATCAACTGACATCCTTTCAGGTGTTCCATTTTATATTTCTATTGATAAAGATGTTCTCTCCACTCGTTTCACGGAAACCAACTGGAATCAGGGTAACATGACGCTTGACATGTTGGAACATCTGCTTGGCATTATCTTAAGCCGTGAAACCATATGCGGCATCGACATCTGCGGTGAATGTCAGCCGGATCTGCCACTACCGGAATATATGGAAGCCGAAGAAAAGAACGAACGGATAAATCATGAATTGGCGGACTTCATCCGATCGCATATTTCTACTTATATCCCATCCGCTTCTCATAGTCGATGATATAGTCTCTATTTGCAATCTCATATTTATTAAATAAAGCGGTATCGTCAAAATCATCCGGATCGATTGTTCCATTGTACCAGCTCTTGGAATTGAAATATGCCCGGTAATCCGGATCATTAAACTTTCTTCCGTGACGAGCATATATTTCATTGAGCGCAAGACGACATTCATCTGCTGTCAGACCATCCAGATCACTGTCCGATATGTATTCCGAATCACTGTTTGGCAGAATATAGTCATCTGAAGTCTGAATTTCATTTGCACTGTAATCTACATTTGCATTTGAATCATACTCTGCACTTTCTCCGCTGAATGTACAGGAATCTTCAAGCTCCTGTACCTCTACCATATGATAATAGTAATTGGCACCTGCGATAGAATAAATCTTCGCTGAGACACATAATACGCCATCTTTATTGATATAAGGTACTGCATCCTTGATATTTGAATCTGCGATTGTCTGATTATAAGTCTCATTCAACGCCTCATCTGATTTATTATCTTCGCCATATAATGACCAGAAATACTGATCCAACGCATTTCTTACCGCGCTTTCATATGCCGAAATATCCAGATTTACTGCTCCAAGCAGATCGTCCTCTGATAACATGACATCCTTTTTCAGATTGATGTTGTAGATCGTGTATTCCGTCGCATCCCAGTCAAAATCAACCGATACCAGCAGAGATAATATGTCTCCATACACAGCCCATTTATAGCCGATTCCTATACAGACATTTCCATCCTCATTCATATAATTTTTTCCAAGCTTCTCGATCTGCTCATTCACATTGCCACACGCATCTCCCTCATAATTGATATGAGGTAAATGATATACTGCCGTATAGCCCTCACACTGAACCTGGGTAGAAATATTCGAATCTACAACCATATCTGCCGAATATGGCGCTTTCGTATCATCTGACTCCTCCGATACTACACTCTCTGTTGTCACTTCTGTATCCTGCCCGGTTGATACCTGCGTATCTTCCTGCTCCGTCGCTTCCGTGGTCTCTACAGTCTTATCTGCATCTCTTCTATTATCAGATAACTTGCTTTCGACTTTATAAACCACAAATCCTACAATCACTGTTAATACAGCAATCCCCACAACGATCAACAACCATTTCTTCCATCCCGATAAACCACCCGAAGATGGTTTCTGTGGCGGTTGCGATCGTAAAGGTTGCCCCTGCATCTGTACTGAATTCGGATCATATTGATTCGTTCCCACATTCATCTGTGAAGTCCGCCCCTCTTCTTCTATCCGCATACCACAATTCGGACACACCGACCAACCATCCTGTAATTCACATCCACAATTACTACAAAACATATTTTCACCTGTCCCTTCCATATATAGTCAACCATTCAAATTCCATTTGAATTCTCCAAGTTTATTTATAACAGAATCGGAACCGCGTGTAAAGATTATGCTGAATCAACTACAATACCAATACGAATCTAAAAAGCAACTGTCTAAAAGAATTCATCTATCCTCTCAAATAATTCTTCTCCCCCTTGCCAATAAAATACACCTTATGAAACGGCACAGTCACAAGAAGCGTCACCGCTTCCGCGATCGGTACAGCCAGCCACGCTCCATAGATCTTAAGGAAATGCGGCAGGATCAGAAGACTTAACACCGTAAAGATAAATGTCCGGCTGAATGAAATGATCGCCGACACCTTACCATTTGAAAGGGCAGTGAAGAAGCCGGAGGATGTAATATTCAACCCGCTGAACAGGAAATTGATCGCAAAAATCTTGAATCCGATCTCCGCCAGTTCAAATGTTGCCGGGTCATGTGTGAATACCGTAATGATCCAGGTCGCAAGCACCTCTGCAATAACCGTCAGAATAACCGCCGATACCGCCACAAAAAGGAACGCAATCTTATAAATACTCCGAAGTTTTTTCTTATCCTTTGCGCCATACTGGAACCCAACGATCGGACTGATCCCGATTGTAAATCCCAAATAGAATGCATTGAATAAAAATTGTCCATACAGCAGAATTGAGATAGCCGCAACTCCGGCTTCTCCTGCAAGCCGCATCAGAACAAGATTGAACAATACCGTTACAACAGAATTTGAAAGCTCTGATACCATCTCTGAAGAACCGTTATAGCAGGCATGTCCAAGCTCCCGCAAGGAAAGCTTGAATCCGGTAAACCGAAGCTCACCTTTGGAGAACATGAAAAATACAAGTCCGGCAATCGCGGGAATGCACTGACCGATTCCTGTTGCAAGTGCCGCACCTGCAACTCCCATATCACAGATCACGATCAATACGTAATCAAGAACAGCATTTACAATACCTGCACCGATCATAAGCAGCAAGCCCATCGTTGGCCGTCCCGCTGTGACCAGATACATCTGAAACAACGTTTGCAGCATACAGGCAGGAATGAATAAGCTCACCATTCCCAGATAACTTTTACAGTCTGCCAGAAGCACTTCATTGGAACCCAGCAGTCTGGATATCTCTGTCAGGAACACCTGACTGATCACCACGATCACAAGACTGACCAGAATACATACCGTGACAAACTGAGTCAGGCTCTCACATGCTCTCTTTTTATTTTCCTCTCCAAGATATTTGCTAATGATCGCATTTCCACCCGATGCCAGCATCATGGCAATGGCGATTGCCACATTTACTACGGGATATACGATATTTAACGATGATAATGCATTACTTCCGACAAATCGGGATACAAAGATACCATCCACGATTGTATACAACGACATAAATACCATCATGATGATTGACGGTGCCGCAAAACTCAGCAGCGACCATGGCGTAATGCGACGATTTAATGATTTACCCATTTTAACAAGTCCTCTCCGTTTTATAACACTTTTCTAATTGACAAAGCCAAGCATATACTATAGGGTAACCCTATAGTCAAGTGTAATTTTGAAAATGAAAGGAAATTCAAATGAATAAAAAGATATATATGACGACCGGCGAGTTCGCCAGGATCATGCGAATAACAAAAGAAACCCTGTTTCATTATGATGAGATCGGTTTATTTCAGCCGGAGCTCACCCAGCCAAATGGTTACCGCTATTATTCGATCTATCAGACTGAGATTCTTGACACCATCCTTCTATTAAAAGACCTAGGTATGCCGTTAAAAGAGATCAAACAGCAGCTTGCCAACCGTGATCCGGCAAAGATGCTCCATATATTAGAAGAACGTGAACATCAGATCAATACAGAGATTGCCAAATTACGCTCCATGGAAAAATGGATCTCGCAGCAAAAGAGCAAGATCCATTTCGCTATGCAGATCGATCCGACAGCCATCTTTATTGCTGACTTCCCGGAACGCTACTATCTCTATGCAGAAGCACCAACCGCTACAGATGCTGAACTGTATCGAAAAACCGATGACCTGATCAATCTTCTGCTAACGGTCGGTTCTACTTTTAAAAATGATTATGATATGGCATATTTCCAGCATGCTTCCCATATCGAATCAGATAAGTACGCTGTCTATGATAATGTCGCCCTGTTGTTAGATAACAAGCCTTACGGGCTTCCTGTCCATACCTTGCCTGCAGGAAAATATCTCACCGCCTACCACACCGGTCACTGGGATACGATCGGCGATACTTACGACCGCCTGATGACCTTTAAACATGAGCACAACATACATACTTCCTCTGAATATCTGGAGCACAATGTTATAGACAGCTTCACTGCCGAAGACCCGCAAGACTACATTACCGAGATCACTGTAGCCATAGAAGCATGATCTACATTTTTATATAAGGGTTCCGCTTAAAACTTCTCAAAGAAATGATATTCGTACAGGTTAGTCAGCTTCTTACCTGTCAGCGCCGCATAGGTACGGAGCAGCGAGGATGCACAGCCTGCCACACCGACATACAGTCCCGGATAACTGACAACTCTGGTCGGGATCGTTCTCCACCAACTGTCATACCAGGTACGGAGTCCCGGTGTCCGGTGATCTGAATCGGAAAGCATTACATCAGCAGTACGGATCATATAATCATAGAACTCTTTCTCCCCGGTATATTCATACATGGCAGCAAAATGCTCCAGAATACCTGCTGTTCCACAGCACTGGCACTGGCAGTTCCAGAAGCCCCAGGAATGTTTCTCCGGCGCACCGGCACGGACGATACCACGCGATAATTCGATCGTCCAGTTCCGGTAGATCTCCTCTCCGGTAATCTCATATAATTCACGAAATGCCAGCGTACTTCCAACCGGGCCATGACATGTACTGAGGTAATATTTGTCATATGTCGGACCTGTTACCGGATGATCCTGATATGGGATCAGTCGTCCGGTCTCATCTCCAACTGCGATATTCATTGCGTATGTAAGGCCTTCCTTTGCCAGCTCCAGATATTCCTCTTTCTTTGTATCCTGATATAAGGCTGCGAACATCCATGCCGTTCCAGTCGTTCCATGTGACCAGTTCGGGAATGTCGTATCCTTCTCAAAATCGATCATCGACAGATCAAGCAGCTTCCAGAACTTTCCACCATTTGGCGCAGGAAGGGCATCCTGTGCGATCCGGTCTGCAGCCGCACATGCGGTATCCAGATATTTCCTGATACCGGTCTTACGATAAAGGATATCTAAGAATACGATAAATCCGCCATCTGCGGTGATATCCTCCTGATCACTCCAATGCAGTCCTCTCTCATCGGTTACTGCTGCTTCAAGCAGGACATCCGCAACATATAATACATAATCCCGATATTCCTGTTTTCCTGTCACCTGATACAGGTCTTCAAGGAAATATGCCTCACCAACCGGACCATTATAAGGGCCTGCCGCCCAGCCCGGAACCGGAATAATACCCTTTACTTCTGAATGAAGCGTCGTCTGATACCATTCCACTCCAACCTTCGTTGCAATGATATGCGCCGCCGCTTCCTCCGCCTCAGTCAGCCAGCGTGTGTCTCCGGTTGCTTCATACAGCCGAATAAAGAAAATACCAATACCTGCCGAACCGTCATACATACTCTTCGGCGTAAATAACGGAACATCCTCCCGATATCCATCCTGTCCTTCCGGCAACGCCTGCCAGATTCTTCCATATTCCGTCTTAATCGCCAACGTATCGATCCATTCCGCCGTATCAATCGCCGCTTTTAAATAATCTTCTGCTGTATTCTTCTGAAAAATCTCCGGTGTGATCAACTTTGCCATATCTTCGTCTCCTTTGTAACTTTATCATATCCTATAAAACCTTCTCGCTCTGTCCCAGTTTATCTCGCTGTTTATTTTCTCATTCTCCATCCATTCCTGTTTCATCGCTTTTATTTCCTAGTATTTCTATATGATATGTTATACATGTATTTTCAAATTAAGCAAGCCTTAAAATCTCACGATATGTCCAAAGCTCAACTAGTATTCCATCAAAACTACATCATGATCTCATCAAAGACTGTACCGGAATCCCGTCCTTGCTGCTGATAGAATGTTTATAATTTCTCCATATGTATGTCCCTCTGTCTGTCATCGGTAATAAATATTAATAAGATTTCCGTTATAAAATACAGCTTGCCAGCATATGTGGGCGCATGTTTGAGCCGAAGGCGAGTTTGCGCAGGAACGTATGCGAATCAGGCAGGTGTATTTTATAGGAAATCGAATGCATGAATTACAAGGGGATGAGCAGCTAGATGAGGTATCCGTACGAACATGACATCTACAATAGCAAAGGCGGGACTCCGGTGTAGCTCTGTTGAGGTTCTGGTAGATTCTGACGGATTCCGGTGGACTACTGCTCATCCTCCAACATCTCCCGGTCCTTCTCCATCTCCTGCACAACCCCAAACGCCGACAGCTCATCCGCAAATTCTTCCATATAATCTTGATAATGCTCCATCAGCTCTGCCTGAACCGCATCCACGCTCTTCTGTTTACCCAAATGACGCTTCTTATCCACACCATGCTTCCGGCTTTGGCGCATCCCCGGATATTCCTGATCTGCAGTCCTGTTTCTTCTATTAAATAACATATCCCATTCCTCTTTTCATGCAAAAAGAAACTACCATGCATATAAGCCATTCCAGTTTCCTTTCTTTATAAAA
Organism: Clostridium sp. L2-50; assembly: GCF_000154245.1. Lineage (NCBI taxonomy): Bacteria > Bacillati > Bacillota > Clostridia > Eubacteriales > Clostridiaceae > Clostridium > Clostridium sp. L2-50. Next base: position 126,452 of record NZ_DS480325.1, on the reverse strand, counting down.
GAGTATCGACATCCAGAGAGCGATTTATACCATTCCGTCTGCTGTATCAATTAAACATAAATAAAAACCTGGGGGAAATTGAAATTATGTATAGAAACATCATAAATAAAAATTTTTAGGGAAATTAATTATAGAAAGGGCTTGAGCCCCAGTAATTAATACTGAGGCTCATTCTTAAAGGAGAGGTCATGGAGGATTCCAAAAAGGGGGGGTTTGGGGGGGTTTGGGGGTTATGGGGTACATTACATCGTAATATAGGGATTATACGAATTCGTGCATTGGGAATCCTCCATCATATCTATTCAAATGTTAAGTAATTGTCTTTTTTTTACTTACTACACTGTAGTAACTTCTTTCAAGATGTTCGTTTTTATTTCCTGTCCATCTCTTATGGTGCTATGATAACAAATCATTTCATATTTGTAAATATTGCATAATAAATAAAGTTTTCCGGGTTTTATGGTTCTTTTTGCACAAATTTTACTAAAAATGAAATATTTATGATTATTTTGACCGATTCTGCCTGTCTTGTTTTGTTAAATTTACTACTTCTTTACTTATTCAATCAAATTCAATCACAGCACTTTCATTTTGCGTACGACGTTTTTCGACATTTAACGACCCGGCGCATCCGATTTTTTGTGAATTTATTGTGAAAAATGCCATTTTTAAAAAATTTTTGAATATATGTATCGCGTAGCGTTTTCTTTTTTATTTTAACAATATCTATCCGGCATAGAATTTCGTCAAAAAGTTTTTTAGCAATCGAAAAAAGGAGCTCAACTCTGAGCTCCCCGTTCTTCGAACTTTATACTATGCAAAATTAAGACGTCTGTCACAATCTTACTGACCCCGTGTTCGGAATCCTCTTCTATCGCGCCAGACGCTTTACACAATATATACGTTTCATTCTGTTTTGTCAAGAATAATTTTAAAAAGTTAAGATTCTCTCTACAAATCTCTCTTTACAAATATACCCAATAATTTTATCATTCTACATAGAATTCAAAGCACACGTCACACCGGAACAGGAGGAACAGCAGCATGAACACCGATTTCTTATTACAGGGTCATTTAAATGATCTGGCAAACAAAGCCTACCAAAAGAACATTTACACATTTACTAATTTTTTGTCTGCATCCGACCTGGATATTTTTTATAGTATGCTACCGGATATTTCTCATATTCCATATGAGATTTTCGGAGGAAGAGACGGCTGCGACCGCGTAATGATACGATTCGGTTCCGAGGACACAACAGGTTATGATTTGCCCTTTCCTATCACGATTTTACAAATTACTCCATTGATGGACAAATTCTCAGATGAATTATCTCATCGTGATGTCCTTGGCTCTCTGATGAATCTTGGTATTGAACGTGAGATGACCGGAGATATCATCATGAAAGCATCATCCAGAAGCGGCATCCGAAACACAGCCTATGTCTTCTGTGTGTCTTCTATCGCTGACTATATTTCCGAGAATCTGACCCGCATTAAACATACATCCGTGCGCTGTATCCCATGTCCGGACTCAGATCTACCTGACATCACCTCTACTCTTGAAGAATGTCAATGCATCGCTGCATCCGAGCGAATCGACGCTGTGATTGCAGCTGTTACCAAGTTATCCAGAAGCCAGACCGTTATCCTGTTTCGGGAGAAAAAAGTCTTTCTCAACAACCGTGTTCTTGAAAATAACAGTTACACACTAAAACCGGACGACACTTTCTCCATCCGCGGCTACGGCAAATTCATCTATAAAGGCTGTGGCAAAGAGACACGGAAAGGACGCATCTACATCACTCTGGAAAGATATGTGTAGACACATATATAATAAGCAGTACAGTCCGTATAACACAGCCTGTACTGCCCATTTTGACATCTTATGAATTTTTAATTTTACATCCTGTCAAATCCATTCTTATCTTCCCGCATCCGGCGCCTGAATACCGGAATTACAAATGTCCGACAGCTGTTATCTGTATATGTCTCGCTACCCTCCTTTTCATCTGTTTTCTTCGACAGCCTTTCATATCTGCCGACACCCACACTATACACAAAAAAGGAGCATTTTTATCACAAATGTAATAAATGGTATGTCTCAATGTAACTTTTGGTAAGTAAGCTCCAAAATTATCATTACTATGTACTCGCAATTCGTCCTTTTTATATCCATCGTTCCATTATAATAAGCAACAATTTCCCTCATGATATGCAGTCCGATTCCATGCATTTCAGAATTTGCCACTCCATTTTTTATACCCGGAACAAACGACTCTCCACATCCGTCAGAAGATCCGGAATCTGTTGATCTGTTTTCACATTCATCCACGGTATTTTTACAATGGATCAGAAGATTTTGCCGATCATAAACCATCTTGATCCAAATCTGTCCTCCTAGTCCGGTATGACGAATCGCATTATCCAGTATATTTCCAAGCAGCATATTCAGATGATAGTCACTGATTGCAAGATCTGTCGGTATTGAAGTCTCCACCGTAAGTCCGATCTGCCGCTGATCCGCTTCCGAACGCTTACAGGAAAGAATGGCATCTGTCATAACATGACCACTTATAACCTCACGCGACGAAGTGATCTGGATCACGCGGTCATATTCCTGTTCTAGCTTTTCATATTCGCCCCGTTCCAGATAAATCCGTTCTAACATATACTGCTTCTTCAGATCATGCCGAAAACGCCTGTTTCTTTCCCAAGCTTCTCCAAGCGAATGACAATAAGCACGATACTGTTCTGCCTGTCTCTGAATATTCCAGACAAATACTGTCGAACTTCTCTCATTTCTTGTTCTCATATAGAGATCCTGCGCCATCAAATTAATACTGTAGACAGCCATGGTCATCCAGACTATCCGACACCTTGTATTATCCATAAAAAAAGTTCCTATAACCACCATGGACATACATGGGATCAACACAGCCTCCAGCCAATCAGAAAAATACAGATGATGATCCAGACGATCTGCTTCTATAAATAATTTTTTTGTTTCAATTTTTTGAAATCTGTTATTATATCGATTAAGTAAGAATTTGTAGATTAGAATATAGATCTTTATAAACAGACACACCAGCAAATTTGAAAGAATAATGCGATACATCTCTATCGGGACAGCCGGTCTTCCCTTCATCTTTTCAAGCCATCCATGTTCTGCAAATACAACATGGATGAATATCTTTGCAATAACCTGCATTAATACAAGATAAACCGAGGTCAATAAAGCTTTTTTCTCTGCACTATCAAAAAGTAATTTAAAAAATAAAAAGTACAAAAAAAACAAACTTACAAATACCAGATTTTTATATATTGATATCATGCGGGAAATAATGCAGTAGACACACAACCATATCATTTCCAGCATGATCTCTGTTGTACTTTTATATTTCGACCGATGATATAACGCATGCCCCAAAGATCTTATATTCCAAAGATAGAATAGATCAGACGCCAGCGTGATCATCCGGATCAAAAATTCATTCCTTCCAGCCACTTTGTATAGTACTCACGCACCCGGCTTCTTTTATCCCGGCTGATCATCAATTCCACGCCATTACTCATACCTACGCAAGTATAGGAAATCGTTCGAATATGATTCGTATTTACGAGAAAAGACCGATGGATCCGAACAAACCTCTGCTGTCTTGTTCCAAGATACTCCTCCAGATGTTCCAGCTTGTCATAAAATTCATATGTCCCGGAAGTGCAAAAAGCTGTTATCATACGCTTATTGCTTTCCAGATAAACAATATCACCAATTTTGATAGAATAATAAACTCGATTCTGACAGAATGTTAGAAGCTCCGTGTCATTGACAACACGCTCTAAAACCTGATCTAATGTTAAAAGAAGCCTGTCTGCCGCAACCGGCTTATCAAGAAACTGAAAAGGCTGAACATCAAAAGCCGCCTTATAATATTCACTATACGCAGATATAAAGACAAGAATAATGGATGGGTATTTCTCCCGTAGTATTCCTGCTACCCGAATCCCATCCATTCTTGTTAATTCAATATCCAGAAAAACAATATGAAACATTCCGGCATCTTCCGTTCCCAGCAATAATGCTTCTCCATTTTGATAAGAATATAGCTGATAATTAAGATTTTTCTGTTCCATATGTTGTGTAATTACACTCTGCATCTCTGTGAGCATAACTGCATCATCATCACAAATTGCTATTTGTATCATTTGTCCCCCCCGATTATATTTATCTGATTACCGACTATTTGGTTATATCCATAAGCATGATCAGCTTATCAAGAACCGCCAGTAACTGTTCTGTCTTTGCAGTACCAAACCGCTGAAAAGATACATATTTCTCCAGTTCTCCGCCTTCGACCTTATAGTCATAGCTTATACTATCCTGAAGATAATAATCTGCGGGAACATCAAATGCATTCACCAGCTTTACAAAACAGTCCAGGGAAACATCTGCTTTTCCTGTCTCAATCCTGCTAATATATTTATCTGCAAGACCAGTCTTTTCTCCAAGTTCAGCCTGAGTCATCCCATGTTTCTTTCGGATCTCTCTAAGACGTTGACCAAACATCTCTTTATCGATTCCTGCCAAGTTGTCCACTCCAATTATGTTTATTCTATAATGTGTACAAAAGCTACTCTTGTATTCTGTCAAAAAAAGTCACATTATAGAACAACCTGGCAGGGCAATTTCTAACTGAACGTGGAATTTATTTCGTATTTTTCTATCTGTTTTATAAAGTTTCCGCGCGCTGTTTGATATTTTTCTTGAAATTGATAACCTTATGGTCATATTCCTGATCCATATACTTGGAATTGATCATAAAATCAGCAGTTGATTTATTATTTGCGATTGGAATATCATATACCTGTGCAATACGAAGCAGCGCTTTTACATCCGGATCGTGTGGCTGTGCCGTCAGTGGATCTGAAAAAAAGATTACCATATCGATCCTGCCTTCTACGATCTTGGCTCCGATCTGCTGGTCACCGCCTAAAGGACCGCTGTTATATCCGCGAACCGGCAGTCCGGTCTTATCTGCGATCATCCGAGCTGTTGTTCCGGTTCCGCAAAGAAAATGATTCTTCAGTATGTCCTTATTGTCATTGCACCACTCGATCATCTCAGCCTTTTTGCTGTCATGTGCGATCAGTGCGATATTCTTCTGTCTTTCAATCGTGAGTGTCACAAAATCATCTGTCATATAAGATCTCCTTTCTGTCCAAACCTGCAGCTTACCTGCCGGAAATTGTTACTGTATTACCGGCCATCAGATTTTCAGCAAGTCTCTGTTATTTTGTTATACCAAGCTTATGTGCTTCATCCGCAACTGCCTTAGCTACCACTTTTGCTACTCTGTCATCAAACGCACCCGGAATAATGTACTCTTCATTTAATTCCTCATCGGTTACGATAGATGCAATAGCTTTTGCTGCTGCCATCTTCATTTCTTCTGTAATACCTGTTGCCTTCGCATCCAGTGCTCCACGAAAGATACCGGGAAATACCAGAACATTGTTGATCTGATTTGGATAGTCGGAACGTCCTGTCGCCATAACACGAACGCCGCCCTTCTTTGCTTCCTCCGGCATAATCTCCGGTGTCGGATTCGCCATAGCAAATACAATTGGATCTGTGGCCATGGATGCTACCATCTCTGCCGTTACAATATTCGGAGCCGATACACCGATAAATACATCCTTGCCCTTCATGATCTCCGCAAGATTTCCAGTCTGTCTGTCTTTATTTGTAATCTCTGCCATATCTGCCTGTGCCGGATTCATCCATTCCTGACCCGGACAGAGAGCACCCTGCTTATCAACCAGAACTACGTTTCCGATACCTAGCTGAAGAAGCAGCTTGCAGATAGAGATACCCGCTGAACCTGCACCATTAATTACAACATTTGCTTTATCGAAATCCTTACCTACCAGCTTCAGTGCATTGATCAGACCTGCGGATACAACGATAGCTGTTCCGTGCTGATCGTCATGGAATACAGGGATATCCAGTTCTTCCTTTAATCTTCTCTCAATCTCAAAACATCTCGGTGCTGATATATCCTCCAGATTGATACCGCCAAATACAGGAGCGATCCGTTTTACGGTTTCTACAATCTCATCTACATCCTTTGTATCAAGACAGATTGGGAATGCATCCACTCCACCGAATTCTTTGAACAGGATCGCTTTGCCTTCCATAACAGGAATCGCAGCTTCCGGTCCGATATCTCCAAGTCCGAGAACTGCTGTTCCATCGGAAACAACCGCTACCATATTGCCCTTACATGTATATTTGTATACATCAGCCTTATTGTCACGGATCTTTCTGCATGGCTCTGCAACACCCGGTGTATATGCTGTGCTTAAGTCGTCTCTGTCTTTGATCTTAACCTTTGAGATGACCTCAACCTTTCCTTTATTCTCCTCATGCATCTTTAAGCTCAGGCTATTGTAATCCATTTGTATAACTCCTTTATTCATTGATTATTATATCTGAAGCCATCTTCCATATGGCCATCATATGTACATTCATTCGCAGGCACGTTGTAAACCCAGAAATTTTTTACATATTCATACTACCCCCAAGAATTGCCAGTCCGCCTGTTGCCGCTATGATCAATACTACTACCAAAACTATAATTGTAACGCAGAAATAAGATCTTGCAAAATTCTTCAGGTTTACATTCTTTGTTCCGCCCAGTGCAAAAACAATCAGAAGGATAAATCCTATTATAGGAATCATAAACAAAATCTGATATCCAAAATATCCCCACATGGAAATCGGCTGAAATTCGTAAGGCAGATTTTCTTTTGTTATTCTCTGATTATAAACAACCTGCTGTGGAGGTGTTGTATATGCCTGCTGACTATACAAATTCTGCTGTCCATATGTTCCAGCATTTTGTTGAGCATATGTACCTGCATTCTGCTGTCCATATGTATTCTGATTCTGCTGAGTATACATATTACTCTGCCCATATAATGCCGCTCCACATCCCTGACAGTACTGCTGTCCATCTGCATTTTCTGTTCCACAATTGTTACATTTCATCTCTCTCATCCCTCCTGGTGATCATCTTATCAGCCATTAATCTTGCTATATCTGTTACTGATATAATCAACAGCCGATGTTTTTGCATATATTCTGGTTTTTGTGAATATATTATATAGATATAATAACATAAATTGCTGGCATATAACAGCAATTAATACCACAAAATAATATGGAGGATTTCAATGAATCAGTCTGTTAAACACAACTTTTTTATCTGGAGTGTTTTCTCTTCCATCTGTATTGTGATACTTGGAAGCGGCTGGCATTTTCTATATGCCATCTTAGAGAAAAGTAATCTGGTCGCCTGGTGCACACCGATCAATGAAAGTATCTGGGAGCATCTGAAGCTTACCCTGTATCCGGTGCTCATCGTTATGCTGATTCTTTATGGTCTGCATTTTATTCCCTGTGGACCTTCGATCCATAAAGTGATCCTGATGATCTCAGCCAGCGTCTGCATCTCAGATCTGATCATTGTCAGCATCTATTATGTGTTCTCCGGCGGATTCGGACTTACCGGAATGTCTATCGACCTTACAGCCTATGGCATCGGTATTCTGGCAGGACAGCTTCTAAGTGTGATTCACCTGCTTTCGCTCCACCAGATTCCAAAATGGGTGTATAGTATCGGTTATATTCTTCTGATCGGACTTATCATTATTACAGCTGTATTCTCTTATAATATCCCAGATCTCCCGCTCTTTGTTCCGCCTGATCAGACGGTATGAAAAAAAGGTGACAGTCAACCCACAGCAGGTGGATGGTCAATTGACTCATTTCGATTTCTATTTGATGCACATGCCTGATTCGTAAAGGCTCCTGTGCCAACTCGTCCTTTGGACTCAAACAAGCACCCGCCTTTACTGGCAATGTGCTTCAAATAACGAAATCACCATTAATGTCAATTGACCATCCACCTGCTGTGGGTTGACTGCCACCTTTTTCATACAAATACATACAAAAACCCAGATGCATAAGCACCTGGGTCTTTGTATGTATTTAATTTTAGATTATTATCGAAGTATTCTGTAAATATTCGAGGTTTCCACACCTGCCATATAAAACGCCATTTTATATAAAATCTATAAATAAATTCTACTGAAGGATGAGCAAATATTTATGCTCCCGATGCAACTGCATCATTCAAATCTTAGATGTATGGTACAATATTTCAAAAGATGTGAAATGTTATACCGCAATGGTACATATTATATAAACTCCTGCTTATAACGAATCTAAACAAGTGGCATCTGTAACAGTCACTGCCTGAACAGATACTATGTTGTACCAATCCTTCCAACAATTTCTAAGCGTCTATGTGATATAGCCTAATGCCCTTGAAACACTATCTATATCTTGTGTTTTTGAACAATCCTAGCAGAACATAACCAGTAATCTAATACCTACGTCCCGATACTTCAATCTATGCCGAACCGGCATCCGTGTGGGGACTTGTTTCAAGTTATATCGATAAGGCATCCCGTGTGGAAACAACTTCCCAATCATGTATGCTGCTACGATAAAACTGTTCTTCAATTGTATCCAACGGAATCTCCTCCTTCCTTGAACTTCCGGAAAACATCTTTTACTTTTGACCAGTTTCCGTGTACCGGACCTCGATCTGTTTATCCGGGTGGCATCTGTTTGATGACCGTTCTTTAATGTATCTTTATTATATGTGATAATACCCGATTTGTCAACATTATTTTTTGACAATTTAATCATTTTATTGTATTTATTTTGTCTTTTTGTGTTCATTTATTGCATTGTGGTATTAATTGCATATATTGTATATTTAATTAAGGCTCTGTCGAACAATTCACATCTATTTGCATTATAAACCAATAAATATACCATTCAATTCCAGTTGATATATGCCTGCGTTTATTATCCATTTTCATCTGCTACACACATTTGACCGTCCGAAAAATTTGCATAAAAATTAAGTTGACTTTTCCCCTGTGCAGTGCTAGACTTTTAGAAAAATCAAAGGCTATGACAGGAAGGAGTACTTAAGCAAGTGTTACTTCAGAGAGCAGGCGGTTGGTGTGAGCCTGTAGAACATCTTAAGGAAGCAGTCCCCGAGCTGTGATTGCGAAATAGGTTTTAGATTAGCAGTCAACGGAAGGTTCCACGTTACAGGAACAACGGTTAAGAGATCTGGCCGTACAGAGTGCAGGAAGTTTTTTCCTGAAGTTAGGTGGTAACACGGACTATAAAATGATAAGTTCGCCCTAAGCAAAATTTATTTGCTTGGGCTTTTTTATTGTCATCTTATAAAGTCCGGCAGATTCCCATAACAACAGTTTCCTGTACAAAAATGGATTCTTAAGGTTGCTTAACTTCCGGTTTTGGGAGCCGGATAAATTCTTATAAAGAGAGGTATATCGCATGAGAACATACGAAAAATCAACGAAACTCGATAACGTTTGTTATGACATAAGAGGTCCTGTTATGGACGAAGCAAACCGCATGCAGGCAGCGGGCATTGATGTTCTGAAACTGAATATCGGAAACCCTGCACCATTTGGTTTTCACGCACCGGATGAAGTCATCAAAGACATGTCTTACAATCTGAGAGACACCGAAGGATATTCCGATTCCAAGGGCTTATTCTCCGCGAGAAAGGCTATCATGCAGTATTGCCAGTTAAAGCATATTCCAAATGTCGGAATTGACGATATCTATACCGGAAATGGTGTAAGTGAACTGATCACCATGTCTATGCAGGGACTTTTAAATAATGGAGATGAGATTCTGGTTCCTTCTCCTGATTACCCATTATGGACAGCTTCTGTCACACTGGCAGGCGGTACTGCTGTTCACTATATCTGTGATGAACAGAGTGACTGGTATCCGGATATCGATGATATGAGAAGTAAGATCACTCCAAATACAAAGGGTATCGTCGTGATCAATCCAAATAACCCAACAGGTGCCTTATATCCAAAGGAGATTCTGGAACAGATCGTTGATCTTGCAAGAGAATTCGACCTGATCCTGTTTGCAGATGAGATCTACGACAGACTGGTTATGGATGGCAGAAAGCATGTTGCACTCGCATCTCTGGCACCGGATGTATTCACGATCAGCTTCAATGGTCTGTCCAAATCCCATCGTGTAGCCGGTTATCGTATCGGATGGATGTGTCTGTGCGGCAGAAAGGATCATGTAAAAGGCTACATCGAAGGTCTGAATCTTCTGTCTTCAATGCGCCTTTGTTCAAATGTTCCTGCACAGAGTATCGTTCAGACTTCTCTGGGCGGTTATCAGAGTGCCGATGAACTTCTGCTTCCGGGCGGACGAATCTACGAACAGCGTGAATATATCTACAACGCCCTCTGTGACATTCCCGGTGTATCCGTTGTGAAGCCAAAAGCTGCTTTCTACATATTCCCGAAACTGGATCAGGAGAAGTTCCATATCAAGGATGATGAGAAGTTTGCCCTTGATCTTCTCCGTGAGAAGAAGATCCTGATCACCTGTGGTACCGGCTTCAACTGTACAGACCCGGATCATTTCCGTATCGTATATCTGCCGAATATCGTGCAGCTTAAAACCGCTATGGGAAGAATTGCTGATTTCTTAAGCTACTACCATCAGTAAACCTATTCGAACGCAAGTGTTTTGCGTAAATGCAGAAAAAGCTTATAGACTATAATATGCATGGGGCTATTGTAAAACAATTCTAACATTTTAGGCAAAATGAAAGAGATTATTACTGTTATGAAGTAAGCCTTATCCGAGGCCGGTACTTAGGTTGCGTCCTTTGCAACCTTATGTACCACTGCACGAGGATTAGAGCGCAAGCGTCTTACGGAATAATATGTAATAATCTCTTTCATTTTGGTTCTATACCTGCTTTTGGGGTTATAAATCTGTTTGACAATCATATCAGAACAAATGCCGAACATACCTTTGTGTAGCAAACCTATTCGAACGCCGGTTCTTAACGAACTGCATAAGCAGTGAGTTTAGCACCGCTGCGTGAGAATCGAACGCAAGTGTTTTGCGTAACAAATGGTATGTTCGGCATTTGTTTGTACGGTATAACACCTTATATAAAGTCGAAGGTTGCCTGCTGGTAGGTGATGTCCTGATATTCCAGTTCCTCCTGCGAGGTCTTGCTGGTGTAATCGACAACAACCGTCTGCTGGCGGTTACCGACCATCTGCTGGCCAAGAACGTAGTTCACATCAAATTTGCCGGTGATCGCCGGAGTTGCGCCACGGGCAGGAACGATCAACTGCACATGATTAGCTGCAAGCATGGCAAAGATCGGCTCCCAGATATATACATCCTTTGCCGCACCAAACGGATTATCGATAAAGATCGTCTTTGTAGAGATCTCGCCCTCTGCGCCATAGGAATACATACCTGCAATATAGTTGATGATCGCAACCAGAAACTGAATGTAGATACCCTGTGACTGTCCGGTACTACCAACCGCTTCTTCATAACGAAGATACCGGCTCTGCTCCTTGATACGCTCTCTCTTATATAGTTTCAACTTGATCGCATTCATGTCTGTGACCATTACGCCAAATAACCGCTTCAATGCAAGGCAGTCACGGATATAGCGAACACGCTTCCGCTCATCCTCATAGGCATCTGCGCCTTTTACGATATCGTCAATATAATCAGACATGCGCTGTGCAAGAAATTCTTCTTTTACATAAGGAATCGTCAGATCGACCATACGGATCACTTCTTCTCCGACGGTAATCTTCGATAATTTTGGAAGCTTCTCAAGCTCAGTCTTTACATCCATACAACGCTGTAAACACTGACTGCAGAAATTCTCCTTGATCGCAACCATATCTTCGATTCCCTTTTCCACTCTTTCCTTTTCCAGATCGATATAGGAAATGATCTGTAACAGGCTTTCAAGCAACGCCTTTGCATCATAGTAGTTTTCGGGTATGATGACATCTCTGCGGATCGTTTCTGCCATCTCGAATACACCCATTTCGCTGAGTGCTTCCGCTGTCTGTCCCTTGAACCGCATCAGTTCATTTCTTGTCTTTTCCAAATTCTTGCGGCTTCTGTCATATCGTAACAGACTGGTCTCAAATGCCTGTCGCAGCTCCTCTTTTCCGGCTTCTAACAGCTTACCGTTTTCTACATTAATGTCATTTGTATCTACGATACGTTTTACATCTTTATAAAGCTCGATCATATAGCCCTGCTCTTTGTTACAGGTCTCATATTCCTCTGCTGTCTTCTTATAACTCTGTTCCAGCTCGGCAAGGATCTGATCGCCCTGTGTGATCGCCTGCTCTGCTTCACTTAGAGAAATCTGTTCTTCTGCATATGCATCTTCACCATAAGTCTTTTTCAGACTGGCAACCGCATATTCGATATTTCCTTCCAATCTGCCGGAAGCCTTTGATACATTCTTCAGTTCTTCCGCCATCGATGCTGATACCAGTTCCAGACGCATCAATTCATCAGAAAGTGCCTGCAACTGCTGCTCGGATGTGGCAAATAACTGTGTCTGTGCTTCCAGATCCGAAAGCTTCACGCCACGCTTCTCGATCGTATGCAGAATACGATCCATTGACTGTGACAATGCCTGAACCAGCTTCTTCTTATCCTCTACATCCGGTGCATTTTTATTTGCTACTGCATACATCGCCATAAATTCTGTCTCTAGCACTTCATCAGAGATCGTAAGGATCTCGATATCCCGTCTGGATACATCTTCCGTTTCCTGTCCAAGTGCCACCTGAATCTTCTGCTTTGGATCCAGTGACACATCCACTTTTCCATCCTCCGGGTAATAAGGTTTGAAATAATTCTGCCATTTATCCTGTATATCCTGAATACTGTTTGCGATCGCAAGCATCCGTGCTTCCGTCTCGCTCACTGTTGTATTCCATCTGACTGCATCCCTCTTCAGTTCTTCGATCTGTCCGGTGATCCGCTGCTCTTTCTGAACATTCTCCGTATAACGGACTTCTTCCTCAACTGCCAGATCAGAAAGCTCCTTAATACGAAGCAGGATCGATTTGTCTTCCTCCAGCTCATGCAGCTTTTCTTTTACGGATGCCTCATCTTCTTTCTGATGCGTGATCCGGCTTGTCCGTTCTGCTATACGATCCTGAAGCTCACGGACCTCATCCTTTTTATTTAACAGATCCTGATTCAGCTTTCGTTCAATATCTGCCGCATCCAGGTGCCTCTCATCTGCCAGATGACCGACAAATGCCAGATCTTCCCGGTAGGTCGCAAGCTTCTCATCGATCATCGAAATCTCATCCTCAAGACCACGAATCTGGATCGTCAGTTCTTCTTTTAACGATTTCAGAATCTCATCGTCTGTGAAATATTCGCCTTTTCTGCAGACCATAACGGCATTTTCGTTTAAGGTAACTGCCTTTTCGGACAGGTCATCCATATCGTAGATTAAAACCATCTCATTGTCCGTCTGAATCGAATCCAGATTGATATCTTCGGCTATATCAGCGAAATTCTTCACGACTACTCCATACGGAAGTGCTCTGTTTTTCTTCAAGATCTCCGTCCGCTGCTCCGGCTTAAGTGCTGCCAGATAATCAGCTCCGTGCATCGCCATATGTCCATGTCTGGTCACGATATAATCAATAACTGCCGATGCTCCTGCACTCGGTCCGAATAAACGTCCGGATTCCAGATATTTGCGTCTTTCGAGCAAACGTTCAATCTCCTGTTTTCTGGTGATCGTCTCGGTCAGCGTTCCTGTGATCCTTGCATTGATCGCATCTATGATTTCTTCTGCTTTCTCTACACTATATACCGCCATAATGCTTTCTAACTTCTTAGCTGCCTGACGATATTCCTCTGCATCCAGATGGCTCGTCTCATATTCTTTTTCCAGTGTTTCCAGACTGTTTTCCGCAAGTGACAACCGGTAACGGTCTTCAAATACCTGCTCCTGATCTTCCCGGATGCTCTCTGCAAGTGCCCGTAAGGATGCCTCTAGTTCTTCTGCCTTTTCTTCGGATGCTTCGATCACGTTTGCCGCATCCGACACAACAAGCAGGGCAACCTGTGAGGTCAGCTCGGATATCTTGTTATTTAAGGACTGTAATTTGTCCGAAGCTGCCCTCCGGTTGTCTCCGGATACGGCCAGCTCGATCTCGCCCTCTTTGATGCATTTTGTGCAGTAATCAGCTTCTTTCACCGCATGTTCATGCGACTGTTCGACCTCCTCCTTTGCCAGAAGAAGCTCTTTCAAATGTGCATCATCCCTGAGCTTTCTGTTATAGGCATAGACCGTCATCTTCTCGCGGTCTGCACCGGTATTCTGTAAGATATGATCGATGATCTTCTGGTTCTCGGATAACTGTTTCTTATCTTCCAGATAACCCAGATAATCATTGATACTTTCTTTCATATTCATATCCTGCTTTAATGCCGATACCTGTCGTTCATTTTCAGCAAGATTTGCATTTAACTGCTCTGACTTATCCCGAAGCTCTTGCAGACGGAAACCATCTCTGGTGATCTTCAGATTCTCCAACCGCTTCTTCTGACTTTCCTTCTGTTCAAATGCAGTCTGTTTTGCTACAAGCAGTTCTTCCAGATGTTCATTTTCCCTCGATGTCAGTTCTTTTCCCGTCACATAGATATCCGCAAGCTGCCTTGTGATATCTTCGTGTGCCTCGTACTGGTTGATACAGGAATTGACCTTTGCCTGCAGGACATTGATCAGCTCGATCTGATGATCGAAGTTCGCAATATCCCTCTTCTTCTGTGCCAATACGTTCAATTTATCCTTAATGTCAAGCAGAGTTTCTGCCATTGTGCTCTCATCCCCATCCCTACCGGTACGGGTCAGAAATGCTTTCTCTATGATCTCCTCGATCAGCAGATCCTCTACTACTTTTCTGGTCGTCTTATAATTCGTCTCAAAATAAGTACGGACATGACCCTCTGTCTTATTGATTCCACGGATGATCTCCCAGTGGCTCTCATGCAGACCATATTCGCTGATGAACCGCTGGTACTCCCCTTTCCGCTCAAACAGACGCACTTCAAGGCTCATATCCTTATGTCCAAGCTCCTTAATGTAGGATTTTAGACCACTGTATGTAATTCTTTCATTACCATTTGACAATGGAAGATTAATGATATCGTTCTTATTGTAATCCCGATAGAAAATGCAGTAATTGAAATATTCGATCGCCGCCGTCTGTCCGTCCTGTGATGCTCCTTCATCGGATTCCTTTGCTTTTCTAGCACAGAAACCGGTCGTCATGTAGCGGTATCCGTCCTTGATATCCGCATCGTCTAATTTCCATTCGATCAGGGAATGAATAGTCGTATTGCCGCCGCCATTCCGGAATAATTTCTCGATCGGCTGCTTATCATCTAACGTACAGTTCGGTATCAGATTCTGAAGCAGAAGAAGCATCAGCACACTCTTTCCTCCACCATTTGCAAGGTCATAAAGCGTGTTCTTGCCATACATCCGCATCGAAAAATCATCGTACTGCTGTGTACCAAAATTGTATTTTACATTATTCACTCGTATTCGGTTAATGCACGGCATCCTCTTCACCTCCAAGCAGCTGATACAGACGTCCCCTGTATTCTTCAAAGTAATTCTCACATAACGCCTTGAACCGATCGGTCGGATAGTAGCGTTCTTCGTTCTCGACAAATAATTTCTGGCTGACCATAAAGTTAAATGTCAGCTTCACATAACCGGATTTGGATGCCTTTGACGCCTTCGTCTTTTCTCCGTCATAGACTGCATGACTGACTGCCGGAAGCTCATCCCACAGCAGTCCAACCGCTTTAAAGCTCTCTGCCCCGACATCCTCTGCGGAAAATACAGACAACCGCTTCGTCACATCTGCCAGATATTTGTCCGCCTCTTCAATCACCTTTTCCGGCTTGATAAATTCACGGAACTGATAGCTTCCGGAATCTTTATAAAAATACAGCAGGATCACATACATGAGGAAATAGCATAGGAACAATTCTTTATTCAGCCGCAGTCCAAGTATGCGCTTCATATCGTCATTTGTATAACCAAATACCCGGTTGCCTTCACCCGGAGTGATATAAAGTGCTTCATTGTATTCGTAAATACTCAGATTCAGTTTCTTTAACAGATTGCCTACAATCTCGTAGACCTCTGCATTTCCATAATAATCTTCGTACAGAGCACTGTTTTCTCTGCTTGCTTTCGCGATCGTTTCGCCCTGTATCAGTCTGGCGTAGATCTCAATCGCCTTATCCAAATTTCTGCTGTCCATCTTTTTTCCTCACATGTATTTTTATCATTGATGTTTGAACAAAATATCTATTCATATATTTGTCTGTATATATTGACTTTGTCAATCAGGGGACGCTTTCGCTCGTTGAGTCCTGCAGCGGTACTAAGATGCCACTCATGTGCCATCAAGTACCGGCGGACTCAAATGCCCCTGTATTAACAAATCAATATTTACAGACAATATACATACTATTTTTTTGTTCAAATATCATCTATCGCACTTCAAACAGGATGTTCGTCACATACATATCCTCTCCAACCGGGATCTCCTCGGTGCTGTCAAAGGTCAGCGTGAAGCGCATATCTTTGTATGGCTCAAATGAGATGTCCGGAGCATAAGCATCTTCCGAATAAATGTCCGGTACGCTTACGGTTGAAATGCTGTCGGCTGTAGCCTGTGGTATCTGCTGCTCTCCGATGCTGTCCCGAACCTTCTGATATTCCCGGATGCTGTCAACTACCAGCTTTTCAAGCATGGTATCCTGCTTCTTTAACATCCGGCTGATATCATATTCCTTCTTCTGTGCCAGATGGGTAAGGAATGCGTAATAATCGGCATTCTCATAGATTTCTTTTCCAAATCGTATCTCAAGGAATCCGTTGAATTCTTTCAGGCTGAGTTTCTTCCAGCGGACAAGTACATCCATCAGTTCAAAGAATAACTTACCGTAGTTCCTGCCGGAGCGTTCTTCCTCGATCTCATCCTCATAGCGGAAGTTTGCATTTACATCTTCTTTCTTTGCTGTCACCATCTTCGCCTCATCCTCTGATTTGAGCGTAAGAAGATTGTCGATCGATGTCATCGAAAATGACTTTGCGATCGCCGGTGCAAATAAAGGAGCAAGGATCATGCCCATCTTATCCGGCCGATCCTCCCTGATCATCTTCTGTAATTCCTTTTCAAAATCAAATACCGGACGCAGACGCTTTAACTTCGCCTTCTGAATAATGTTGTCCGATATATTCTGTAATTCCATGGTGCTGTTGATCAGATTTCCATGCTTTAATATGGTCTTCTTCAATTCCAGTTCCAACTGACTAATCTCATCCAACAACGTAGAACCTTTTGTCAGGTGGTCAAAGTTCGCTTTCGCAACTGCCTTATCGACCAGCGTCTTGTTCTTCGCAAATAATTTCTGTTCCTCGGAAAACCATTTTCCAACCGTCTTCATATATTTCTCATAAGCTTCTGCCCCGGCGAATACATCGTAAGAAAGCAGATCTACGATATCGTCTTTTTCTCTTACAAGCCGGTTCACTTCGCTGTTGATCCGCTTGACAACCTCGATACCTCCCTTGAAATTCTCTCCGGTGATCATCTTCTCAAGCAAAACCTGTTCTACATTGATCTTGCTCTCGTCCTTGATCTCCTTGGTATCAAGATAGAATTCTATCCCATCCGCAGTTATGTAATAGAGCACTTTTCCATCCGTGATCCGGCTGTCGATCAGTCTGACACGTCCGGTCTTCTTCTGCTTCTTACCCGGATCGTAAAATGTAAATTCAAATGCTTTTCCGTCATTTCTGATCTTGTCAAATATATATAAGATCAGGTCTGCCATATCCTCGTCCTCGATCTCAATATCGAAATCACGGATCAGTAGCTCTTTTATAAATGCTTCACACTGGGGATATGTGATGTCCCTCTCGTTGAAGTTGTTTTCCTCAATAAAAAAACGCAGTACCGCCATGGTGATATATCCCATATCCAAACTGTTATATCGTCCATCCTTGTACTGTGTAAATGCAGTTTCCGATAACACAAAAAACGGGTAGTATTTTCTTAAGTTATACATTCTCGCATTATGTTCTTCGATTATGTCATTGATCATCACGTACTGCTTTGCCACTGTTTCTACTCCCTGTTTTGTGTGCTTTATTTTCTGTTTTTCTTAAAAAATCACGGACACATAACATGCCCGTGATTTTTCAATACCTATTCGCCCATCATCTGTTTAAAAAATAATTACCTGAATCAGTCCTGCTTTGCAAGATTTTCTTTGTCTACTTTGTAAACCATAAGACGAAGAAGATAGTATGGCATTCTTCTATTTCCAAGTTCCCAGTCCTGTACAGTTCTATACGGTATCTCGAAATACTCAGCAAATTCGCGTCTGTTCATTCCTGTAGACTTTCTTAATTCTAATAATTCTTCACCTGATGTCATAGTCTGCGTCCCTCCTGTATCATTCCTATGTGCATTCTTTCTGAAAAAAAAAGAATGCTTTCATTCAATATTATTTCAAAATTCAGCACAAAATAAATTCTACAAGAATCCAACCCTAACCTCATGTATATTCTACAATATAACAGTCGGCATGACAATAGGATTTGTTAACACAATAAAAAAAATTTTTATATGCGTGTTCTTCTCGATTTGATATTTAATGCATTTTGTCCATTGACTTTATGATATAACCGGAAAATAATGAAATTAATTTTTTAAATTATACATTGATATGCATGGGATACCTTTAACATTACCAATCAGGGGACGCTTCCGCTCGTTTCGGTCTGCAACGGTACTAAGATGCCGCTAATGCGCCATCTAAGGACCGGCGACCTCAAATGCCCCTGTATTGGTAAGTTAAGATATCCCAACGCATAATTCACACAATATAAAAAAATTAATTTCATTATTACACAGGGGGTGTTATGTATGTTGAATAATCGAATTATGAAGGAAAAGCCATCGGACGAGGAAATGAAGACACGGTTAAAGGCTTTGCAGGAAAAGCTGGCGGCGCAGACGCTAGCCGTCCGGGAACACAAGCTTCCGGTCATTGTTCTGGTAGAAGGCTGGGGTACTTCCGGCAAAGGCAGTCTGGTCGGACGGATCATCAACAATATCGATCCACGTTTTTACCGGGTTGCATCGCTGGAAAAGGTCAGAGAAGAAGACAGACGGAAACCATTTCTCTGGCGATTTGTAAAAGAGATACCGGAAGCCGGCAATTTTGTCTTTATGGATTCCGGCTGGATGGATCAGCTTACGCGTGAATACGCACACAAAGAATTGTCAAAAAAAGACTACGAGCTTCGAATTGCCAATGTTCGGAGATTTGAACGACAGCTGACCGATAACGGCTATCTGGTTGTCAAATTCTTCCTGAACATCTCGAAGAAAGAACAGAAGAAACGGATCCGGACGCTTGCCGATGATCCTGCAACCAAATGGAGAGTGACCGATACCGACCTTGCACAGAACAAGCATTATGACAAATACATGGATATTTTTGACAAATTCTTAGATGCTACCGATTCTTCCCGCGCACCATGGTATATCATCGATGGCAGCTCCAAGAAATGGGCAGAGCTTCAGGTTCTAGAAATCCTGACCGAAGGAATCGATGTTGCCCTACAAAATCATTCACTGGCAGTTCCGATCCCACAGAATGTATTCCCTCTTATGGACATGCCGAAGCTGTCGGATATCTCTTTACAGGACAAGACGGTATCTGATGAAGAATATTCCAAACATCTGAAAGAATTACAGGGAAAGCTTCGAGAGCTGCACAACAGCATTTACCACAAAAAGATTCCTGTCATCATTGCATACGAAGGTTGGGATGCTGCCGGAAAAGGCGGCAATATCAAGCGTGTAACGGAAGCATTAGATCCTCGCGGTTACGAAGTATTCCCAATCGCAAGTCCTCTTCCGTATGAAAAATCCCGACATTTCCTCTGGCGTTTCTTCACCAGGCTTCCACGCTCCGGTCATGTAGCTATCTTCGACCGAACATGGTATGGCAGAGTCATGGTAGAACGGATCGAAGGATTTTGCAGTGAAAATGACTGGAAACGTGCTTACAACGAAATCAACGAATTTGAAAAAGAACTGTATGACTGGGGTGCTGTGATCATCAAATTCTGGATACAGATTGATAAAGACACTCAGCTTGAACGATTCACGCTGCGTCAGAATACACCGGAAAAACAATGGAAGATCACAGATGAGGACTGGCGGAACCGTGAAAAATGGGATCAATACGAAACAGCCGTCAATGAAATGCTGCAAAAAACAAGCACCACCTATGCTCCATGGCACATCATCGAATCAGTCGATAAAAAATATGCCCGGTTAAAAACCCTGGAGATCATAGTTGATGCTATAGAAAAAGCTATATCTTAATGAATCTTTGTCTTCTGGTAGTCGATCATGACATCATAGATCCGTTCACAGTTGTCATGGTCGTCAAACCGGAAGAAATCATCGGCACGTCTGCGGTACTCCGGTTTCATCTCGCAGTTATTCTGCATATAAGAGATCAGAACATCGATCAATTCGTCGTTGTCCTCACAGATCTCGCCAAATCCCATCGTATCATAGTGGAAGGTTCCTTCCTCATAATGCTTCGGTATATCGTGATGGTGCAGGTAGACCACCGGCTTACGCATATAAGCAAAATCGAACTGAACACCGGAGAAATCCGAAACCATCAGACTGGATTCCCGGAACACCTTCTCATAATTGACACCGGAATGTCCATGAACGGCAACCGCCGGAATGATCTCTACCGAAGGATTCTTATCAAAATCATCGATCTGCGGGCTGACGATCGGATGCAGTACATAGACGATCTTATAATTATATTTCTGTGCCGCAGCGATCAGACGCTCATCATTAATAAGGCTGTTATATACCTGATAATAGGTTGTCTCCTTAAAAAGTGGATTGTAGTCACGGCTCACACCCTCATTCTTTGTAACCGGAACTGCTGCCTGCATCCGCCAGGTCGGGGATAACAGGATCTGCCGTTTATCTTCATTTATAAGTCCATCATAACGCGGTACTCCGGTCAGCTTCAATGCATCATAACCCTCATAGCCGTAGATTGGCTTCGATAGATTTTCAATCTCATATTTGGATGCACAGAAATACAACCGTGTATTATCTCTCAACCGGTTCTGCGCAACTGCAATCTTCTGGATAGACATACCATGCTGGACACAGGCTACATGGAAGTTCATCAGATCACGGATCAGTGCCGAATTGATCGTACCGAAATCATTAAATGCGTAGACGGTAGAGTTTGACACGATCACCATATCCGCATACAAAAATGCATACCGGTGCTTGACGCTTCTCCGTTTGACCGGCTTCATGCCTTCGCGTTCCAGACGTGCGTAATCTTCCGATGCCCCATCTGCCAGATAATAGCATTTGATGCCATCCTTCTTGCTTCTTGCATATTTGTACATATATTCAGCAGAGTCCCCCGCCTTATATATCTTATCAAAAAAGAGCCAGATCGGACGATGCTTTAAAAACGGCTTTGCCTTTAAGAACGCCCGGACAATGATAAACTTAATAACCTTCTTCTGTCCGGTTGCAAACATATCTCGCCATAACGTCAGTTCTCTGCCTGCAATCTTCCCATGCTTTACCGGATCAACCTTCATGATATTGGCTTCTGTCTTATACATATACAGCTTCTTATTGATCTTCCAATAGCTGTGACGGAAACGGTCGCACAAACGGCTGAAATGAGAATCGAATTCCAGAGTGACCGGAAGATCCTCTACCGACATTCCCATCGTTTCACCATTTTCAAAGACATCCGCCCGGACTCTTGTTACATAAGCCAGTTCTGTTTCCTGTCCATATGGAAGCTCCACCCGGATCGTAAATGCCCGAAGCTTGAAGATCGACATGCCAAATGCTTTTGTATGTGCATACCGCTCATTATATTCTGCCGGATAGAAGCGGTCACCGACCAGAACACCAAACTCTGCTCCATTCATCAAAAGAATCGGCGATAACCGTCCTTCGATCGTAAGCTCTGTGTGATCCTCCATATCTTTATTATCCATAAACTGAATGTCCGCCGTCGGCTTCGTAAGTTCTCCGATCTGAATATCATTATAGCTGTAGCAGCCATCCGCAAAATCAAATTCCAGACCGGTGTCCTTATACTTTAAGATCAGCAATACCCATACCAGACAGTCTTCATTCTTCATATCCACATGATATCCCTGATTCTCACAAATGATCGAATCATCTATATAAGAGAGCACTTCCCCAAGCTTCCACAAAAAAGCCTCGCCGTCGGTCTCTTCAAATAAATGCTTGTTCAGGTTATCGAGATTTGCCTGGATCATAAATTTTACAATGAACAGTGCATGCTGCATAACAAGCATTTGCAGGGTTTCCTGATGGATGGACATTTCCTTTAACCATTCGATCAGCTGATCAACGGTATCCTTATACCATGCCCGGTCATAGATTCCTTCAAAAAAGGTCTTATCCCCTTCAAAGCTGTTTTTCAAAGTATAGTCAACACCATCGATATAATAGAGCTTCTCATCCAGACAGGCTCTTGCCTGAACCGCAAGCAGCCATTTTAATACCGGAAATGATCCCTTTACCAGAACGTCCTCCAATGTGTGTGCAGGGCTTCCGAATGTCACATTTGCATCCTGCCCGGCATTCTGTATTCCGGCATCTGCAATCTCCATCAACTGATTTAACAGACTTCCCTTAAATATCATACCGAATGGTGTAAATCCGTGCAGGAATCTTAAAATCTCCGTAGAGATCACACCATTTGCAAGCTGCTCATAGACACCATGAAATTCCTGATCTCTGTCCAGCTTCTGTGCAAGCCAGGGCGCATGCTTTCCTTTCTCGCGATATGCGGAAAACGGCGCATACATAATTCCCTTCTTGCTGTTCCTGCTCGGTCCGTATTTCTTCGGCAACAGAAAGATATCTCCGTTCCTGTGGTCATCAACAAAGGTCACGATACGCGCAAAATCCTCATCTGAAAGGATATCGCCCTCTTCCATCAAAAGGAACATCCCCTGCTCATCAAATTTTCCATGTATACTGAAGCTGTCCGCTCCGACTACGATCCTGTTTACCAACTGTCACTTCCTCCTGTTTTCTTTATCCCAGACTTTCCTGTAATGCAAATAACTGCTGCTACCATAGAACAGGTCGTCCCCTGCAGCAGCAGTTTCTGTTTATTTCTTTCCGAACTTTATCTTGTATACTCCATGCTCTTCATCATACGGGTATACATTTCCTCAAGACCGATCACCGGCTTCCATCCAAGTGCCTGAAGTTTATCTGAATTCAATCGCATATTTACATCCGGTGCATAGCCAAATGTCATGGCACTTTCCGGTATGTCAAATACGACCTTGATCTCATTATTTGCCAGTTTCTCTGCAACCATCTTTGCCATATCTCCGATCGTGATGTGTGCTTCCGGATGTGCTACGGTATAGGCTTCACCATCATTTCCTTTTACAAGAAGGAGTAAGATACCCATTACGGCATCTCTGGTATAGCAGTAGTTGCCAACGGATTTTCCGGCTGTGTGCAGAACGATATCTGTCTTATTCATAGCAGCCTTTGCAAACTGTGCAAATACACGGTTCTCCTCATAGCTGATGCCTGCGCCAAATGTCTGTGACAATCTTGCGATACGAACCGGCAGCTTATACTCACTTGCGTAAGAAGAACACATACATTCGCAGAGACGTTTGCCCTCCGGATAACAGCTTCTTGGATTGTGGATATCGATGTATCCCAGATCATCTTCCTTTACATATGGCTTTTCAGGATCCGGTGCGCCAAATGCTTCCATCGATGATATATATACAACACCCTCGGACTGCTTCTCCTTACCAAGGTCTAACATATTCTTTGTACCATTTACCGCAGTCATGATCGTCTCCACCGGATAGTCCACAAAGAACTTGGATGCTGTAGGGCTTGCTGCATGGATGATGTAGTTGATCTGTACTTCTGAGATCTTCCTGCCATTTGACAGGGTTACAGTCTCATCGGTAACCGGATCTCCGACATCACCGATCACATACACCAGCTTATCCTTTGCAAATTCATCATAGATCTTGTCTGCCTTTTCTGCATTTCTGACAAATGCATAGATCGTGATATCAGCATTCTTTACTTCGTTCATCTTAAGCAGTGCCTTTACGATCTGTGAACCAACCAGTCCGGTTGCTCCTGTGATCAAGATGGATTTGCCGTATAATTTCTCATAATCTCCACCTGCATTTGCAATATACAACAGATCTTCTTCTAAAATCTTATCTTTCATTATTATTTCCTCCTGCAATATTTTTTCTAAATATCTGTACGAATTGTTATCCTGTCATGGAAAGCACTTTCGGCATATTGCTATGCCCGCCGTGCAAATATCTATTATTCTTCCACCTGATACATTTTGATAATGTGAGCTTTCCGGTCTTCTTCCGGCGGAAGCTTCATATAGTCACCGTAAAGGGATGTCAAATAGTAATCGGTACAACCCGGTGCGATCAGCTCCCGTCCGCCAAATGTCACTTTCATTGGTTTTACATATTCTTCCCTTGGCATCTTCTCCTGCGGACCATAGCCACAGGCAATGCCGCCAACATATTTGCATGATTCAAAATCATATTGTGTACATAACCGGATCAGCTTCTTCACTGTCCGCTTCTTGCCCCATATCAAATGCGCAAATGGTTTCAGGATCGGCTTCACGATCTTCTTGACCAGATTACCGCCCCGCCCTGTCTTCATCTTCAGATATTGGATGATGCGGCGATACCAATGTGCCTTTTTATAGATCCGTTCAATCTCTGCATCATCATCCGGCAGTCCATCCATCGGGAAAATATCCATCCACAGATAGATATCATATTTGTCCTTTGTATAATATTTGTCCAGTCTGGTCCTCGTATCCGCAAGCTTCGTATATGGTTCATCCAGATTGCCAAGGCTCGTCGACAGGAACTTATGATCCGGCAGAAACGGCTGCTCTTTGATCACTTCCTGTAATCTCTCATAATCCGGTCTTGGCATCAGAATGTCGATATCATCATCCCACGGAATAAAATCCTGATGTCTGACTGCTCCAAGCAGCGTGCCGCCGCACAGATAATACCGCAGCCCATGCTTCTCACACAGATCATGGAACATGAACACCATTGTTTTCTCACGCTCATGGATATCCTCAAGCGTCAATAATTTTCTCACGTTTTCGTCTCCTCTTTTATGGTATGTGCCTGCATTTGCCTTCTATATACCCTTAATATCCTTATGAATACCCATTAAAAGTCTCCTTATAATATCCAAAAGGGCTTCTGTCTAATCTCTCTTACAATGTCAGGAGTTCCTCCGGGCAGCTGATGATATATTCCGCGCCGGCTTTTTCAAATTCCTCACGGTTTCCATATCCATACAGAACACCGACCGTATCAATTCCACAGGCATGTCCGCCATCAATGTCAAACATCCGATCACCGATCATGATGGCATCCTTTTCATGTATCTGTGTCTTAACCTCTGGCTTGGAATCGTCCATCATGACTGCCTCTTCCCGGTCTGCCTGTGGCATATCCGTACCTTCCGCATCGGCTTCCTTCAACCGCTTCAGGCACTCTGCGATCAGCACCTGCTTGTCCGAGCCGGTTCCATCCGGATTGCTTCCTACCACAACATCAAAGTACTGTGCCAGATCGAATTTCGCCAGTATCTTCTTCGTTGGTTCTGTCGGTTTGGAGGTCGCCACTCCGATCTTCGCGCCTTTTTCTTTTAAGGCTTTGAGTGTCTCCGGGATTCCATCATAGATAGATGTCTCATATAGGCCTATCACGTTATAGCGTTCTCTGTATTTGTCCACCAGCCAGAGTGCCTGATCGTGGTCAACATGACATTTGGATGTAAAGGAATCGTACAACGATGGTCCGATAAATGTCTTTAACACTTTCTCCGATGGCTCCGGCAGTCCGGCTGCATCCAGAGCATAGCGGATGCAGTTGAGAATGCCCGGCTCGGACTGGCTTATTGTGCCGTCCAGGTCAAATAAATAGTATTTATACATAGTGTTGCCTTTCTGTCCGTTCAAAATTCACGCCACCATTGTAGCATAGATCCTTTTTTCTCTCAACAACATTGATATAATCTTGGGTTATGGGGGGATAAACAGCAAAAATTACCGAAAGTTACATCCAGACATACCATTTGTTACATTTACGTTTTTTCTCATTCTTTTTCTGCTATGCTGTTCCTGTCGACAAAACAGGCGCCGGAAATCATGAGGAATAAAATCTATGTATAACCAAAACAACAATCATCACCTTAACAATCAACCGATATCAAACGAAAAAATTACCAACCATAACCATGCCAGTCAACCAACCAATGGTTCTCCAATAAACATCCACCAGCTCTTTCCTACTCGCACGGAAAAGGAATGTCTTGCGGAGCTCCGGAAGCATCCGCGAAGCTACTTTGCCTATCAGAACATGACACAGGAATGGAAGAACCGTTTTCTGGGATTTATGGAGGGTAAAAAAACTCTGCCTTTAACTTATGATCCATTTTTCAAGAAGCTGTTCAACCCGGACATCTATCCGGAACGGCTATCCAGTCTGATCAGCAGTATCATCGGAACAAGGGTGACGGTTCAGTGTATCCTGTCAAATGAAGACAGCATGCTGCCGTCCACCTCGCTCCTGCTTCTGGATATCCTTGTCCAGTTGGAAGATGGCTCGATCGCAAATGTCGAGATCCAGAAAATTCCATACGCTTTTCCGGGTGAACGTATGTCCTGCTACTCCTCCGATCTCATGCTGCGTCAGTATACAAGAGTGAAAAGCCTGAAAGGAAACGCCTTTACCTACAA
The DNA here is from genome assembly GCF_000154245.1 of Clostridium sp. L2-50. NCBI lineage: Bacteria > Bacillati > Bacillota > Clostridia > Eubacteriales > Clostridiaceae > Clostridium > Clostridium sp. L2-50. Next base: position 99,488 of record NZ_DS480325.1, on the reverse strand, counting down.
GGATCTGAAAACGGTTTACACGATCGTAATGTTTGAAAACAGTCCTAATGAATGCAAAGAGACACAGGTATCAGACATTTATCTGCATCATGGGAAAACTGTTTTTGATACCGGCATCAAACTGAATCTTTTGCAGGAATTCTATGTGGTTGCCCTTGACGTTTTCCGTGAAAGTAAGTATGCTAAAGATATCAATGAACTTAATGCATGGCTGTCATTACTGACTGCCCAGTCGGTTGACGACCTTTCTGCACTGGTATCTGACTATCCTTGGATGGAAGCCATCTGTAAGGATATGTCTGAATATATGTATGATCCGGAGGAGGTGATCACCATGTTTTAAGAAGCACTTCGAATGTTAGATGAGAATACGGTTCACTATATGATCGATGAACTACAAAAGGAACGAGATGAAGCGGTAGCGGCTCTGTCTGAAAAGGACTCCCTGATATCCGAAAAAGATGCCGCTCTCTCTGAAAAGGACTCCCTAATATCCGAGAAGGATGCCGAGATTGCGGCTGTTCTTTCTGAGAAGAACGCAATGATTTCTGAGATTGCAGCTTTAAAAGCACAGCTTGCCGCCCTCAATAAATAAACTATTTTATAACAATAACACATAAAGCAAAAACGCCTGCTGGCTGTATCCATGGAATATACGATATTCCTTAGGTACAACCAGCAGGCGTTATTCTTTAAACACATCCTACCTGTTTCCAACTCTATGGCTGGTGGCAGGTGAATTGAAACATTAGTGGAACTTTCGTTATGAGGTTTGCACTAGCTGTCAGCACCAAGCCCTTGTCTGAGTCCGTAAGGACGAGTTTGGGCGGCTGCTGACAAATCAGCGTGCGAACCGAATAGAAAGTGGAACGCGTTTCAAACCACCTGCCAGTAGCCATAGAGCTGGATACAGATGTAGTTTCCTTCTATTTTATTATTTCAGCTTCCATGTCTTGACATATCTGATGAAGCTCTTTTTTCAGATTTTCTGTGTATGTTTCTGCCAGACTCTGTACATACTAGTGGCATAAAACTATGATTTGAGGGTTGTATATGAAACAATTTAAACCATATATTCCGGCAGATAAGGTGATGCCGGAGCTTACACCTACTTCTGTGATTCTTGGCATTATCCTGGCGGTCGTGTTCGGCGGTGCAAATGCTTATCTGGGCTTACGAGTCGGTATGACCGTCTCCGCTTCCATCCCTGCTGCCGTTCTTTCTATGGGTATTGTGCGCATGATCATGCGCCGCGATTCAATTCTTGAAAATAATATGGTGCAGACGATCGGCTCTGCAGGTGAATCTCTGGCCGCCGGAGCTATCTTTACGCTGCCAGCCCTGTTCATGTGGGCAGATGAAAATCCCGATATAAAACCTCCATCTTTTCTGATGATTGCATTTGTCGCCATCTGTGGCGGACTGATCGGTGTTCTGTTCATGATCCCGCTTCGTACCGCTCTGATCGTAGAAGAACATGGTACACTTCCATTTCCGGAAGGAACTGCCTGCGCTGAAGTACTGCTCGCCGGAGAAACCGGCGGTCACAAATCCATGCAGGTATTTTCCGGGCTTGGCATCTCTGCTGTCTATAAATTTATCGCTGATGGTCTGCATTTGTTTCCAAGTGAGATCACATGGACGATTTCCTCTTATAAAGGATCTGGCTTCGGTATGGATGTCCTCCCTGCGCTGGTCGGTGTCGGCTATATTTGTGGTGCAAAGGTTGCTTCGTATCTGTTAAGCGGTGCTGTGCTTGGATGGTTTGTTATCATGCCTTTGCTCGTTCTTATTGGAGGTGACAACATCCTGTTCCCCGCTTCCGTTCCGATCCGCGAACTGTCAGTCGATCAGTTATGGGGAAATTATGTGCGGTATATCGGCGCAGGCGCGGTGGCAGCCGGCGGCATCTTCAGCCTGCTAAAATCATTTCCGCTGATCGCATCCACATTTGCCAAAGCCCTGAAAGGCTTCGGACATACAGATGGAAATTCGCGAACATCTAAAGACATTCCGCTTCCTTATGCGATCGGCGGTATCCTGATCGTAGCATTTGGTCTGAGTGCATTTCCTGATATTCCGATCAATCCGGTCACATCCATTCTGATCATTATTTTCGGATTTTTCTTTGCAACCGTATCTGCAAGAATGGTCGGTGTCGTCGGCTCGTCGAATAACCCCGTGTCCGGTATGGCGATCGCAACCCTGTTATTTGCAACGATCCTGTTAAAGCAAGCCGGCATAACAGGATACCGGGGTATGACATCTGCCATCTGCATCGGTACTGTTATCTGCATAATTGCAGCCATGGCCGGAGACACCTCGCAGGATCTGAAAACGGGGTATATCGTCGGTGCAACCCCATATCTGCAGCAGATCGGCGAACTGATCGGATCGATCGCTTCCGGTCTTGCAATCGGTGGTGTTCTCTATCTGCTAAATACCGCATGGGGATATGGTTCTACCGAGCTTCCTGCTCCGCAGGCAACCCTTATGAAAATGGTCGTTGAAGGTGTTATGAATGGAAATCTTCCATGGGGGCTTGTTATTGTCGGCATTTGCATTGCTGTCGTTGTCGAGATCTTAGGTATCCCGGTTCTACCATTTGCCATCGGACTGTATCTGCCGATTTACCTGACAGTTCCGATCATGATCGGTGGTCTGATCCGCCTTTTCATAGAGAAACGTCGATTTGCCGATGAAGTTTCCCGCGAAACCGTCCGCAATAATGGTATCCTTTTTTCCTCCGGTATGATCGCAGGTGAAGGGCTGGTTGGAATCCTGCTTGCCGTCCTTGCCGTATTCGGCGTAAGTGATCGGATCAATCTGGGACTTATGGGATTCCATCTTGGAAAATGGGGCGGCTGCCTGTTCTTCCTTGCCCTGCTTTTCAGTATGATCTACATGATCCATAAAACGAAGGATAAACAATCATCCAATAACACACTTTAATATCTTCACCCGGAAAGGATTTATTTTCTCATGCAAAAATATAATATACAAAATGTCATTGCAAAACAAAACCATAATCGTAAAGATACCCTCTCGCAATTTTTTATAAAAAGATCAAAATCCGGTTTTCTTACCCATACTGCAAACTATATGGACAAAATCCCCTGCATCAACCTGAACTATGCATGGGAACAGTCGCCCGATGGAATTATTGTGATTGAAATGCCGCATACCGGTTTTTATCACAAGATCGCTCAGAAATATTTTCACAAACCAAAGAAAAGCCATATCAGGCTTGATCGATATGGCAGTACCTTATGGGTCCATATAAATGGCGACAACACGGTATTCAATCTGGTATCCATCATGGAAGAACAGTTCCCCGAAGAAGCTCCTGATATGTTAAAACGTGTTATCGCCTTTCTTGAAACGCTGGAGAGAGTAAGGTTTATATATTTTTAGTATTATTGTGTGTAGTCTTCCTGACTTTTCCTGATAAATCATAGAAACAGCCATGCATAAACAAGAGCTTCCATCAACTCTCATTCATATATGGCTGTTTCAATACAATGTTCCTATCATTCAAATATTTTTGTAATATCACGATAACGATTAACGACACGATATATTTCGACATATTCATCTCCTACCTTGTAGATGATTACATAATCTTCCCATACAGCATACTTATAATCAGTCTGAAAACTAACTCTTTTGGAAAGCTCTGCGCCTATTCCTGGAAACATTTGAAGGTTTTCAAATTTGTTATAAATCTCCTGTACTGTCCGTGCTGCATACTCCTTATTATCTTCTGCAATATACTCTCGAATTTCTTTCAAATCCTTAACAACAATCGGATTGATCCGTAATTTTAACATTTCATTCCCCCATTTGTTCTTTTAGTTCTTCCAGGCTAAGCCAGCCTTCACCATCCTTTACCGCTTCTTCTGCTTCCTGAAGTTTCATCAAGAGCTTCTTTTCTGCTCGATCACGTTCATAATCTTCAATATCCATAACCACAAAACGTCCTCTACCATTCTTAGTCAGATACACAGGCTCTCCTTTGTGACAATTTTTCAGAACTTCATTATAATTTCTCAAATCTGAAACTGGTAAAATGTTAGCCATATACTTTCAACTCCTTCCTTTATGTATTGCTCATTTCTACTAATAGTATATGCAAAAAAGCTGTAAAATTCAACGTAAATTTTTACAGCTTTCTGCGTTTATACAGGTTTCATCGTATCCAAAACATCTTACTATTTACTGTAACCCTGTGCTGAAATATCCATTTTCCTTATCTACATTATAAATGGCATAGCAGTCAAGGGCATCCGGTATCGGGACATTGTAATAATGAAAGCCCAGCCAATTCTTCATTCCATCCGGCATATCTGCTGTCGGTGCACCCGGAAGATACACCGTAAAGGTAGTACCCCCGGCAATTCCATACAGCTCTGTGAAAGTAGTTGTATAGCCATTGTCATCTGTTGTTTCTTTGCCAAGCTCATCATCATAGTTCAGGGTATCCAGCTCCATGGTATATGTATATTTGTCAATCTGCGTAATATTCTTAAAGGATCCGGATCCACTGGAAACTCCCCTGCCACTATAATTACTGTCGTGAAACGAAGCTGTAAAGGTTCCATCCGGTTTGATATCCATACTGGAGCCCCATGCACCAACTCCGCTTGACATAAGAAAGCTTTCCGGGAGATCCTCCGGTAATGTCATCTTTACTTCTCCTGCATTTCCGGCAGATATCTCTTTTCCGTCTTTAGAAGCCCTCTGATTTTTGTCCGCCTTATCTGTTTCTTTTTGTGTGATCGTTCCAAGATATTCCATAGCCTCATCATAAGTCATAGCGGTATCATCCAGCGTACCAAGAACCTCCTTGGCTTTATCCTTGCCCTGTCCATTATACATTAATAACGTATCAAAATTCTTCTGCAGCTTCTCTACCTGAGCATTATACTTATCCTCTGTAATCTCAGAACCATTCTTTTGACATGTGACAACAGTTGCTGAATAATCGTCATTCGGACCTTTCCTTCTTGTCCAGGTTGTTGACTTCTGAAGCATGCCGGAATCATCTACCGTGAATTTGATATAACTGTCTGTATAACTCTCATCTCCGAACCCACTATATGCATATAAGGTTCCCTTCTTAGTCGTAAACAGATAATAACTGGTTCCGGAAGCGGCATTTATATCCCAGCCACCATATTCTTCCATATCCGTTCCAAAGATTCTCTTTGCTTTTGTTCCGTCAAAGCTATAAATATCCATCTGTGCAATTGAAGCTTCGTTCTGTTCTGATCTTACCAGGATCATCTCCGGCACACCATCACCTGTAACATCGGCAAATACGATCGGCGTCTGTTCTTCTTTTGCAGTCTTTGTGGAATAATCATATTCATACTGCCAGTAATAATTGTCGATCTGTGTCTTATAGGATTCAAGTACCTCTTTGTATGCTGCTTTATAAAGACTTTCATCGATAGCTGACTCTGTAGTTATCTCCGTTGACGCTTCTGTCGTTATCTCTGTCGTTGAAGCATCTGCTTCACCGGTGGTCGTCTGATCTGATGTATCATCGGTTGCTTCTGTTGCTTCCTTTTTATCGGTAGCTTTTGCCTTATCCTGTGAATACTTATAGGCGATTGTACCACCTGCGACTCCGCCTACAATCGCGATCGAAGCGGCTGCGATCGCAATCTTTCCTGTCATGGTCTTTATAAACGCCTGTTTACCAACTGTAGCTGCTACAGTTTTTCCGGTTTCTACTGCACCCGCAGCCGATCCGGCAGTTCCTGCCTGTGTGGCTCCTCCGGCTACCTGTCCGGCAGTTCCTGCCTGTGTAATTCCTCCTGCTACCTGTCCGGCGGCTCCTGCCTGTGCAGCCCCACCTGTAACATTGCCTGCCATCTGCATAGCACCACCATGAATGATGCCGGCTGCAATATTTCCACCAAGACCTGCCATCTGCTCAAATACATGCGTAACGATCATATTTCCACGTTCTGCCATAAGCAGATATACAAGAAGACACATCGGTGTGTAGCTGTAAAGCTTGTAGCCCTTCTTCTGAAGCTCCTCTGCCTTTGCCTTGATATTCTTACGTCCATAATTCAGTCTGGACTTTACGGTGTTCTCGGAACAGTTCAATACTGTGGCAATATCCTTGATACTGTAACCCTCCAGATGGAACATAAGCACACAGATTCTCTGTTCATCCGACAGGGAATTGATCAGCTCCCGCACCATATCCTGTGTCTCCTGCACGGTACATGCCATCTCCGGCTGTGTGCTCATGTTTTCATCTTCCAGATTATACTCAAAGACATCCCCTTCATCATTTTCATTCTGCAGATCAGAAAACAAGACTGCCTTTTTCTTCTGAAGTGCATTGATCGCAGTATTTACCACGATCGTACTCATCCATCCCGGAAATGCATTTGCATCCTGTAAACTATCTAATCTGGCAAATGCCTTTATATAGGCATCCTGAAGGACATCCATTGCATCCTGCTCATTCTTCATATACTTCATTGCAATGTAGAGTTTATTCCGATATGTATTCTCATATAAGAACGTAAATCCTTCTTCACGCCCTGCCTTTGCCTGTTCCACTGCCTGTGTATAATCCACACAGCTTCCGCAAAACGGACAGTTGTATTCATTCCCCTGTAAATCATTTCCGCATGTTCTGCACTTCATGTTATCCTGCTCCTCCTGCTTTTTATCTTATTTCTGTAATTTATATATTTTCTTTATACCTTTATTTATCTGGACTGCCTGTCATGCTCGATCCGGTCAAATAATTCTTTCTTGCGTTCCGGATCATCCGGCAGCTCCTTTCGTTCTTTTCTTAACAATGCAACAAACGCGCACACTGCCTTCCACACATCCATATATCTCACCTCCTGTTTATTGGACAGATCAGGTGGATAAAAAGTTTTAAGCTTTTGGATATTTTTTGCATTATTATAACATACCACAAAATCAGGATAACATTATATTCTATTTCTTTATCTTTACAGTCTTGTATTTGCTCCATGCAGAATAACATTTCTTCTCGCGGGAACCTGCCTTTACATAAGAACGGACACGGACATAATAAGTCTTGCCCTTTTTCAGATCCCAGAATGTACAGTTATTGTAATTCTTAAATGGCGCATCATATACTTTCTTATTCTTTTTGAATTTCTTATCCGTTGCGATCTGGATCTGATATCCGGTCGCCTTGCTCTTGCACTTCCATGTTACCTTTAACTTTCCGGATGAAAGATTCTTTACCTTGTTTACAGTGGTCTTCGGAACATCTGTAAATGTCGTCTTAAATGTATACATTCCGGCATAATTTGGATCAACACTATATGGCCAGCCTTTGGTCATCGTGATGTAGTAGGTTCCCTTTGGCAGGAAAAATGTGTATTTTCTGGTTCCCGGTGTAACACCCGTCTGAATATAGTGAATGTCACCATTTGTATTCTCGATCACAACATTCATTTCCTTGATCTTGCTGTTGATCTGAATGTTCATGTACCGGTTCTTTGTCATCTTCATCTTATAGATATCTGTTGTCTCGTTAAATGCAAACTGTCCTTTATAGGTCGTACCTGCCTTATAGGTAAATGCCATCGTTTTCTCATCATTCTGTGACAGCCATACCTCGGAACGTGTCTCGCCGGATGCCTTGTATGATGCGGTAAATGTAAACTTGCAGCCTGTATAGAATCCTGCACACAGTGATAATTTATAATCACCTGCTAATAATTCTGCCTTATAGCTGCCATTTCCTTCACTGACTGATGCTGTATAGATCTCATTATCATACATATCGCTGACTTTTATATAATTAAGCCCGGTGTGTGTCTTTCCAATTTCCTCCGTCGCAATCGCAAGAGAAAATGTACCGGATTTCTTCATCGTAAATGTATACTCATATGTATTCTGTGCATCCTCCAGCTCGCCACTGTAACTCTGTCCCCATACGATCTGCTGTGGACTGTTTAACACCTCTGCGGATACCTTTCGCGCAGGACTTACTGCACACATCATCACCATTAAAATTACTGCTAACATGATCTGTTTCATTTTTCTACTCATAATAATCTGTCCTCTCTTTCTACATTCTTTTTACTCAACTGTTTCAACATCCATCATCTGCTCTTTGTATGCCTTACGGATCGGAATGATCGGCAGTCCGATAAATACCATGATCGAGATGATGAAGGATACCATACCTGTAACGATGTCATACGGAAATGGTACGATGAGCCAGCCCCATTTGGCGATCTTGCCTGCCATCTTTACCGCAGTTCCAAATCCACCAAAGAAATAGGAAACAATGCCTGCCATAACTCCATACCCCATCATAGACATCGGGATCCTGCCACCAAAAATACCGGAAAGGACAAATCCTAAAACGGTTAAACAGGTTGCTCCCAATGCGATGTACTGTGCGATTTCGATTCTTTTCATTTTCTTCATTTTTTTATTCTCCTTTTCTTTATCTGAGGAACATTTCATCCGGAAATTCATCCATAAAAAATGCAACCTCTGTATCGTTTCACCTATATGACACAGAGGTTGCAAAAAAGTTTTATATTTTTTGAAATTTTTTAAAAATTTTTCAGACACCATTTTTTAAGTATAATCGGAGAGTTTTTGCATTTTCAATCGGAGAGTTTTTGGAAATACAATCGGAGAGATTCGGTATTTTCAGTCGGAGAGTTTTTTTATAGAATGAACTTTCTCTTATAAAATAAAATGCCTTCGACCGATCCTCATAAACAGCCAAAGGCACGCTAATAATTTTTTATTATTTGCTCTCTTTAAAATATTTCAATGCACCTGCATAGGACATTTCACATCCGTCACTTACTCCTCCTAAATTTCGATCTGCCGTTATATTTCCTGACGAATCTCTGTTAATATCTGCCAACTGATCATATATGCCATAAGGAGCTGTCGCCGCCATGTTCTTCAGAACCTCACTATCCACTTCTTGATATATTTCGTCGCGTTTTGTCTGATATTCCTCCCAGGCCACAGATATACCATCCCGTTCTGCAACCGGCACCGTTTCTTCATCCCCCACCTGTTCTGCATGACAGGTCCAGACAATCGGTTGTAAGCTATCTCCACGAGAAGTAGCCACATCGAATTCTATCATCTTATCTATGACACCAATCTCTGTATTATCACTTTGTCCATCGCTGCAAAGTATATACATCCGGCATCCATTTTCTGAAACTTCTCTAGTGCAAACTAATACATATGGTGTTCCTTCTGATCCCCATTTGTCCCGATTCTCATCTGACCTTGTATCAAGTTCTCCACTATAGACCTGTATTGCTTCATTATCTATATATGTATATATATGAAGATCAGCTTTATTCGGATCTGATTCATCCTGTGCCGCAAAGATCAGTTCAGGAGTATCATCTCCCATAATATCAGCAACAGTAATCGCTCTGGATTCTCCTACCAACGTCGGTTCATTCTCCCTCACTTGTGAAGTCTGCCAGCTATAATTCTCAATTTCCTGTCTGTATTCTTTTATTATTTCTGTATACGCATCCTGCCAAGTATTCTTATTATGATTATAGATTGTTACTCCGGCTGCTCCACCTGCTACTGCCACTCCTGCTGCCGCCATTGTGATCTTTCCTGCTACTGTTTTCAAGAAGGTCTGTTTTGCCGCTGTAGCTGCCGCAGTCTTTCCTCCTGCCGCTGCACCTGTTCCCGCTGCCGACCCTGCAGCTCCGGCGACTCCGGTACCCCCGGCTGTGACTGTACTTCCCGCAGCAGATAACGCACCTGCTGCTCCACCATGGATCAGTCCGGCACCGACTACACTTCCAACACCTGCCAGCTTGTCGAAGGTTCCTGCTACCAGCATAGTTCCTCGTTCTGCCATGAGCAGATAGGTAAGAAGTGCCATAGGTGTGTAGCTGTACAGCTTGTAGCCCTTCTTCTGAAGCTCCTCTGCCTTTGCCTTGATATTCTTACGTCCATAATTCAATCTGGACTTTACTGTATTCTCTGAACATCCAAGAACTGTCGCAATATCTTTTATGCTGTATCCTTCAATATGAAACATCAGCACACACATTCTCTGTTCATCAGACAATGATCCAATCAGCTCCTGTACCATTTCCTGCGTTTCTTTCGTTGTACATGCCATCTCAGGCTGGGCTGTCATGTTCTCATCTGCAATCGAATATTCAAATGCCTCCCCATCCTGATCTTCTCTCTGCATATCCGAAAAATTCACTGTATGGCGATCTCTCAATGTATTCCTTGCGGTATTTGCAACAATGGTACTGAGCCATCCCGGAAATGAATTTGCATCCTGAAGACTGGAAAGCCGTTCAAATGCTTTCACATAAGAATCATGGAGAACATCCATTGCTTCATCTTCATTCTTCATGTATTTCATCGCAATATACAGTTTATTCCGATATGTCATCTCATACAGATAGGAAAAGCCTTCTTCCTTTCCGGCTTTTGCCTGCTCCACCGCCTCTGTATAATCGACTGCCGCCCCACAGAACGGACAGTTATATTCATTTCCCTGCAGATCATTCCCACATGTTTTGCAAATCATTTGCATCCTCCCACACGCCTGTTTTTTCATTTTTGTATACTTTTAATAGAAATATGTCAGATCCGTTTTCTCTGTTTAGCCTATTATAGCCTTTACTGCACTAACATCCAGATTTGTTATCTCGACAATCTGATCCAAAGAATAGCCTTTCTTATGCATATTTAGTACAATCTCTGTTCTTGCCTTCTCTTCACCTTTAGCTTCACTTTCTTCCTTGATACCCTGACTTAAATTACACATAATACTCACTTCCTTTTCTACCACGTCTCACCGTCTCTCCAGATTTCATTGTAACGTAGTTCACAGAGGATAGCAAGATGAAGAAAATAAAGGCAACAAAAAACTGACATGCGGATCAGGTATCTTTTCTTCCGAAAATATGATGATCCATATGCCAGTTTTTGTATTTATTTATGTAGGGTTGTATTATTTCACATAAACCTTCTTAACTGTACTCCAGCCAGAGTAATAATAACGTGTTTCATAATTATGATTTACTCTTACATTCCGTGTTTTATAAGCACGTATACGAACATAATAAGTTCCTTTTTTTAATCCATATGCGCTTACATCCCCACTATTACCATAAGAAAATGATTTCTTTCCTTTTTTAAATTTCTTGTCTCTTGCAACCTGGATCTGGTAACCCTGCATATCTGAATTTCTTTTAAATGTAGCTGTAATTGTTTTTCCAGTATCCTTTACTTTTTTAATCTTAACAGTTGGCATTACTTTTGAAGAAGTCTTAAAGGAATAAGTACCTGTATTAATTCCTCTTTCAAAAGTGATGTAGTATGTTCCCTTTGGCAGAAAATATTTATATTTATGAGTACCTGCTGTAATATTGTATTCTCCTATTGCTACATCTCCTGCTGTATTTTTCAGAGTAACAGACATATATTGCTGCTTACTGGATAATGTCAGATTCAAATACAGATTCTTTGGTACCTTCACTTTGTAGATATCAACCTTATCACCACAAGCTAACTGAGCTTTGATCTTGGTTCCAATCTTATAAGGAGTTGCCATTCCAATCTCATTGTTCTTTGCCATAGAATGTTCTGACTTTGTTTCTCCTGCTGACTTGAATGATGGCACAAATGAGAACGATGCTCCTGTTCCTGTTCCCCAATGTCCTACTATCTCCAAAGTATAATTTCCAGCTAACAGATCAATCCATACGTTCGTCTTGCCTTCTGAAACTCTGGTAGAACCTACTACCGATCCACTCTCATCCAGGAAATTCATCTCCTCAATCTGTGTCCATGCACATTCACTTACAGAATCCACATTAAATGCAAGCGTTACCCGACCAGACTGTTTCAATGAAAAATTATAACTGTAATATTCCCCTCTGTATGTGATCACTCCACTATATGCACTGCCCCACATCAGATTTGATCCCTCTGTTGTTCCTGCTGCAGATGCCTTCTGCACTGGCATCACTAACATTACGAATGCTGCCAGCATTACAATTAACCCTTTCCATAATCTCTTGTTTTTCATCATTCTTCTTCTCCTTTTCATTTTTTTGATGTTTTTATATTACAACAAATATTTATAGATGCAAGAAAAACATTCTGTATTTCCTGCCTTCTACTATATAAGACAGGGGCAAAAGGAAAAAGGTTTTAAAGTTTTCAAATTTTTTTTAAAAATTTTTTTTCACCTTGACTCATACTGTCCAGATAAAACGAAAACGCCGTCTGTGATATTTTTACCACAAACGGCGTCCATTGCTTTTACTGTTATTTTGTTATTTTGTTACCTTAACCTTGGAAGATAAGCCTTTACTCTTAAACAACTTCTGATAAGAAGAAACCTTCTTCTTCGGTACTTTAATTGTAGTAACCTTTGTGATGCCCTTAAATGCATTCTTGGAAAGCTTCTTGGATGTGATCTTTGAAGATTTGATCGTAATTGTCTTCAGCTTCTTGCATACGCTAAATGCCTGATCACCAATCTTCGTTGTCTTCGCCGGAAGCGTAATACCGGTAAGAGCTTTGCAGCCCTTAAATGCATATGCTCCGATCTCCGTTACGTTCTGTCCCATAGTAACGGTTTTAAGTTTTATCGCTCCATTGAAAGCATTCTTGGAAATCTTACTAACATTGCTTCCGATTGTAACCTTTGTTACCTTCTTATTATTCTTGAAAGCACCCTCTGCGATCTGTGTTACTTTGTATTTCTTACCTCTGATCTTCACGGTTGCCGGAATGCTGACAGTCTTAGCCTTTTTATTTACAGGTGCTTTATATGCAACTGTTTTCTTGGATGTGCTTATAACCTGAACCTTTGCAGCTTTACTGTCATCAGAAACCACATCCCCCTTCTTGATCGGTTTTACTGTCGGTTTTTCCGGTGTCGTTGGGGTCACCGGTGTTGGATTCGCCGGTGCCGGTTCTACCGGTGTCGGCTCCTGAAGCTTTGCAATCGACTCTGTCTTTGTCTTTTTGCAGACGCTGCAAGTATATGTCTTTACACCCTCTGTCTTTGTAGTCGGCTGTGTCGTAACCTGTCCTTCATCCCATCTATGTCCGGTTGCCTTCAGTTCTTCTGTATCCACAATCTCATTACACTCGGTACATCTATATGTGATAGAACCATTTTTCTCACAGGTTGGCTCAACTCTTGTTCCATTATCTTTGATATGTTTCGTATGTGGTGCCTTAACCTTGATTATTACCACATATTCGTCAGATGTATATGCTCTTTCTTCTGTATAGGATGTTACTGTAATTGTAGTCTCACCGCATCCCGTTATAGTAACTTTACCGGTCTCATCTACAGCAGCAACCTCCGGATCAGCCGAAACATACCGTAATGCAGAGAGCTTGGATTCAAGCGCTGCATCCTTCAAAGCCACATCCAGTGTAAATGCGCTATCGCCAAATACCTTCTCATAAGTCTCCGTACCGGTTAATTCAAGTCTGGTAGTCGGAAGAACCGTTACCGCAATCCTCTTTGTTGTAGCGCCCTTACCTGTACTTGCAGTGATAATGGTCGATCCCTTGCCTAACGCAGAAATGGTAATTCCATCACAAGCAGCTACCTCTTCGCCGCCTTCTGCAACCTTATAGTCAATAACATCTGTTGATCCATCGTTAAGTTTGGCATCGATCCAGATCTTCTCGCCCTTATAAAGCGTCACCTTATATTCACCGGCTGATGCATCCCACGCAAAATCATCAGAATCGGAAGTGATCGTAATATTAGTTCCCTTTACATACTTTGTTAATGTAACATTTACGGAATGTGATAATTCAGAATCTGCATAGTAGTTTACTGCACTATCCTTAATTGTTACATTAACAGCGATTTCTGCTGTTCCTGCCTTTGAATAGGATGTATCATAAGCAGTCGTGATAACTCCGTTTGATACATTTGCCACGATATTTGACTGATCGGATATCTTCTTATAAGATACAGTATATTCATCTGCTGCAAGGCCCTTGATCTCGCCAAATTCTATCTGAAGCTCATGCTTTACATCATTCTGAACTGTAAATTCATTTGATCTTACAAGTGCATCAATATCCGTAAGCTTCGCTTTTGCAATTGTAAATGTTTCTTCCTTACTGTTTGTAGTATGAATACCATCACCCTTGATCGTAAGTCTACCGGTACCGGCATTCACATTCTCGCCATACTCTACCGTATACTGATCGTCCGGAACAACTGCGCCATCGATTGTAACTTCGATATTTTCCTTATCCGGTGTCTGCTGTGTTCCATCATAGGTATATTCGCCATTTACTGCTACTGCTGCCTCTGCAAGATCATAGTATAAAGTTGGCTGTGTGATCACTATTGTATACTGAATCACTACTGTTTTCGCTTTATCTACATATATATCTGCTACATATGTTGCCTCAACCGCATTCTGTCCGACTACTTCACTTGATACAAAATCAATCTGACCAACTGAATTGGTAAATCCCTGTACCTGAAGACGGATCTTATCCTTCAGTGCTGAGATATCACCGACATTCTTATCTAATGCAAACTTAACAACATGCTCCGCATTATCTACATCTGTAGCAACAAATGATTCGCCGCCCGCAGTAAGCGTGGTCTTTCCCTGATTTAAGCCTGCAAAATCAAATACAGTTATCTCATAGGATGCTGTAATATCATCACTGTATCTGTCATCTGCAATATACTGAAGTGTTACCGTCTGTGCAGAAACGCTGTTCATATCATAGCCTGTAACCTTCAGCTCCTTATCAATATCAACCGGTGCAGTCTTCTTATTCTTATATGTCTTTACTACCTTCAGACCATTCAGATCAAACTCTGCCCCTTTGGCAAATGCTGTCTTATTTGGGAAACGTTCGATGCTGATCGATTCTACGGTTGATTTTGCTTTAACTGCAAATTTTATCGTCTCACCACGATATTCAGATACCGATAATACTACATTGTACTCTCCTGTTTCCTGATTCTTTGTAACATAACTGCTGTCATTTATAATGGACTTGCCATCCAACAGGATATCTGTGATCTGGAATCCGTCATGTGCAACAATGTTATTAATTGCATATGTACCGGTAGTAGTATCCTCCAGACTGGACTCATCAATGATCAACTGGTTCTCTGCAAGATTTCCCTTTGCATTGTAGGTTACACCATCATCAATATTCAGTTCAAGGTATACTGCAATCTCCCCTTCCTCCGGAGTCTGATTCTTTCCCTTTGTGATAACACCATTTCCGGTATATTTACCATTCATAAAGAACTTACCGTAAATATTAGCATTTTCTTCCAGATTAAGAGAACCGTTCAATACAATGATACCATATTCGGAATCCATCGCCATTGTTCCCTTAACTGTTAAAGTACCATTGATGATCAACTGTGCATCACTGTCAGCTGCCCAGACAAGCGCACCCGGAAGTACATCATCATGCTGTGGATCAACTACAAGTTCAACGTCCTTAGGAATGATCAGCTTGGATGATGACGGTAATTCTAATGTTGTTCCTGCTTTAATATGTGTACTCTTGCGAATGGTTGCTGTTCCATAAACCTCATATGTCTTTCCTACGAACAGAACAGAGTTAGAAACAGTTCCCAGAACAGGAACATCCTCTGCCTTTGCTCCACAGATATTATCACCGATAATTGTAATATCAGAAGCAGATGAGCCATTCAGTGCTCCTACTGCAATACCATTTTCAGCACTGAGGTTAACTGTTGCATCTGTTAAGACATTTACGTTCTTAACATCTCCTGCATAAGCACCGATTGCCGGACCATTTGCAGCAATAACTATAAGCTTTCCTTTTGTCTCAACGACCTCGCCGATAATATTAATATCCCTTGTCTCTGAATTCAGACCGGCTCCGATACCGGCTCCATTTCCTCTTGCTCTGATACTAATAAAACCTGTATTTGAAATATTAATATTTGTTGCCTCTGATACAGTATCTGTTGCTCCGGAACCAATACCAGCTCCGTTTTCTGTACCATCGACAGTCAGATTTCCTGCATACTCTAAATAAATATTGATATTATCAACGGATGCATTCTTACCGGAACCGATACCGGCTCCGTCTGTTCCTGCTGTTACCGTTACAGCTACATTTCCTGAAATGTAAATATCGGAGGCTGCACCTGCCAGACCGGAACCGATACCGGCTCCATTTGCTCCACCAACTGCTGTTACAGTTCCACCTGATATCATAATATACGATACCTTTGCATTTGCTCCCGAGCCAACACCAGCTGCATCTGTGCCGCCTGTTGCTTTTTTTACAACACCGCCTGTTACCTTAATCTCTGTTGCTTCTACATCAGATCCGGAACCGATACCTGCTCCGCCGTCTCCACCGGTCGCTATTACAGTTCCTCCTGAAATGGTAATACCGGAAGCAAGCTTTGCTTCATCATTTATGTAAGCACCGGAACCAATACCGGCTCCGCCAATATTTTTAGAACCGATCGTTCCACTTCCCGCTGTTGCATTTACGATTCCGCCTGCAATCTCGATATTGGCAGCATCAGCATTTGCACCGGAACCGATACCGGCTGCTCCGTTTGCACCAATTGCTGTTACGTCTGCATTTTCTGAGATCCGGATGCCATCAACCGGCATATTGTACTGAGAACCGATACCGGCTGCTCCATATGCTGCATAGCTTTCATTTGATGGCTGTGATCCCCTTGCTTTTATAATTACATTTCCATTTATCTCAATATTTGAAACAACCTTTAAGGTTTTGTCTGTACCACCACCGATACCGGCTGCTCCATATGTCGCATTGTTACCGGCAGTTGCATTTATAGTACCTTTCGTCGTAGAAGTCAGTACCAGCTTACCGCTTCCATTCTTCTGGATCGCTGCATAAGCTCCCGATGATGTCAGATTGTTTGTTCCGTAAGCAGTGATCGTCACGGTCTTACCCTCTGCCGGATTTACTGTGATCGCTGCCCCCTGAGTATTCCGTGTGATCGTCAGACTACGGATCGCAAGATTCACATCAATATCCCCTGCTGCCTTGATCTGACCCTTCATAACCTTACCGGATTTTGTTCCGAACAGGATCATCTCCTTATCAGATTTGATCGTAAGTCCATCTGTCTCCGAATAAGAATAGTCATCTTTTGTTGCTGTTTCCGCTGTGCTCTTTACTCCAAGCCAGAGTCCATCCTCCAGCTTCGTGTATTTGTCATAGCCATATGGATCAGCGATCGTATTTGTAAATGTACCATATGCTGTCTCCATACCGGATTTTGACACCGCATATTTTGTAGTATTACTTCCTACCTGATACATACCGGTATTATCATATGAGATCGATACGCCGGATGTCTTTGACTCTACATATCCCCTATGATATTCACCATCAAAAGTAATCCTTATATCATTTGGAATCACATAAGGTGCTCTCTTACAATAAAGATAAATATATGCACCTCCGGCATTTTTATTGAGATCTCCATCAATCTTGTTCCAGTTGCTGTCAACCTCCTGCTGATATTCACTTGTAAGACCGCTTCCTGAGTTTCCTCCGGCATACTGCAGCTTTCTATCATCGGTATTCCAGATACCAAGTGATGAGATTGGATCTCCTGCATTTCTGTCCTTTGTTGCATAGACGTAGATATAACCGGACTTTGAACCTACACCATCATTCAGGTCACCCGTCTTTCTCTCAACGCTATATCCGTCAAGACTGCTTGATGTACCTGAATTATTCTGCCATACAGACCATATCCTTGTATATGCCTGTGCCGGATCTGTGGTCGTCTTTACCCAGATATAATCATTGGATCCTTTTCCACATCCCCTGTTTACATTTCCCGCATTTCTATCAATAGACAGTCTTGTATATCCTGCATAATTGGCACTAAATCCCCCGGATTTAATATCACAGATATACAGCGTCTGGCGTGCTGCCGCTTCCGATTTTATATTCGGAAAAAAGTCACCAATGCCTGTAACCATTGCAAACACCATAGTTGCAGCCACTACCACTGACATGAAACGCTTCACAAATTTAATTTTCTGTTTCAATCTTATTTCCTCCTTTTTATTTTTCTATATAAAAGAGCCAAATGCTCTTATATATTAAAGCGTCTGTTTTTATAACAGACCAATCTCCCGACCGCGTTCGACTGCCTCCTGACGCGTCGGAACCTGCAGCTTACGAAAGATATTACAGCTATGGAACTTCACAGTTCCCGTCTTTTTGCCCAGTTGTCGTGCAATATCATCATTACTTAAGCCCTGTGCCATCAAACGAAAGACTTTTTCTTCCATCTGAGTCAGAGGTTCATAATATTCATATGGAGATTTTAAATAATCAGGGAAATAAGTACCGACCGAATATGCAAGTTCCTTAATCTCACTTATGAAGGAATCTTCTTCATATTCTTTCTGATAAATTGTCAGCATTTGTACCATACAATTGCCCGTGTCCGCAAGCAGTCTGATATAACCGCACCTTTTTGCAAGCACAATGGCCTTGGAAAGCTCCTCACACATGCCTTCCATATTCTTCATCTTATAATATATGATAGCTGACAACATATAGCATTCACACAAATCCATATAACGTCTGCCCGGAATCAACAATGCAATAAGCTGGTGTGTCAATACATAGGCAGCCATATATTTGCCTGTCTGTATATAACATCGCACCTTAACCATCCATGCATACATATCCATCATGAAGATGCCCTTATTCTCATCCGGTGCTATATCATCTAACCAACGCTCTACATCCTGTAGTCGCCCATCATAACAGGCACCAAGACATTCGATCGCATTCAGACTTGAAGTTAATTCATCCCATCCCGTAATCTGTATCCGTTTCCGAATCTTTTCCACCAAAGGACGTGCAGCTTTTGTCTGTCCATTTACCAAAAGGATCTTCATCTGAAGTGCAAGTGCCACAAACAGACAACGCATATCCTTCTCCTGCTCGATCAACGGAATCGTTCCGGTCACAAGAATCAGTGCCTCAAAACAATTATTGTTCTGATAATACCACTCTGCCAGCATGATCTCATACACTTTCTGTCCAACACTTCCACCATATAATCGGCATGCGGCTTCTGTTATCCCGTCCTTACTTTTTTTCAGATATTTGCCATATCTTGTAAAGTCGCGAAAACCATTCAGTATACTTGGTCTGCATGCTGAAAGCGTAAGACCCATCACGGGCACCAGTTCTTCTTCAATTAGAAAACTTACGATCCGAAAAAACATTGCATCACTTATATATGGCATGACAAGTTCTGTTTTGATACGACAAATGTCCATCATATCATATGTATCCATTTTCACCAGCCGCGGTGTCTTCCCCATAAACTGTACATATGATTTTGCCTGACTCAAGTCCCCATCCATAGCAGATAGCAATGCAAGATGAGTAAACAGAACCGGATGTGCTGACAGCTCTTCTTTTTTCAGCCCGTAGAAATATGCCCGGCACCCCCAAAGTACCGGCATGGAAAATGGTTTCTTCACAAACTCATCAAAAATAATCTCTAGCAGATGGCCTTCTTTTTTTGCTGTCGCTAAAATCAGCAACACTTCTTCTTCCGATCGTGGATAAATTATCTCGTTATTCATTTGTTTCATACATACCCCCATAACCCTGACGCTTATAGATTATATTCTTTATTCCTGTTTTTGTATAGCAAACCTTTCAGACACAAAAACCAAACTTTTACCCAAACCCATGTGGTTTTGATGCCCGGTAATATAAATATTTACATATCTTTATTATACAATAAACGGATCCATCTTATGATGAATCCGCTTATGTATTGTTACACTCTTCAGTTCCCAATTAATAAGGTTTAAGAAGTTTAAAAACTTATAAATTTGAAAACTATTTTAGTAATCCTCTTTCCTTTAATTCATTAAGAGACCGCTCATATCCATCCAGATTCATATCCTGTCCGCATACCCAATCAGCAAATTTCTCAATTCCTTCAGAAAAATCAACTTTAGTTCTAAACCCTAAAAGTTTTTCTGTTTTTGTCATATCTGCATAATTATTACGGATATCGCCGACACGAAACATGCCTGATATATGTACCGGAACGGTCTTTTTATAACACCGCATTAATTCATTTACAACCGTTTCAACTGTTACCATCTTGCCTGTTCCTACATTGAAACTTTCGTGCATGTAGCGATCCGATTCAATTCCCGCGATAAGGGCTGCAACTATATCATCAATATAGACAAAATCCCGTGATTCCTGACCATCTTCAAAAATATTGATATCCTTTCCCTGTCGAATTCTTGTTGAAAAGATAGATAAAATACCCGTATATGGATTTGATAAAGATTGTCCCGGACCATATACATTCTGAAAACGATATGCCAACGCCGGTATACCCAGATTTTTACACAATGTAAGAACCAATTCTTCCTGAACCTGCTTTGTAATACCATATACACTTACAGGATGTAAAAGAGCATCTTCTTTTGTAGCCACAACAGAAACGCTTTCTCCACATATCGGGCACTTCATTCCAAAATCTTTTGCTTCCAGATCTTCCTCTGTTCTAAATTCCGGATATACAATTCCATGTTTTAGGCAATTATAAGCTCCCTCTCCATAAATGGCTCTGGAAGATGCAACCAACACTTTTTTAATTGAATGCTTTTCATTTGTTAATATATCAATTAACTTGGCAGTTCCACCTATATTCGTATCAGTATAATGATATACTTCATACATAGACTGCCCAGTACCCGTTTCAGCTGCCAGATGAACAACAACATCCATTCCTGATAATGCTTTTCTCCAATCCTCTGTATTTCTTACATCCCCGAGGATGAATTCAACTCTTTCATCTAATTCAGCTGGTATCTTCGCATTTTTTCCATGTACCTGTTCTGATAAGTTATCAAGAACTCTGACTGTATATCCTCTCTTTATCAACTCATTTGCAAGGTGTGAGCCAATAAATCCCGCACCACCTGTTATCAATATCTTTTTCATTTTTATTTTCCTTCTACTATTGTTTTTGTTTTCTGCTAATTAACTTACCAACGCCTTTATTGATGTAATGATCTACATCAAACAGTATCTTGGATAAAATTGCAATTACGACACAGAATCCAAGGAAAATCAAATAACTTTCAACATGTGTAATTGCATATAAATTAAATGTCATCATAACATAATAAATTACAATATGATGTACTAAGAAAATCGCATATGAATATTTGCTAACCCACTGACATATCTCCTGTATTCTCTGGCTTCTTACCCATTGTGAAATATACACTAATACAAGAAATGCAGCGATTCCTACATATGTAGTCTGCAAATCAGTTGGCAGATCCGGTTTAAAAAACTGATTAAATAATAATACTCCTAAGCCGACAATCGCCACAGGCAATTTTACTTTCTTTATATATTTTATAAAATACATCCCAAATAATAACTCCGGTAATCGCACAAGCAGGTTTTTAGAAGATGCAAATTGAATCGGATACCATTTTAGTAATATAACATATACTGCTAACGAAATTACGGCCAAAACCACCGGACATTTATTGATCATCCACCTGAGTAATGGGAAAACAAAATAAAATATGACTATAAATCCCAAAAACCATTCTCCAACCAGATAAAATGTTGGCATAACATCTGCAAGATAACCATCCATTCCGATTACAGAAAGAAGTAATTTTCCCTTTGGAATAGTTGTATATTTCCATGCCCCTTTCCATACATATATAACAAGGAATGCAATAATATATGCAATCCAAAACATTGGGTACAATGTTTTAAATCGTTTCAAATAAAATTTTTTCAGATTACATGCCTGACCATAAACATACATTAATGCTGCACCTGAAATAATTAAAAATAACGATACTCCAAATCCACCAATATATATATTGAAAATAAACGCATGTATCACATAACAATTATTTATCTGCGGATTGGCATATAAAAATATAGCATTATAATGTGTAATTACAATTGAGATAGCTGCCAGAGCCCTCACAAAATCCAAATAAAATAATCTCTCTTTTCCCATTTCCGTATTACTCCCTTAATCCGGATCCTTTAATCCGTGAGGTCCAAAAATTGCTCGTTTTATCTTAATTAAAAATTTATATAACCATTTTGGTAATATCTTTCGCATTTTCGAATCAAATTTCATGCAACTTGGTCCATCCAATGCAATAACCTGTTTTGCTCCCTGCTTCAAACGCTGAAGAACCATGTTAAACAATCCGTATTCCATATATCCCTTGTCAATCATAACACGATTTAATTCCCGGACATAATATCTCAGGTTTGTTACCTCTATGGCTGCATACTGATCAGACATTAACAATCCAGGATAATATCCTGCCTGTTGAACACAGATTGGATATAGCCGTTCAATCGCATGTAATATGGTTCCATCAAAATTATTAGGTTCCTCCGGAAACTCTTCATACTGCCAGTCATGATCAAATAAAACCTTTAATGCCGTTGGTCTGAACCAGAAAAAAGTACCATAAGGTGCAAG
Organism: Clostridium sp. L2-50; assembly: GCF_000154245.1. NCBI lineage: Bacteria > Bacillati > Bacillota > Clostridia > Eubacteriales > Clostridiaceae > Clostridium > Clostridium sp. L2-50. The sequence continues at coordinate 76,918 of NZ_DS480325.1, read as the reverse complement.
TGCTTCCTTATCCTCTGACATTGGGATTGTAATGCCAAGCTTATCAGCTACTTCTCTTGACTTTTCAAAATTGCATCCCCATTCATTTCCTAATGTCTGATAAAACGGACCATGATTTGGTTCTGGTGGAGATAAAATTCCCAAACGCTCATTATCCTCAAAAGTCTGCAATACATTGCATACAAACTCTTTATTATATAATGTATTATTCCAACATTTGTAGCCAAAAGAATCACCTACAGAGCCTGGTTTCGCCTGAGCAGTCTTCTTATCATGTACAAAACACGCATAATCATAATTCTGAATAACGTCTTTCACGCCGACCAATATACTACTGACATCTCTTCCTCTGTTTACAATTACACGGACCTCCAAATGATTACATGGAAGATTTTTAAATACTTTCAGTATTGCTTCTTTCTTTTCCACCGTGTCCGTTGTAATATATACATCTGTTTCCTTTGGAACATTGGACGCCCACTGGAAAGAGTCTTCCACAAGGTCCGGGAAATATAAGTGCATGACTAATGCAAGCTTTCTCTTCTTTAAAATCTCATCCATTTTATTCTGATCATAAGAAGATGAAGAAAGAATATAGTTTAAATGAAGATTTTTTACAAAATCTGCCTGATGACAGGTTCTTAAAATATTATCCCATATCAGATTTACATCATATAAACCTGTTGATTTCAAATAATCATATAATTCTTTTCCGGGTTGTCCCAGAGTGTTGAAAATTTCGTACTCATATGGCTGAAAAAACATTCTCCGTTTAAAAATAGGACATCTTTTATCACGAATTAATTCCTTCGCATAATTCATTAATGGATAATCTGTTTTATTTGAAATGTCATCTGTTTTAACATAAACATCCCATTTATAACCAAGATCTGCAAAATGCTTTGTGAAAATGGATTCGAAATTACCAATTGAATCCTCGTATCCTTTAATCATTGGCATTTCATCCCAGAAGCTCTGAAAATCTTCAGATTTTACAAGAGACTGTCTGAATACCATAAAATGAGACTGGATATGCTCCGGTAAATATCCATATCGATTATTATGAAATGGATCATATTCATTCTTATAATGTTTGGTCATTCCCCAGAAATCCAAATTCTCTTTTGACATAGCTTCAAAAGTCTCTTTCAATGTATAAACCGGACCCATGATCGTACAATTGACAAAACAGATCTCATCATACTGAACTAATTTTTCCCATCCTAACGATTCCATCGCTGTCTTATATGCCCAAACATCCAGGCCCTTATTCTCACGGACAATAACAGATTTCGTATACTGTTCAAAAAACTTATGCCCTTCTTCATTGAGCTGTCCATTACAGACAACGATCATATCTGTGACCTGTTTCACATAGTCCTTAAAAAAATATTTTACATAAGAATCTACTATTCCTTCTTTTTCATAGAAAAAATATATTCCTAATCTTTTTACCTGCTCATTGTTTATCTTCATTATTTTCCTCTCACTTTATCAATTTTCTGAAGCATTCTTCTTGTTTTAGAGTTCTCGATATCATTACGATATTCTACTAATGCATTTCTTTCATTTGTTAAATAGCCATTTATTTCATATAATTGTTTCTGTTCTTCCTTTAGCTTTTTATTTTCTTCTCTGGCCTCTTTAAGACGCTGCTCCTGAAGTGCAATAACAGCTTTTTTATTTATAAGATCATTCTGGTAATCCTGCAACGATAATCGCATATCTGCAAGCTGTCTCTCTTTATACTGAATATTACCAATAATAGAATCCATACCATGTCCCAAATAACCATAGGATATTTCATCAAAACATATTTTTATTGAAGCCCCCTCATTCAATGTTCCGTTCAAGTATATTGCTGAATCCGAACCATGTAATATTGAATATTTATCATCCTTATACATAAAATTATCTATAATACTTATACCATCAATTTCACATCTTAATCCATCGAATATTACATACATATCTTCATTAAAAATAAGCTTGATATTCTTTACTTTTCGAGGTACCGGTATGCATATTTGCCCTTTTCCATTATCCAAATACTCTACTGCTACTTTCTTCTGATAAACTGAAGCAAATCCCTGACCATAATCATATGCTGCAATACAAGTAAGTTCGTTCTGTAAGCACTCCAGTTTCTTACACATCTGAGGGAAACTCATAGAAGTATTCTGTACAGCCGCATTAATTTCATCATTCATCACATCATTACTATCAATCTGTATACCCGCCAACTGTTTATTATACGATCTTGCTGTATAGTATCCCATTGACTGTGCACACAGGCTCAGAACAGAAGTAAAAACAAAACATGGATCTGTCTGTGCCAATAACCACTTTCTGACATCGACATTCTCTGTCAGATTTTGCAGAACCTGACTTCTACACCAGAAACATCCTGTATATTGTCCTATACTTCCCCTGACTTTTGCTATATTCAAATGTATATCACTGTCCTCTAATATCTGTTGGATCTCGCAGGAAATTAATTCACGTTCTTTATACTGTCTTGAATAATATAAACTTTGACTTGAATTCGGAGGATAAACCAAACCAATTCCTGAATTATCATTTAAACAAGACACTATATTCCCTAACGATACGCCTTTGCCTAAAATACTGTTTTCAATGATCCAGCCTGTATGTCCATTGTCCAGATTTTCAGCAATATAACTTCGATCTTCATTTACCAGAAAACAGATATATTCATACTCCTTAGCAAATGCTCCAACAGCATAATATACTTCTGCAAAATTACCTGTCGTACATTCAAGAAGATGCATTTCCTCCCAATTTTTTTTCTGATGAAAGCTTTCCTCACTTCCCCAATAATATAGATCTGCATGTGTTTCTAAATCATCTATATCCGGTTGATGCTGCAGATAAAAATCTTCATCAATAACAACAGCTATCTTTTCTGCGATTCTTTCACATTCTGAATCAGGAATTACATTTAATCCTAATCCGTCAACAATATCCTGCATTGGAGCAGTACGGATAAGGTTCTTTAAAATCAATGTTTCATCATATGGTGTTTCCTGCTTAATAAATTGATAAAATACTCGGGAAATATAACTACTGGAATCTACTATTTTTTCTTTCATTGGATAAAAGAATAATTTTCTTTTGAAAAATGGGCAATGATAATCCATCACCATCTGAATCGGTGCCATAAAAAGAGGATACGGATTAGCTATCACATTTTCCTCAGGGTTACAATATGCTTTCCACTTAAATCCGCAATTTGAAAAATGTTGTGTAAATATTGCCTCATGAAAAGCTACTGCCTCTTCATAACAGGTTATCATAGGTCTGGTCTTCCAATATGTTTCAAATTCTACACTTGCAAGCATATGTTTACGAACCGCAATAAAATGCGACTGTAAATGATCAGGGAGCTTATGATCAGGAAGTATCCCCCATGGATCAAATGGAACACCATGATATAAAGTAAGGCCCCAAAAATCTACATTCTTCGCATCCATAGTTTTAAACATTCTGTCCAGATCCTGTTCATACACCGGCCCCATCAATGTATAATTAAACATGATCAATTCATCAATATCTTTTATCTCTTCCCATCCGATGTGTTCCATGGCTTCCTTATATGCCCAAACATCAAATCCTTTATTTTCGCGGACAAACACCTGGATCCTGTCAATGGATTCTAATTTTTTCCGTCCTTCTGATGAAAGTATCCCATTGCAGACCACTGTAATCTTATCAAAATACTGGTTCATACTCTGCAGCATATAAACTATATATTCATCTACACATCCCTGTTCATCATATAATAAAAAAATACCCTGTCTCTTCATATAAATAATCCTATCTGTCCCTTATTTTTATTGTCTGATCTGTAATGATCATCCGGCTAAAACTTCCACTGGTGTTCCATCCGGAACATTCCCCGTTCTTCTACATCAGCATATACGTCAAACTGACAAATACGTTCAAATGAATTAATAAGATGTCCCTCTTCCGTATAGAATGAAAAATCAATCATATAATGTCCTAATAAAAGCTGTACTTTTCTTAACTTTAACTGTATTTTCCCTTCTCCTTCAAGAAGTACTGTTCCCTTTTCAGCATCTGTTCTTCTCTCATAACACATCATATAATCTGATCTGAAAACAGTAAATTGAACAGCCACCTTCCGTGGGGATTTTATTTTATAATATAATGTTATATTTATATCATCATCAATACTAAATGCAACTCTCGGCTCCCCGGCATTATTCTTACATTCCACCTTTGTTATCGATAAATCCAGATTTTTAGCTTCTTCCATCAACTGGCGTTCTTTTTCAGATCGTTCTGCTCTGGCCTGCCCCATAAATTCCATATATAATTTATGAACATACTGTGGGGTTCCATCTGAAACAATCTTTCCTTTATCCAGCCATATACATCTGTCACATAATTCCTCAATCTGTCCCATGGAATGCGAAACAATTACTATCGTAATCCCTTCTTTTTTCAGTTCCTGCATTTTATTCGCACATTTCAACTGAAAATTAGAATCTCCAACCGCAAGTATTTCATCTATTAACAAAATATCTGCATTTACATTAATTGCAACCGAAAATGCAAGCCGCATATACATTCCGGAAGAATATGTCCGGACAGGATTATCAATAAATTCTTCCAATTCTGAAAACTCTATGATCTCATCTAATCGTTCATCAATCTCTTTTTTTGTTAATCCAAAAATAGAAGCATTTGTATATATATTTTCTCTTCCGGTCATATCCGGATGAAATCCTGCTCCCAGCTCTAATAAACTGGATACTCTTCCATCAATACTAATTTCTCCTGAATCAGGATAAATAATACGGGTCAATAATTTCAAAGTCGTGCTCTTTCCACATCCATTATGACCTATAAGACCTACTGCTTCACCCTTTTCTATTGTAAAACTCACATCATCCAATACCTGATGAATTTCATATTTATCTTTCTTTGCAAATATGATTTTATCCTTTAATGTTTTACTTTTATCATAACTAATCTTAAAAGATTTAGATATATGCTGTACTTCAATTGCAACATCCTGGTTCATACTACAGTTCCTCCGCAAAGTGCTTATTTAATTTCCTAAACACAACGAGTCCAATTATCAAAACAATTATACTTTCCAGCAATCCCAATATAATATTTGAAAATTCCGGAACCTGTTTATAATAAAAAATATCTCTGTATGCAACGATCACTCTTGTAATCGGATTTATCATATAAAATGGTCTGTATTTTTCAGGAACCAGTTCAAGCGTATATATAATTGGAGATGCATACATTAAAATCAGCGATAATGCTCCCAGTATCTGCTGCATATCTCGAAAATATACGGTGACGGCACTAAAAAACAAGGTCATTCCCAATGCAAGTATATATTCTATGATCACAACTACAGGGAATAACAATAACGCTTTTCCACAAAAACCATATCCTGACGCTCCAAGAACAACAAATACAATAATGAATGATAGTAGCATATTAATAAACTGTGCCGAAACAAATGCTATCGGCAACACTTCTCTTGGAAAATATATTTTCTTTATCATATCCTGCTGACCGGCAACACACATACATCCCCCTGTTAAACAGGATGAGATCATCAGCCAAGGTACCAATGCAACAAATAAACAAATATGGAAAAATGGAATATTTGTCGGTAAGATTATTTTAAATAAAAATGTATATACCGCCAGCTGAATCAGCGGATCGATAAACGACCATAAAAAACCAAGAACCGACCTTTTATATCTTCCGATCAGATCCCGCTTTGTCAAACTTACGATCATGGTCCGATAATCATATATCTCTTTAAACATATTATGCTCCAACATTCTCCATTATTTTGCTTATAATAGTATTATCTCCATATTCAATCTTTGAATCATATGGACGTTCAGGAAAGACTCCGTACTGCAGGGATATATCTAACCCTTTTTCCTTTATGAACTGTTCAACCCGATCTCCAAGTGATACCGGCTTTCCGGAACATACATTTATAATTCCTGTATACTTATCCTGTGTACTTGCAGCTACTATCTGTTTTGCAAGTTCATCGACCTGAATAAAATCATATTTTGCTTTTCCTGTAGTAAATGGGAATTCCTTTTTACCGGCTTCAGCAGCAGCCAGTAACTTTGCAAATATAGAATTATTCTTTTTGTCATCGCCAAGAATATAATATGCTCTAAGCCAAAATATATTTACATCTTTATCTTTTGTATAAGTAAGAAGTGCCTGTCGCAATGCGTTTTTTGCAATTCCATACTGGGACAATGGATTGCATGGAGTATTTTCATCAATTTTTCCCTCGTAAAATCCTATTTCATGCATCGTACCCATCACGCTAATATTCTTGCATCCGGCATCAACTAAATTACGAAGGAACTTATAATGAGAAGAAAGATTGTCCATATGAGCATTAGAATTGTGTACAAATCCATCCTTCCACGCCAGATGAATTACGCTGTCAGGGCAGCCCATCTTCTCATATACATCAGGCTCTCCTGAAAAAATATTCACATCACAAATCTTTGCTCTTTCATCAATTCCCTGATGTACAAAATCAATTGCAACAACCTCATGTCCCTGATCTACCAACGTTTTTACAACAAATCTACCAATATATCCTCCCGCTCCTGTTACCGCTACTTTCATAACCTTTACCACACTACTTTAATAATTAGTGCAACTCCTTTCTTCATCTACATTTATTCTTATACATTTAAGTACATTTTTCTACAATATCAGCCACATTTTATCACAATCACTTTTATAAGGCAATAATCACACCCTGCCTAACAACATCAAAAGGCGAATTGTGATCTCTGAGGATATTGCCGGTCTCCAGCGTTTAGGATAAAATGCCTTTTTTAATGACTGCCTGAGTGAATACTTTTCCTGTGTGAACATTGCCAATGTCCGTATATCTTTATCTGACATCATATTTTTAAAGCAACGTTCAAATTCACATGACCGTTTCTTTATCTCTGAAGTTTCGCATAAATTCTTTTTCAACCATTTTAATCTTGTCTTTATATTAAATGTTGTCACATTATCGCCGTGCACCCGGTGCTCTGCTTCTGTCTTAACATCAGAAAATGACTTTCCAAATGCCTGTGCAATCATTGCTGCCCACCAGTCATGATATCCGATCTGGTCACGATCACCCTGCAGCATCATTTCACGCATTTTTCGGTTAATAACCATTGAGAAACCGGAAAAATGGTTTTCAGTAATACTTCTTCGAAAATCATATCCTGCATCAGGAAAATAAAAATGCCCTACCTTTTTTCCCCTTTCTACAAGATCATATGCACTATGATACAAAAGTGGGATCGAATCATATGAATTCTGCTTTTGAAACCACTGTTCTGCTATTTCCAGTTTTGATTCTGACCAAATATCATCCTGATCTGAAAAAGCATATAGATCCGCATCATCAACAGCAGCAAGCAACTCCATAAAGCTTTTTAAAAATCCAATATTTTTCTCCTTTAATAATTTAAAATCATACTTTTTTTGAAGTCCACAAAGTAACTCTACAAATTCTTTCTCTGAGCCATCATCTCTGATATAAAGTGTAAAATCCACATTTTTCTGTTTGCAGATACTGTCAATCTGTTCTTCTATATATTCATATCCATTATATGACGATAATAAAACGGCTATTTTGTTCATCTGTTGCTCCATCATATTTATATTTTTCCAATCAACATTAAGGCTCTCAGTATAAACTCCACACTTAGACTCATATTCCACCTTTTCGGATAAAAAGTCTTTTTTACAGCGGTTTTTAAGCTATATTTTTCATTAATAAATAATGTGCATATTTCTTTTTGACCATCATCCATTTCAGACAAAAAAAGTCGATCAAATTCTCTTGCGTTTCTTGTATAAAAATTATCTCCTCGAAGCAACCGAATCCCATCGGGAATTTTTTTTAAAAAATATAATGGAGACGCATTATTTTCATGCTGCCTGTGAACAGCTTCTATTTCTTCCGAAAATACATATTTTCCAAAAGCGGATACTATGATCGCCGCAAACCAATCATGATATTTTATTTGATCAAAATCTGCACGTATAAGTCGATCATATAATTCCCGGTTAATCACCATGGCAAATCCAAAAAAAATATTAGATGTAAAAGCTTTCTGAAAATTATAATTATAGTTTTCATATTTATAGGGAACTATTTCTGACAGATCACTATTTCCAATTGCAATTTTGCTCTGATATAACAAAGGAATATCGTTTTTCTGTGTTTGCATCCATTTCACTGCATTTGACAACTTATTCGGATACCAGACATCATCCTGATCACAAAATGCCCAATACTCCCCTGAATCTGCCATCTGCATTAATAAATGAAAGCTTTTCGAAAATCCGATATTCTCTCCTGTTGCAACTGTATATTTATCACTAAGTTCATTTTCCCGAATATATCGATTCACTAATTCAACTGTATGATCCGTCGATCCATCATCACGAACGTAAACATGAACATTCGAATATGTCTGACAATCTATACTTTTTAACTGTTCCTCTATATATTTTTCTCCATTATATGTCGATACCAAGACATTAATCTGTTCCATTTTTGTCCCCAATAGTTTCTTTCTTTTCATCCGCTGCCTGCTTCTCATTAATTGCGATCTGCTGCGTCAGATCCTTGAATTTATTCTCCAGACTGGATAGTTCTATCGTCATCATAAATGTTTTGATCAACAGTATTGCTATAATAAAGAGGTACACCACATTTGCCGGCGACATCATGCCCATCTTTCCGGTGATCCAGTATACAATCTGTGGAAATACAGACATAATGATCATCAGAACTGCCATAATGATCCAAAACAATGCATATTCAATCTGCATCTTGGAATTACGAATTCTCCATATTACATAAAACGAACTGATCACCGACATTGCAATCAGTAATACTCTTAACATTATAGACATAGCTGCTTATACCCCTCTTTTCATAATGATATGCTTACTGTCTCTTTTACGAAAGCTCTGGATCAGCAGGATTGATATCAGCATACGGAACATATACATTGCTGATCTGGAAAAATTCAGATAACTTTTTCCGGCAGTTCTTTCATCCATTTCCACCTGCACCTCTGCGATGCTCGCTCCCTGTTTTAACAGATAAGAGATCGTATCCGGTTCCGGTCCGTAATTCATATTGACTGCAAATTCCTTTACCATTGCTTTATTAAACATACGCATCCCGGAGGTTGGATCTGATATCCGTTTTCCGGTGGTCAGGCGAATCGCTGATGTAAGCAGCCGTGAACCAAGCATTCGCATACTTTTTTCTTTCTTTTTTGTCACAAAACGCGAACCGATTACAATATCATATCCCTGTTCCATTTTTTCAAGCATAGCCTTAATATATTCAGGCTTGTGCTGTCCATCCGCATCAAACTGCAATACACAGTCATAATTTTTATAATATGCATATTTCAGTCCCGTCTGGAAAGCACCGGCAAGTCCCAGATTCACCGGAAGATCTATGATCTCAAATCCATGCTTGTGGCATCTTCTGGAAGTATGATCCGTCGATCCGTCATTTACCACGATATAATCATACTCCGGATATTTCTCTTTGATTGTATTTACCACACCCACGATATTATCTTCTTCATTATATGCAGGTATAACCATCAGTAACTTCATATACAGATCTCCATTCTTCTGTGAAACAGTCTTACAGACTATATTTCATTTCCCTTCTCGCTTGTACCATAAGCCCCTGCCAGGATCCGTGCGACCCACTTCGGCCAGAACTTACAAAACACCTCAAAATCCTCCTGCCCTCTTTCGTGATCCCGGATCGTTGCACTCGTTTCACTATCCTCATGAATACGATGCGCCATCAAACATTCGGGAATATATACGAATTCTCCTTCTTTCCTGCTCAGCCATTCCCAGGTCTGCCAGTCCAGATTGCTTCGGAAATGTTTCAGAAATAAATCTACTCTTTTTTCCTGTCTCAGATATTCACATATAACTGTTTTATGATATGTGACAGCCGGACAACAGATTGCATTTCCAAATCTGAGCACAGCCCGTTTCCTCCATCTGCGCCCCTGCTTCTTTTCATTTTTTAACGGACCAAGCAGAATCCTTTTTATCTTCAGATTCTTACGATCCGAATACTTTCTGTCATCTATCAGCTCTCTGTAATCAGAAAATAATAAGAGCGTTTTTCTTGCTTCTGTATCTTTCTGATCCGCTATCTTCAATATCTCCTCTGTATACGCAGCCTCATAGATATCATCCTGATGTGCGATCGTTACATATTCTGTATCTGACACAGATAGAGCAAAATTCCAATCATCCGCGATATTAGATCTTCCATCACGGATATAATAGGCTATATCATATTTTTCACATATATTTTTTAAATAATCACTTGGCGTTGATGTTGCCAGACAAATGGCACTTGCAACCGTCTGCTTCTTCAAAGACCGGATGCACGCTTCCAGATATGGACTTTCCTTATATGCACATATAACAAATGTATGCTTCTTTTCAGCCATTTTTCTTCTCCATTTATCTCGCCATTTTTATATCCGGGCAGTTTCTCCAGCCTACATTGCTCCGACGACAATCTGCAATACGATCAATATCTCAGTCGCTATCACAGTCATCCAGACCTTCCTGCACTTCTCCTCACTTACATTAACGAGTGATGTCGTGGTTGCCAAATAAAGTAACGGAGCAATACACAGAAAATACCTTCCCTGTACGCCACTGATCTTACTTGATGATATCGATGTAAATGCAACCAGCATCGACAGCAGGATCAATACAAGCGATATCAGGAATACCGCAAACATATATATGCGTTCCTTTTTATTTCCGCAATATTTATCACCCTCAACATTTGCAAACAATACCAGACTGAATACCAACACCAACAGCAATACCCAACTGATCTTTATATCAAGCCATGACAAAAGGCCGCCAAAGAATCCACGCAACAGCGTTTCTCCTCCGTTAATCAATGTATTCCAATACAGATAAACAACATTAAGCGGATGACGAAGCAGATATCCGAGTGAATATAATGTATCCTCTGTTACAGCTGTATCCTGTCCCGCAAACAGCTGTTTTATAACCGGAAAATAATAATATAATGCCCCGCAGAAAACAATTATAATTCCGCAAATCACTGCTGTTATAAGTATTCCCTTTTTGTGCTTCGGCATTACTTTCAGAGAATGTTCCTTCCTTTTTGCATGTATCAACAAAAATACCAGCAATAATAACGGAAGATATACACCACCTTTTACGACAGCGGTCAGGATACCACAGAGCACCAACAGGACTACCTGCCACTTCTTATATGTTTTCTCCAACGAAAGACTCATGCATAAGGCGATAAATACATATATAATTCCATTTATCATTGCGTCATAAGACGCAGATGCCCCCTGTTGAAGCGCGATCGGAAGAAAACCAAGCGCAGCAAGCATATTCTTACCAACCGGAAGTATCCGTATGGCGAATCCTGTCAATAATACAAATACCAACAGGTTCATAAATCTTCCGATCAATAACATTAGCATGGTTGAAAGTCCAAGCAGTCGTCCGATCGTAATTCCAAATGCCATCGGTATAAAGAAAATACCCGGTACAATATTACTGGAATCTACATACGGAACTGCTATCAGCTCCTGATCATCCGGTCTTTCAAATGTATGATGTGCCAGCTGGTAATAGGAATTACTCTCTACTCCATTTGCAAGCATATCCTCCATTTTTACATCACAGGTACGCTTATATATCGTTCCCTCAATGCCCGTGTCACCTGCAAACATTATCTTATTCGAATACTTATATGCCGTATCTATATGCCATGGTTCATCCGGTACACCATGCGGCGCGATCACCACATTCATGATCATTCCAAGTAGCAGCGCCATCGGAATATAGAACTTCGATACCGGAAGCTTCTTAACAACGATAAGCATATACATGAGTTCAAAAAATATCAAAAGTGCAAGGCACAATACTGCATACATACTGCGAAGCTTCCAGCAGCTTGCATATTTCATTCCCGATATGACATTCGTCTTATTTGCCGGATCTCCTCCAAACATAGCAACAAGTCCCGGCTTTTGATCTGCATTCACATAGAATACAGTATCACCCGGATTCTGAAGCTCCATCGTAAGCACAAGCCGTTTTCCCTCAGACTCTTTAAATACCGGATCATCCCATATTCCTACGCGGATCCTTTTTTTCTTATTTTTCTTTGCAGCCCCTTTTGCCGGCCGGTCTTTCTCATAATAAATCTTTCCCGTATCTGCATCAGAGACTGTGATATGAAGCATTGCATCCGGATTTGATATCACACCAACCGTTTCAACATATAATACCTGAAGACCAGGCACTGTACATTCAAAGGCTTCTACAATAACAGGATTATTTGCGGACATTTCTACCTGTCCGTTATCCTTATGTTCTATCTTAAGTGTAGCAAATACCGGCTTTGTAAATTTATCTGCAAGCTGTGCTTTATACACCAATGCAAAAACAAAGCATAGAGCCAGTCCCAAAATAACTGCCCATAATATCTGTTTTTTATTCCATGTCTGCCCTGTCTGCTTCATAACAACCTCATATTATTTATTACATAATATCTACATCTGCGCTGTAATCAACGCCATCGATCTTAAATCCGAACATCTTATAGAATTCATCCCAATATCCATCGATATCGGCAAGTTCCTTAACGTTCTCGCTGGTTACGGCATCCCAGTTCTTAGCAACTGCTTCCTGAATATCATCTGCCATTTCCCAGTCGTCCATACGGACAAATCCGTTTTCGTCTGTCTCAACTTCACCGGCCATCTTATCAAGGAAAAGTCTTGCCATCTGCTCGATACAGCCCTCATGAACACCCTTTGCTTTCATCTGCTTATAGAGCAGAGTAATGTAAAGCGGAACAACAGGAATTGCTGCACTGGACTGTGTAACAAGTGCCTTGTTGATTGCTATATATGATGATACATTTGCGAACTTCTCATTAATAATGTCGCTCGACTTATACAGATCCTTCTTTGCCATACCGATCGAACCCTCGGCATAGATCGGGAATGTGATCTTTGGTCCTATATATGAATATGCAACTGTTGTTACATGATCTGCCAGAACGCCTGCATCTGATAATGCCTGCATCCAGTCGATCCAGTCCTCGCCGCCCATAACTTTGATAGTGTTCTCGATCTCTTCCTCTGTTGCAGCAGGAATATGTGCCATTGTAACTGTATTGTCTTTTAGAACCAGAGTCTTATTTGTATATTCTTCACCGACTGTCTTAAGAACAGAAGTATACTTATGTCCATCCGGTGTTACACGTCTCGGTGCTGCAAGGCTGTAAATAACCATATCAACCTTTCCCATATCCGCTTTGATCGTGTCGATCACCTGCTGTTTGATCTCCAATGAGAATGCATCTCCGTTGATGGATTTTGCATATAAGCCATCTTTCTTTGCTTCTTCTTCAAATGCTCTTGTGTTATAGAAGCCTGCGGTTGCGGTTCTTCTTCCGTTTGACTCTTTCTCGAACATTACACCAAGTGTATCTGCTCCATAGCCAAATGCAACCGCGATCCTGGAAGCAAGTCCATATCCGGTAGATGCTCCGATCACCAGTACCTTCTTCGGTCCGTCAACCTTTGGCTGTGCCTTTACATATTTGATCTGATTCTTAATATTCTCTGCGCATCCAACCGGGTGAGCGGTGGTACAGATATAATCTTTTACTCTTGGTTCTACTACCATTTTAATTTTCTCCTCTAATCATCCGATCTGTCCGGACTTTCTTTCTCAATTTATATTTATACATTTTGTATCAATATCTGGTCATATGCGGCTTACATCTGCGGGCGCTCTTTGTTTGCAAACTTCGTGTAATCCTGCATCCATACAAGATCAACCGATCCGGTCGCGCCCTTTCTCTGTTTTGCTATAATAATCTCTGCAATACCCTTCTTCTCGGTATCCGGATTGTAATAATCATCACGGTAAATGAACATTACAACGTCCGAATCCTGCTCGATCGCACCGGACTCTCGCAGATCGGCAAGTACCGGCTTGTGATCCGGTCTGGAGTCAACCGCACGGTTCAACTGCGACAACGCAATAACAGGAACATTAAGCTCTCTTGCAAGCACCTTTAACGCTCGCGATGTATCTGAAATGAACTGCTGTCTGGATTCTACATGCTTATTCGTACTCATCAGCTGTAAGTAGTCGATGATGATAAGTCCCAGATCATTGTTCTGTTTTAATTTTCTACACTTCGAACGAAGATCGGCTACAGTGATCGCCGAATTATCATCTACGAAGATCGGCGCATCCGCGATTACCTCCGTACTCTCCATGATCTTATCCCATTCATCGTCCACCAGCTGTCCGGTCTGGATCTTCTGGGAATTTACCAGAGAATCAAGGGCGATCATACGTGTTACCAGCTGCTCCTTTGACATTTCCAGACTGAAAATAGCAACAGGGATCCTCTTTTTTACAGCTACATGGTGTGCAATATTAAGTACAAATGCTGTCTTACCCATAGCAGGACGTGCTGCTACCAGAATCAATTCCGATCCATGCAGACCCGTTAGCATATTATCCAGATCGATGAATCCGGTCGGCACACCGGTAACTCGTGTATTCTGTCTGGATGCCGCCTCGATCTGATCGATTACATCAAGTACGATCGAATCGATCGGTGCAAAATCATTTGCGCCGTTTCTCTGCTGAACGATCTTGTAAATCCCGCTCTCTGCCGTTTCAAGTAATCCGTCTACATCGTCCGTGTCAAGATAACAGTCCTTTTCGACATCCTCACACATCTTGATCATACGGCGAAGCACTGCCTTATCCGCTACAATCTTCGCATAATACTTCGCATTTGCCGATGTCGGAACTGCGGCTATGATATCAGCTATGTAGCTCATACCGGCAACATCCTCCGGAACATTCTTCTCCCGAAGCCTGTTGTTCAGCGTGATCAGATCGACTGCCATTCCTTCCTTAAACAGCTCGATCATATTCTCATACAGGATCGCATTCTGCGCACTGTAAAAGTCATCCTTTGTCAGTATATCCGACACATCTACTATGGCATCACGATCCATGATCATAGAGCCGATAACCGACTGTTCTGCATCCAGGTTATATGGTTGTTTTTTCCTGATAAATGCATCTTCCATTAGTCAGCCTCTTCTACCTTTACTGTAAGCTCTGCCTGTACCTGTGGATGCAGCTTGATCTTTACAGTAAATGATCCCATTGCTTTGATCGCATCCTTCAGCACGATTTTCTTCTTATCAATATCATAATGTAACTGGCTCTTGATCGCATCCGAGATCTCCTTTGACGATACAGAGCCGAATGCCCTACCGCCTTCGCCGACCTTTATGCCGACTGTTACAGATGCCTTTTCAAGCTCTGCTGCGAGAGCCTTGGCTGCTGCAAGATTCTCTGCCGCAACTTTTTCTTCATGTGCCTTCTTTAATTTATAATCATTCAGATTCTTTGGTGTTGCCTCAAGCCCAAGTTTTCTCGGTATAATATAATTTCTGGCATGTCCGTCACTGACATTTACCAGTTCACCTTTTTTCCCAAGACTCTTTACATCCTCCAGTAATATAACCTTCATATCAAATATCTCCTTCCTTGTACATCTCCTCAAGCAGGTTGACAAGCTGTTTCTTTACTTTTTCCTTTGTCGTATTCTTAAACTGCGCGGCCGCGATATTCGCATGTCCGCCTCCACCCATACGCTCCATAATGATCTGGACATTCACATCATCGATAGAGCGGGCAGATATCTTTACATTTTCTCCCAACTGTGCGATTACAAAGGAAGCACGTACACCTGCAATATTCAACATCTCATTTGCCACCTTGGCTGTCAGTACAGTCGGTGATTCAGGTCCTTCTTTCGGCTCAAATACCGATACTGCAAACATCCCAAGAACCATCTCTGCGTTTCTAACGCCATCTGCTTTTTGTCTGTATGTGTCAATATCGCTTCTGAACATCTTTCTGACACGCATAACGTCCGCGCCGCTTCTTCTCAAATAAGCAGCAGCCTCAAATGTACGAACACCTGTCTTTGTCAGGAAGTTATCTGTATCGATCAGAATACCTGCATACATCGCATCTGCCTCAGACGGGCGAAGCTTGATTTTCTCATCCATGTACTGTAACATCTCCGCGATCATTTCGCACGCTGACGAAGCAAATGGTTCTACATAGGAAAGGGTCGCATTCGCGATCACATCCTTTGTCTGTCTGTGATGATCGAACACAACCACCGTCTTTGCATAGGAAATAAGCTCCTCACACTCAGTCAGACTCGGATTATTCACATCTACGACTACCAGCATCGTATCCGCATTTATCATCTCAATCGCCTGTTCATTGTTGATGATCATGTCATCACCATACATACTGTTTGCTGTAAAATTACCATAGATCGGACTGATCGCCGATGACACTTCATTGATAACGATATGTGCCTCTTTATTCATAGAATTCACCATACGATACACACCGATCGCAGATCCGAATGCATCCATATCCGGATCCTTGTGTGCCATGATGATCACCTTTTCTTTTGTCTCTAACAGCTCCTTAAATGCCAGTGTCTTAACACGAGCTTTTACACGGGTAGATTTCTCTGTACCCTGACTTCTTCCACCATAATAAGTAATCTTATCATTGGATTTCAGGACAACCTGATCCCCACCACGTCCGAGTGCAAGTTCCATTGCGGAACGAGCCGCTTCAAAATCAGCCAGAAAGCTGGAATATTCCGTTCCAAGACTTATAGATAACGTAAGTGGCAGATCATTTCCGATATTGATTGCTTTTACCTCATCCAGCAATGCAAATTTATTCTCCTGAAGCTGTGGAAGATATTTCTTCGGCATAACGAACATATACTTATCCTTTTCAAAGGAACGTACAATCGCATCTACATTTGCCATATATTTATTGATCTTTCGATCTACAAGTGCAACTAACAGTGAATGACGGACTTCCTCCAGATCATCGAATATCTCATCATAATTATCGATATATATCAGACCAGTAACCAGCTTCTGCTCCTCATTCTCCTTCGCCAGTTTGTTCTGCTCCGTCATATCAAACAGATACATGGCAATAAATGTGGTAACACCGTCTGTATGTTTCTTTCTCTTCGAGGTACGTGTCTTTTTATTCTCCTCCTGTAAACCTGTATCCTGTAGTACGATCTCCGGTGCTTCTGCACTTTCCGGTGCTTCCGGTTCAGCAACCGCATCTACCGGGCCATTCGGATTTACCCTGACACGCTTGATCTCTACTTTATATTCTCTTTCATTATATTCGATATCTGCATGAACCGTATCTTCACCCTCAGCCGGTATCATCTCATGTGTTAAGCCCTCAAACACCTGCATAGCTGTAAGCCGCATCAGCTTACGCTTACTTGTATTCGTGATATGTGCAAATTCATCATTTACCCATGCAAGTCTTCCCGTCTTGTCTAAGATAGCGTATGGTATAGGGAATTCCCGGATCAGATCCTTCTGAACTCTACCATTTTCCATCGCCTGATTTGCAAATAATGCGTCACTTGATACACGTGAAGATATATAAAGGACGATAGTCATAGCCGCATAAACAGCAGTAATAATGATACCTACCACACCTGCTGCCACACTGATCGTAAACATCCAGATATCAAACACCACAAACAATGCAATCATATAGAGCGGCATCTGTGTATAAAAATCATGTCTTTTATTTGTATGTTTATTTTCGTTCATGACGAATCTGTCCTTTCCGGATAATCTGTATCCTGTTTATTTTAGTTGTGTTTTCTGTCTGTTCATCCGTGCGATCCAATGGAGCAGGATCATACCGAATGCCACAGAAACAAATGTCAGACCTACAATGTATGCAAATCCTGTCCAATACGATACATCCGGGAAGATATAACGGACAGTTGCCCGCGCCGGGCTCTGGCAAAGATAGATAAACAAGCTCATCTCTCCCAGGAATTTACTTACTTTATTATCAAAAACACCTGATATTGCCGACTGCTTACTGGCAGTGATCGATATCGCAAACAACAGCAAAATGTTATTATAAAATACACAGGTCTTTCCACCTTCATGCATCATAAAGATCGCAAGCAGATACAGCAGAAGCTCTGCGATTCCGAGAAGCCGTTTTACTGACGGACGAAATTCTTTCTTCTTCAGATATTCTGCAAACATATATACCAGACATCCTATATTCAAGCCTACAAAGGCACGCAAGATGCCATGCGTGATAACACCTTCAAACTTCGTAAAGCCATTATATCCGACAGTATTATAAAAATATCCTGATATCAAAAGCGCGGTAACAGGAGCAATGATCAGTGTATAAGTGTCCTTATACTTTCGTAATAATGGATAGATCACCAGCATGGCGATAAGCATAGCCGAAATATACCAAGTGATCATCACAACCTGAGTTCCCTGCACGCCTGACATGGACAGCAGTAAAAAGTTCGGAATCATCTTCACAATCGCAATAAATAATCCGATAATTCCTTCCTTTAGATATACATATCGACCAACTTCCACAAACCATACACAAAGCCCCAGTGCATAGCAATACAAATATGCCGGTAAGATCCGTCGGATCTTATGAAGGGCAAAGCCGAATGTCTCTTTTCCGAGAGAAATACCTGTATGCCGTTCTTCTGCTTTTGCAGCTGACACACACATGAAATATCCGGATACGATAAAGAACATCTCAACCGCATATCGTCCCCATTCCAACAGATATCCATGCTTGCCGCCATATACCTCACCTACATGGAATACAAGTATCACCAGGCAAAACACAAATTTCCAGAAGTCGAGGGCTCCATTGTATTTTTTATTCATTTCTATTTCTCGCTTTTCTTCTTATACTGGCTCATTCTTGTATCAATCTTATTCGTGATGCCAAGTCCGAAAGCCTGTTCATTTTCTTTATACTGTAACAACGCACGGAACATATATACATCTTCCGGTGTCGTAACCTTGATATTTCCTCTGTTGCCTTCAACAATATGTGCCACAATATTCTGACTTCTGATAATGGTACATGCATCAACCATTCCTTCATATCCGGTTGGAGTTGCACGGACAACATCATGAGCGGCAATGATATCCTTCAGGTAGAAGGACTGCGGTGCCTGTGCTGAATATGTGTCTTTTCTAGGTGGTACCGAATCGATCTCGACACCATTCTCACTGATCATGATCGTCTCATAGCAGGCAGTCGATGTGATCGCATTACCGTACTTTTTAACACTCTCTATATTGTTGGAAATAACATCATATGAAACATATGGGCGAACACCATCATGGATCAGAACAATAGAATCCTCCGGGCATTCAGACTCTGCCATTTTAAGTGCATTGTAAATAGAATCCTGAGAAGTTGCTCCACCGGCCAGTACATGTTTTACCTTCGTCAGATGATACTCTTCTGCCAGATCTTCTACATAAGGAATATAATCCTCGAGAACCGAGATGTAGATCGCATCGATCTGATCATGATACTGGAATAACTGTAATGTATGAACCAGGATCGGTTTTCCGTTGATCTCAAGGAACTGCTTTGGAATTCCCGCTCCCATTCTTACTCCACTGCCGCCTGCAAAAATAATTGCTATATTCATCTACTGTTTCTCCTTTTTTCTGTTTATTTTAAATTTTTCACTTCTTTGCCGCAATTGTGCGATACAGAATGCTATATAGACTTTCCCCATTCTGCATAGATATATTAATTTTATAACGAAATCAAGAAAAATTCAACTTATATTTGACTTGATGCATTGTGTGTTATTTGTTTTATCGTTTTCAATATTCTCTCCGTTGCCTTACCATCACACATCGACATATGATAAGCAAAGCACTTTTCGATCTCTGCAGGATCCCGCTCGGACAGTTCATACTCGATTGCCGCAGGAAGCCCCGCTCCATCCGTAACCACCTTACACGGGAAGGAATCATATGGAACATAGAAGCCTCTGGCATGGTCAAACGAATCAAAGTCCGGTGCAAAAAATAAAAACGGCTTCTTATATGCCATATAGTCAAATAATATCGAAGAATAATCTGTGATGAGCAGATCTGCAACCGCAAATATTTTCTCGGACGGCAGATCGCAATTCGACTTCATTCCCTTTTCTTCCAGATGTGGATGCAACTTGATCACCCAGTAATAACGATCTTCTGTTTCTTTCATAACTCTCTGTATCTCTTCCATTCCACAGAGTGTCGGCATAGCCGCATTTCCCCGAAATGTAGGAGCCCAGAGAATTACTTTTTTCCCTTTTGCTTCCGGATATTTCCGATAAAATTCCTCATGGTTTGCCTGATTCCATGCATCATCATAATAATAGTCCGACCGACTGATCCCGGTCGCCTGTACAACTCCCGAAGCAAGCCGCATTGTCTTTGTAAACACCGGTACACAACACGGTGCGCTGACTGTCAGCAGATCATAGTTTTTGTAAACCGAATCGCCTTTATACATCTTCGGAATATCTTCCGTCGTGTCATATCCGCTTTTCTTAAGCAGCCCGCCGGAATGCCAGAGCTGTACCACCTTTGTCTCCGGCCGTTTCTCACAGGCCGATACAGGAAGAAAATTATCACAGATAAATACATATTCTGTGACAGCATACCGCTTCATAAACTGCCTCAGCCACTTTAACAGACTGCCATATCCCATCTTTCCAAAATCGGTGACCCAAGTTTCGTTCTTATACTCCGGATCCCATTGCAGTGTTTCATACATTTTTTTCATAGAAAAAGGCAGTTCCTCATGATGTGCATCGGCGAAGATCACCAGCCCCTTTTCAACCGGCTTTCCGGCATACCGTTTATAGAGCAGCGGCAGATAAATCTGCTGCATCGCCATTTTCAATACCTGTTTTATATAAAATACCATCTTCATATAATTACAAATAAACCTTTCGAACATTATCGAAAACCGGCGGCATCCGCGTTTTCATGCGTATGCCGCCGGCTTATCATCATTTTCTATCTAAATTATTAACCATTAATTCTGGAAAGAAGCTCCTTACCAAGTTCCTCATTACCAGGCTTACCAAGTAATGCGAACATGTTCTTCTTATAGCTTTCTACACCTGGCTGGTTAAATGGATTTACTCCAAGAGTGTATCCGCTGATACCACATGCAAACTCAAATGTGTAGAACAGCTCACCTAATGTGAACTCATCGATCTTGTCAATATTGATCTGGATGATTGGAATTCCGCCATCAACATGTGCAAGAATTGTTCCGTTCATAGCACTCTTATTTGCAAAATCTACTGTCTTGCCTGCAAGGTAGTTCAGACCATCAAGATCACAATCCTCTTCTTCCATTACGATCTCACATGTTGGATGTAACACATTGATTACTGTCTCGAAATGGTTCTGTGAACCCTGCTGGATAAACTGTCCTAATGAATGAAGGTCTGTTGTAAAGTCAGTTGCTGTCGGGAATAATCCCTTACCGTCTTTTCCTTCGCTCTCGCCGTATAACTGCTTCCACCATTCTGCTACGAAATGTAATGCCGGCTCAAAGTTGGCAAGGATCTCGATGGACTTGCCCTTTCTGTACAGGATATTACGAACTGCTGCATACTTCATAGCATCGCTATCGTCAAAGTTCTCTGCAAGGCAGTCTTTTCTTGCTGATGCAGCACCTTCCATGAGCTTATCAATATCTGCACCGCTTACTGCGATCGGAAGAAGACCTACTGCTGTCAGAACTGAGAAACGTCCACCTACATCATCAGGTACCACGAATGTCTCATATCCTTCTTCTGTAGCAAGTGTCTTCAATGCTCCCTTTGCCTTATCTGTTGTAGCATAGATTCTCTTAGCTGCTTCTTCTTTACCATATTTCTCAATTAATTTCTTCTTGAAAATTCTGGATGCAATACCAGGCTCTGTAGTTGTACCTGACTTGGAAATGATGTTGATAGAGAAATCTCTGTCTCCAATCACCTGTAACAGGTGTGCCATATAGGTACTGCTGATATTACTTCCTGCATAATAGATCTCAGGGGTTTTACGAATCTCTTTATCTACTGAATTATAAAAGCTGTGTCTTAAAGCTTCGATCGCTGCTCTTGCGCCAAGGTAAGAACCGCCGATACCGATAACTACCAGAACATCTGAATCTGACTGGATCTTAGCAGCCGCTTTCTTGATTCTTGCGAACTCTTCCTTATCATAATCAACCGGAAGATCGATCCATCCAAGGAAATCATTTCCTTCACCGGTCTTGTTTACAAGTGTTGATTTTGCTGCAACAACTTCTTCCTTAATAGCTGCGATATCCTCAGCGGAAGCCATACCAGCAACATTCTTAAAATCGAAACTTACTGTCTTTGCCATTTTATTATCTCTCCTTGCTTATATGATTTTTCAAAGCTATGGATAATTGTAGCAAAAGGAAACCCCATAATCAACTATTTTTCGAACATTTCATCAAGTGATACAAATCTGTAACCAAGTTCTGTTAAATTTGACAACACCGTATCTAACGCCTGCGCATTTGACTCCGACACATTATGCATGAGCGGAATTGCGCCATTATGATAATATTTATCAAAATGCTCGATCACATAATCTTTCCCCGGCTGATTATTTACATCATAATCCAAATATGCCATGCTCCAGAAAATGGTCTTATACCCCATATCCTTTGCCAGTTGGAGCACCCTTTCACTGTACTCACCGCTCGGCGGTCTGAAATATGGATCCATCCGGTAACCCGTGGCCTCTTTCATATAATCAGCACAGGTCTGCAATTCTTCCTTCTGTTTTTCCACACTGATACCGGGCATGGAAGGATGGGTAACTGTATGGTTGCCAACCTGGTGGCCCTCCTCTTTCATTCTTTTTACCAGCTCCACATTATCCCTGATATACGTCTGTGTGACGAAAAAACAAGCTTTTGCATTATGCTTCTTTAACGTGTCCAGCATCTGTTCTGTATATCCGTTCTCATAACCGCAGTCAAAGGTCAGATATATAACCTTGTCATCTCCGGCATCCTGATCCACATAATATGCATCATACTGTTCGATCGAAAAACTGTGATCGCAGTCACTGATCCCATGATTTTTATCCCGTACAATGTACCATGAAAACTTCTTATTACTGACTGCATCATAATCACGAAGCAGCGTCATATCCTCCGTCGCCGCTTCTGTCCGGTCTTCTACACTTCCATTATCATTTCCCCCTTTTCGTCCGTCCGGACTGCCATTTTGTCCACCGGAACCATCAGCCGTCCGATTTCCCTCATTCTGCATCTGACAGTCTCCCGGTGTTGCCACATTTCCGTTTTTCCTCGTTTTGCTCTTCGCCATTCCGGCACAGCCTGTCAGAAACAGACACATCATAATTCCCGAAACTACATACAGTTTTTTGACTGTAACCACTTCCAATTGTTATTTTGGATATAATATATGCTGTTTCTTCCGCTGTTTATACCTATACCTGTCAGGTTGTACTGATTCCCTGCAGCAGCTTGTCAAATAATGCATCACACGCCGCGATCTGTTCCTCCGTTATCTCCCGGTCATCTTCCTTTGCGGTCTGTTTCAGAGGCTGCTGCCCTTCGGCTGCCGGCTGCCGCCGGCTTTTCTCTGATCTGCGGTGTTCTGCCCGCATCGCTTTTTTCGATTTTGCCGTGATTCTTTCCCGTGTCGAATCCATTTCCTGCATTTTCATTCCGGATGTACCAAGCTTCTTTTCCGGTGCATCCTTCTGTCCGTCGCCGGCCAACCGTCCATCTTTATTTTCCGGCTCTGTCTCTGCAACTGCCTGCAGGTCCTTCTTTTTAATATCAGTCTCCCGACTCTTTCTACGTTCTGCCTCAGCCTTTTTCTCGTTCCGTCTGTCCTTCTGTTCTCCCATCTGTGCCAGTGCCGCATCAATATCGATCACATTTGGCTCTATAATAGCCGCTGCCGTCTGTTTCAGACCACTCCGGCTTCTGTCATCTGCTTTCTGTTTACTGCTCTCCATCTGTTTTTCCTGCTCCCGTTTCAGACGATTTGCCAAACTGTTGTTCATATAGCTGACGAGTTCCGCCGATAACATCTCACATTTCCGCCGGGTATTGAATATGTTGTAGACCATCTGCATAACTCCACAGGCAACAATACCCCACATACCGATCTGCACACTTGCAAATACAGAACTGCCTGTCCGATATTCCCACCAGGTTCCGATCAGACCTGTTCCGGCAGCAAGGATCATCATGTTACTGCAGAAGCTGTTCCAGGAGCTGACATAGCTCTTGCCCAGCTTCAGTTTATATATGTATTTCTCGACAAACGATCTCGTATCCCGGATACCCACATCAAGATACGATAATTCCTCGTACCTTTTTCGTATCTCCACCAGTGCTTTCTTTTTTGTACTTTTCATACTTCCTGCTCCTCTGACCAGCCCTTTCAAAAATCCATCCATTATCAGCTTTGCTACAATTCCACATATTCCCGTCGCTGCGATCACATACAAAAAAATACTCTGTTCCAAAATAGTTCCAAACATAACCATTTCCCCTTTTCAAATAATTTTTCATGTTTTCAGTTCCGATACCCCGCTCCGGATTCAGGGTGGTTTCATTATAGTTTCGGTATTTTTGATTTTTCAAGTGAAATCACACGACAAATGTTTACCTTTATTTTCATTTTTGGTATACTGATTTAGATTTGAACTCATTTAAGAATGTGTATGGTTATTTTGGACTATAATAGAAAAGAGGTAGATTAAAATGGATTATAAAACAAAAGGAACCTGTTCCACTAACATTCATTTTGAAGTGGAAGATGGTAAAGTTAAAAATGTTTCTTTCACAGGCGGCTGCAATGGTAACCTGAAGGGTATCAGCGCCCTAGTTGAGGGAATGAAGGTGGAAGATGTCATTGATAAACTGGAAGGAACAACATGCAGCTTCAAGCCAACATCCTGTCCGGATCAATTGGCAAAGGCGCTTAAGAATTATCTTCAGGGGGCATAATATATGAAACGAATCATCCTTACCGGCGGTGGAACTGCCGGTCATGTTACACCAAATATAGCATTGATACCGGAATTACGGAAGCTTGGATATGATATCCATTATATCGGTTCTTATAACGGAATGGAACGCAAGCTGATCGAGGATCTGAACATTCCTTATCATGGGATCTCCTCCGGCAAGCTCAGACGTTATTTTGACCTTAAGAACTTTACAGATCCGTTCCGGGTTATAAAAGGTATGGGTGAAGCCAAGAAGTTAATGAAGGAACTGAAGCCGGATGTCGTATTCTCAAAGGGCGGCTTTGTAACCGTTCCTGTCGTATTCGCAGCCAAATCCTGCAACATCCCTGTCATCATCCACGAATCTGATATGACACCGGGTCTTGCAAATAAGCTGGAGCTTCCAAAGGCCTCCCGTGTGTGTTGCAACTTCCCGGAGACAAAGGATATGTTCCCGGAAGGTAAAGCAGTCGTGACCGGAACCCCGATCCGTAAAGAGCTTTTCAATGGAAATGCAGTTGATGCGATCAACTTCTGCGGTTTTACAGACAACAAGCCTGTGATCCTGATCGTCGGCGGCAGTTCGGGAAGTGCCGTGATAAATAAAGCGATCCGTGAAAATATCGATAAACTGCTGGAGCGTTTTAACGTGATCCATCTCTGCGGTAAGGGCAATCTGGATCATTCACTTGATAACAAGTCCGGTTATGTTCAGTATGAATATATAAAGAAAGAACTAAGCAGTATGCTTGCTCTTGCTGATCTTGTGATCTCCCGTGCCGGTGCAAATGCGATCTGTGAATTGCTTGCTCTTCGCAAACCGAATATCCTGATCCCGTTATCTGCTGCTGCCAGCCGCGGCGACCAGATCTTAAATGCAGAATCCTTCAAAAAGAGCGGTTACAGTTATGTGATCAAAGAAGAGGAATTATCCTCCGAGACATTATTTGCTGCGATCGATGATGTCTATAATAATAAACAGACTTACATCGAGACAATGGAAAAGAGCAATCTTACAGATTCCACGTCTATTATAATCGGCATGATCGAGGAACTGGTGAATAACAAATAAATACAGCAACAGGTATAACGCGCATAAAAGAAACAGGCACATATCATTTCGATATATGCCTGTTTCTTTTATATGGTATATATTATAATTACTTCGCTGCATTTGCGATCTTCTCATAGGCAGCTTCTTTTGCCTGATCGGTCGAAAGAATATCATCCTTGATCGTTATCACGATATCAACCTGAGAATTATTTCTTACTGTAAATTCAACCTTCATAGGCTGATCTGTATACATCTGATCCATGCCTGCTGTAGTAAGATCCATTGTAGCCTTAGATCCGTAGTATGTAACTTTCCAGTCACCGCTTGCTTCTTCTTCATAATACCAAGCACTGCTCTTACACAGATTTTCAAGACCATCACCAAAAGTCTTATCAAATCCCGGAATCTTTGTCTTCTTGATCTTATCTACCTGAGCTTTCGCCGTATCATCTGTACGATACTGAATATTTCCCTTTACAAACATCTTTGATGTCTGCGGCAGAACAGCATAAACTCCAAAGCACAATCCGATTACTATAAGAATAGCAACTAACACTTTTACAAAAGTCTTCATATCAACACTCCCATTTCCTTTATTATTAAATACTTAGAACAGTTCTTTTTCCAACTGAAATATAAATTCTTCCAAGAGCTGCATACGCTTATTATATTCCACTCTGCCGGCATCTGTCTTGCATCTTCTGATCTTTGGTTTATTAATTCTGTAAAAGTTCTTTATTCTGTAATATGCGCGCTTATAGCTTGCATCGTCCTCCAGCGCAGTTGCCATGGAATCCCATAGTACACTGACTGCTCCCACTTCATCTAACAGATCTGCATCCATAACGATCCTACATTCCAAAGAAAGATCTGCATCTGTATCCTTCTCCTCGTGAATCATTATAATCTCCCCGATCTTTGCGATCTTTTCAGGATCTACTCCTATGCTGTCCAGATATTCAACAGCTATCTCTGCACCAACTTCTCCATGTGGTCTGTTCTCATCCCAGCCAATGTCATGTAAAAGTGCTGCAAGTACGATAATATCAAGATCGCCCCCTAACTTGGACTGTAACTTAATTGCCCATCTGTATACACGCATCGTGTGTTCATATCTACTTCTAAACTCATAATTTGGCGGTCTGCCATTCTTCGCAGTCTGCGTTTTGACAAACTCAATTACATCAGCGTAATTCATCTCTGTTCGCCCCTTGATTTATACCTTTTTTTGTAACTTACGCTCTATTTGACGATTTAAAATCCTGCCAAACAGACTTTCTCCAAAACTTTCTCAATAAAAAAAGAAAGTATCAT
The DNA here is from genome assembly GCF_000154245.1 of Clostridium sp. L2-50. Lineage (NCBI taxonomy): Bacteria > Bacillati > Bacillota > Clostridia > Eubacteriales > Clostridiaceae > Clostridium > Clostridium sp. L2-50. The sequence continues at coordinate 49,405 of NZ_DS480325.1, read as the reverse complement.
TATCTATGATAGCATCTTTTGTATAGATTTGCTATGTTTTTTTGAAAATTTTATAAATATTTTTATCAAAAAAATCCATGCAGTTTTCTCTCGAAACGCCGCCATAAGCGTTACCTTAGCAGTTAACTCAGCCCAGGCACCCTCGCGGCACACAGGAGATTCTCCTTAGTGCTGCTTCGTCTCCGACCTGACACGGTTCGAAGAGTCCTGTTGCGCAAGACCCAGACATCAACGCCACTTACTAAGGGCAGCCCTACAGTGGACATCCCTCAAGAAAACTATCACCCCTGCTATAGCGGATTGCAGGTTCAGGGCACCGCTACTTCCCCGGTTGCATGGAAACTTTATAACATATTCAATTGCACGCCACATTTTTGGCGCATATTTGATTATAAATGACGATCGCACATACGTCAACCTGTTTCTTTGGCAGCGTTTTTGGTGGATTCGGTATTTGGGCTGCAGGCTGTGGCAGAGGCTGTTGATCCTCGCAACGTCCCTGTTCATCACACACGCCTGATCCGCTCATGCTCCTGTGCTAACTCGCCCTTCGGGCTCAGACAAGCACCCGCATGAGCTGGCAGCGCGTTCTTCACGTCGGTCCTTTTGCGAATGTCCAAACAGCCTCTGCCACAGCCTGCAGCCCAAATACCGCCCTAACAACACTGAAAAAAACAGATCAGGCAGGTATGATGAACAGAAACATTGCTGGACAACATATATAAATTGGCAAGTCATGAAATCCGGCTATCGATAAAGCAAGATGCATGTTTAACAGCCGGATTCTGTGACCTGCTGATTGGTATATGGTGTCATTTGCATATGTTTCGTTACGAAGAACACACTGCCAGCGAATGCGGGTGCTTGTCTGAGCCCGAAGGGCGAGTTAGCACTGGAGCATGAGCGGATCAGGCGTGTGTGATGAGTAGAAACATTGCTGGACAACATATATAAATTGGCAGGTCATGAAATCCGTCTATGTTGAACATGCAATCTTCAAAAATTCTACCGCTGACGGCTTCCTACGACCACGCCTTTGCGGAGGTCTGCAAAAAAGTCCTTCATCAGGCTGCTGCACTCCTCCTGACAGATACCATATACTGTTTCTACCTGATGATTAAATGCCGACATATCGAACATATTAAGGATCGAACCGGCGCATCCGGCTTTCTTATTCATACACCCGATCACAACCTTCGGGATCCTTGCCTGTACGATGGCTCCGGCACACATCTGACACGGTTCTAATGTCACATACATCGTACAATCCTCCAACCGCCAGTCACCGAGTTTCTTTGATGCCTGCTCGATCGCCAGCAGTTCTGCATGCGCCAGTGTTGTCTTCTTCAGATTTCTCTTGTTATACCCCCGTGCGATCACCTTATTATCCTTTACGATCACACAACCGATCGGAACATCTCCCTGAACATAAGCTTTCTGCGCCAGCTTAATTGCCTTTTTCATATAAATCTCATACATCTTCCTGTCTTCACCCGACATCTCAGGTTCTGTCCCTTGCCGATCTACGTATGTATCTTTTACTTCATCTTCCCTGTTCCGTATATTCTGATCATCTTCTATCCCCTGTCCTATTACATTTTCTTCTGTATTCTGTTCCATTTTCTTCTCCATGCCGGCATCCTCCGTCATTCAACCTGCGCTCTTCACCATGCCGGCTTTTTCTATCATTCAATAAACATTATTTTATGCCACAGCTCTTTTTTTATTTCAGATCCACCACCCAGTAGCCAAAGCTTCCTGTCTTGATCCTTGTCTCCTTCACCGGAATAAAACGATCAAATCCAAAGATTCCTGCGAGATACTTCTCTTTGGATGAATACTCTCCCGGCACTCCCAATATGTATCCGTTCGTATCTTCTTCATCAAACAGCACCCTGCCGAGCATCAGATATTTATAACTGTAAAATCCATGTGTCAGGAAGCTATTCACCCCCAACCGCCAGTTATCCATGTTCAGCAGTCCGATATCGTTCGGATTGATCTTTACACACTCGATCACTCCGTTTTCTCCATCCGGACAATTCGGCAGGAGCGGAAGCTTTTCCCGGTTCGCCATCAGTTCTGCCGCTCTTCCGTCTTCTTTCATTGTTTCTAAAACCTCGGCTGCCGTTACCCGTTTCTCCGTTTCTTCATCGGCCCGGGAAAATATCTTTTCATCCGGAGACTCCTCCGATTCCGGCAAAACGGTTTCCGAGTTGTCTGTATCTGTATGTGCCGTTTCTTTCACCTCTGAAGCCATTGTCTCCGTCTCAGATTCGCTGTCCATGTTTTCTGATTCCGCCATCGTCTCGGACACGATTCTTCTCCGATCATACTCTGTTACTGCAATTCCGCGGGCAGCTTCTTCCTCCCGTCTGGCAAATGCCTGACTGTAGTCCACAGTATTATCTGTCCATGAAGAACAGAAAATATCACTTTCTTCTTCGCCCATCCGCCTTATGATAATGCCGCTCCACGCTGTGATCGGCCGTCCGGTCTGATTGACATTATTCCAGTCAAAGGTAAAGCAGCCTTCTCCCCTGCCGGATTTCATGTTCAATTTCCCAAGATACAGAACAGCCGGAATCATACCGTCCGGCACTGCCTCCGGATATTCCTCCGGGTCCGCAAGCGTCTCACGATACAGATAAACCGAATATAAGCCCTCTTTCTTTACCTGATCCTTAAGATTCACCTGCATTTTACCTTTCTCATTCTGCTTCTGCACCTTTGCAAATCCAACATTTTCACATTTATCATAATTGTGATATCTGAAAATATATGATATAAATCTGTTCCAGTAAACCATAGATACCTCCGCCTCTTTTTTCTATCTGACATTTTTCATCTGACAGGAAATCATGTCTGCTTCCGCTATTATCCCTGAAAGACAAGCCTTACTTGTATCTATGCATTTTTTCTGTAACTTATTCCTTTATTCTTCGGAAATAGTATCACTTAACTTTGCAAATTCTGCCAGCGTTAAACTTTCTCCCCGAACATTTGCGGCAAGTCCCATTTTTTCCAGAGCTTTCTCCACCTGTGCTTTTGAATATGGAAGCTCGGGGCTGTTTGCGATTCCGTTCTGTAACGTCTTTCTTCTCTGGTTAAAGGATGCCCGGATCAGCTTGAACATCAGGCTCTCATCCTTTACCATCACCGGCGGCTCCTCATATCTGGTCAATCGGATCACCGCAGATCCTACACCCGGTCTCGGGATAAAGCAGTTTGGCGGTACATTTGCTGCAATATATGGTTTTGCATAATACTGAACCGCAAGTGACAACGCACCGTAATCTTTCGATCCCGGTCCTACCTGCATCCGGTCTGCTACTTCCTTTTGTACCATGACCGTAATTGACTGTAATGGTACATGGCTTTCAAATAAGCCCATAATGATCGGAGTTGTAATATAATACGGCAGATTGGCAACGACCTTGATCGGTTTACCATCGTTTTCTTCCTCAACCAGTCGGTTGATATCTAACTTCAATATATCTTCATTAATAATCGTTACATTATCATATTCCGCCAAAGTCTCCCCAAGGATCGGGATCAGATTTTTATCGATCTCAACCGCGATCACCTTTCCGGCCGACTCTGCCAGATACTGTGTCATCGTTCCGATTCCCGGTCCGATCTCCAGTACCAGATCATCCTTCGTGATCTCCGCTGCATTTATGATCTTTGTGATCACATGGTCATCGATCAGAAAATTCTGACCGAACTTCTTCTGAAATGCAAACTCATATTTCTTTATTGTCTGTATCGTAACCTGCGGGTTACTTAATTTCTCCATGCTCTGTCCTCCATCTATGCATTCTTACGCTTTCATCTTATCACGCAATCATTCTTCCTACGCCTCTGCCTGCATATTTTCTTCCATTCTGTACAGCTTCAGACTGTTTCTGAATGTCACGTCATACACTTCTTCTTCCGTAACTCCCTTTAATGCTGCGATCTCTTTTGCCACATAAGGAATATTAAGGGCAGAGTTCCGTTTTCCACGGAATGGTACGGGTGACAGATACGGCGAATCCGTTTCTAATACGATGCTGGTAAGCGGAATGGCTTCCACCACCTCTTTCAGCTTACGTCCATTGTTAAATGTCACTACACCGCCAACGCCGATATAATATCCCATCTTAATATATTCTCTTGCAATCTCTGTACTGTATGAAAAACAGTGAATGACGCCACCGCAAAGTCTTCCCTGCATCTCTTTCATGATATCCATGGTATCCTTTGCCGCATCCCTGCTGTGGATCACAACCGGAAGCTTCAGTTCTTCTGCCAGCTCCAACTGCTTTCGAAACCAGTGGATCTGCACCTCTTTTGGCACATCCTCATGGAAATAATCCAGCCCGATCTCTCCGATCGCCTTTACCTTCTCATCTGCTGCCATCTGCCGATACATCTCGATCGCCGCATCTGACAGCTCCGGTGCATCATCCGGGTGCGTTCCGATCGCCGCATAGATAAAATCATATCGGTGTGCAAGCTCAACGGATGCCTTTGAGGTCACTATATTAGCCCCTATATTCATTACATATCGGATATCCTGTCTCTGAAATTCCTCTAATAACCGCTCTCTGTCTGTATCAAACTGTTCATCATCATAGTGTCCGTGTGTCTCAAATATCATCTTCATATTCCTCGGTCATTTATTTTCTTAGACTGCTCCAGTCTGTATGCTTCGCTGCATCCCATTCTTCTTTCCGGCTCTCATACTGCTCATTGAACCAGTCTACTGCCGCAAGCTTTCCATCCTCCGAAAACGGAAATTCCTTTGTCAGCTTCTTTTCATCATCCGTATTCTCGTAACTGAACGGCTCCGGCCAGACCGTTGCCATCAGAGTTCCGGCATTCTGTACTTCTTTAGGTTTAAAAAATACATTTTCAAGCGGATTTCTGGCAAGGCGGAACCGCATGCCCTGATAACTTCCCTTAAATGCCTTTCCATACAAATAATAATTAATATGATAAAATGTTGTTTCTTCAATCTTTGGTGTGTCACCCATATCTCTCATCTGCCTTTCATCTGCCGGCACATTTTTCTTCATTCTTTTAAGTATACACTACTAAGATCAGCATATGCAACCAACTGTTGTCATTCTTTACGCCAATCGGCTTCCTTTATGCCGCACAATTCATCTTTTTCTTGCCAGTCAATCCCCATACAAAAAGACCCTTATCCACATCGGTTCTTGTATATCTGCTTCCGCTCCTGTGAACAAAGGTCTTTTCTATGAAAATCTATATTCTGTTTATGCTTCGTCTTTTACCATAAAAATAACTCCGGCTACCTTTGGTCCTGCATTGGAAGCAACCGCTGCTCCGATCTGGAAGAAATCGTCCGGCGCATAACCAACCTTTTCTGTCATCTTGGCAGCCAGTTCATCCCTGCATACATCATCGCATCCATATACGATCTGATATGGCGAACCCGGAAGCATCTCTGCTGCTGAGACATCTGCCATCTTTGCCAGTAATTTCTTCTCGCCGCGGCATTTGAATGCTGTAACGATCTCATTTGCCCATATCTTCATGATCGGTTTTACGCCAAGTGCATCACCGACCAGTGCTGCGGCACTCGGAATACGTCCTGATTTTGCTGCATATTTCAATCCATAAATACCGAAGTAGATCCGTCGTTTCGGAAGAATGTCTGACAGATAAGCAGTGATCTCATCCACTGTTTTTCCTTCTTCTGCCATCTTTGCTGCCTGCACAACCGGATATCCATACTGACCGCTGTATCCAACACCATCAAAGATCCGGATCGTTCCTTTTCCTGCATACTCCGGATGCTCCTCAAAGAATTCATTCTTTGCCATGACTGCATTATCATGGGTAGCAGAACCTTTTTTATTGATGCTGACAAATATAATTTCTGTATATCCTGCATCAAACTGCTCCTTATACAGCTCGTCGAACTGGAATGCTGTGATCTGCGCCGTCTTTGGCAGTTCGTTTGGATTTTCCTCCATTATCTTATAAAAACCGGCATTGTCAAAATCGACTCTGCTCATATAAGATTTGTCACCGACCGTTACCGGAAACGGAAGGATTAATATATTATATTTCTGTTCCTCAGCAGTTGAAATATCACTGGCTGAATCTGTTATGATCCTGATCTTGCTCATAGGTAAAACCTCATCTTTCTATTTGTAAACCGGCACTTCAAAACTCTTATACACTCTACTAATTCCAAGTTTCAAAAATGCCTGTATCCCTTAACTTTTTATAATATAGATGATTCGAACAGCAAATGTCAATCGTAGTTTCTATATAGAAAAGCCATGGTTTTCGGGGCTTTGTAACATGGTTTGAAAGACTAGATATTTTATTTTACTTTTTGAGGAAGACTCCCTATCCGGCAGTAAATTGTGTTACAATGAAATCCATAAACAAACTTGAAAAGCAATGTATATGAGCTTCGCATATGCAATATATTTGAAAATTGCGCATATACAGACAGGGGATTCTTTCATCATTACATAAGGGGATAAAAGCATGCTTACTTTAAAGGCAAAAGATTCGGAGTCATCCGAAAATGAACCAATAATAGAAACTGACATTTTTCAATCAGATGCAGACCCATCTGATTCGCCGTATTCACAGGAATATTTTGATCTGATGGATATGATCGATAATACAGGCAAGCAGATCGAATATTATAAAATGGTATATACTGCTGAGATCGATGGTCTGGCAAAAAGGCGGCACAGCCTGAAAACACATTTTCTTTATAATGTCGTATTTCTGATCTGCCTGATAATATTTGACTCTCTTTTTTCTAATATTATGTTAAGTGGTGGCGGAGTTGTCATGCAGACGTATGAAGGCTGGATCGCCGTAGGTGCATTAATTCTCGGCACGATCTATATGATCTGCCGTGTGATCCGAGCCTATATCATCTATCAGATCAATGTCCGTGCCGGCTTCATGACTGATTATCTGCAAAAGCATGACATCCACACCATGATTGAAGAAGAAGCTTATTGCAGGAAGATCCTTCAACAGATGCTTGGCTACGAGACGACTCTGGCTCATATTACAAAAGCTGTCCCTAAAACAACAACAGAGATCAACGCTGCTATGAGCGAGATCTCTGCTATGAATTTTGATATTAAAGATTTTCATTATAACGCCGGTCGGACGATAAAATAATATATATTTTCTGATCTGACCATTCCTGCATCAATGTCTACTGTTTAGCAGCTTCTGTTTCAGGTCATATAACGGCTTTGACAGATCGACAAATACTTCCTGCGGATTTACCAGTCGTCTGGTCTCATCCCAGAGTGTGTTCAGTTCTTTCCGGCAATACTCCCGGATCTCCATCGTGGATGGATTCTGATATACGCACTGTCCCTTTAAGAATACCGGGACAAGCATCTCACGGATCTCATAAGAACCACCCGGAAGTGTCGAACGCTTCCATGTAGCCATCTGGTCAAATATCTCCAGATCTTCCGCTTCATTATATGTCTCATCGGAAAGTGCGATCAGATCCGCCTTGATCTTTCCGGTCTCTTTATTATACAGACGGAACACCGTCTTATTTCCGGGATTTGTGATCTTCGCCGGATTCTCTGATATCTTGATCTTGGCTGTGAATTCTTCATCCTCCGGCTTCTTGATCGCCGCAAGCTTATAAACACCGCCAAAAGATGGATTATCTGCCGACGTGATCAGGTTGGTTCCAACGCCCCATGACGTGATCGCTGCACCCTGATTCTTCAAACTGTTGATCAGATATTCATCCAGATCAGAGGATGCTGCAATGACTGCATCCGGATATCCCGCTGCATCCAACATTTTTCTGGCTTTCTTAGACAGATATGCAAGGTCACCGGAATCCAGACGGATTCCATATCTGGTCGGCATCTTTCCCTCTGCCTTCATCTCATCAAATACCCGGATCGCATTTGGCACACCGGATTTCAATGTGTCATATGTGTCAACCAACAATGTACATGCATCCGGATATAATTCCGCATATCTCTTAAATGCTGTATATTCATCCGGAAAGCTCATGATCCAGCTATGTGCATGTGTCCCAAGCACAGGCACGCCGAACTGCTTACCGCAGATTACATTTGAGGTTCCGACACAGCCACCGATAACTGCCGCCCTCGCACCGAAGGTTCCGGCATCCGGTCCCTGCGCACGGCGAAGTCCGAATTCCATGATACCATCCCCTTTTGCTGCATAGCAGACTCTGGATGCCTTTGTAGCGATCAGACTCTGATGGTTCACGATATTTAATAATGCAGTCTCAACCAACTGCGCTTCCATGATCGGTGCAACCACCTTCACAAGTGGCTCATACGGAAATACTACAGAACCTTCCGGGATCGCATAGATATCACCTGTGAAATGAAATCCTGCAAGGTAATTCAGAAATTCTTCATCAAACATATTCAGACTTCTTAAGTAATCAACGTCTTCATAGGAAAAGGACAGATTCTTGATATAGTCGATCACCTGTTCCAAACCACAAGCGATCGCATAGCCGCTTCCGGATGGATTTTTTCTGTAGAATGCATCAAATACAACGATGTCATCTGCTTTCTCACGGAAATATCCCTGCATCATCGTCAATTCATAGAAGTCTGTTAATAAGGTAAAATTTCTTTTTTCGTCCATATCTCTGTCCTCCTGCCTTTCTTTTTTCAGCAGTTTATAATCTCTACTATTCTATCATACATGATCGGCACATCGTTTTCTCACACATTACTGCCCATATAACATCTCATTTAACTCATGGTACAACCGGGAAAGCGGAAGTCCGACAACATTATCATAACTGCCCTTGATCCCTTTCACAAACAGACCACCCTGTGTCTGTATCCCATAGCTTCCTGCTTTGTCAAACGGATCTCCCGTCGCAAGATATCCGGTGATCTCCTCATGCGTCATCGGATAAAATGTAACCTCTGTATTTTCGTAAAATGTCTTTGTCCGGCATTTCTCTCCGTCATAATACATAATAGAAACACCTGTATATACATTATGTGTCTGTCCTGACAAACTATTCAACGTATTATATGCATCGTCATAATCAACCGGTTTTCCAAGGATCCTGCCATTTAATGCGACGACCGTATCGGAACCGATCACGATAAACGGCTGTGTCTCCGCCTCCGTACCGGCATGGTCTGCACATACCTTTTTATATACATTTTCTGCCTTTCTTCCGGCAAGTTCCATCACCATATCCTTTGGAAAACGGATATCGGTAGCTTCATCGCAGTCACTTGGCATAACCGTAAATGTATAACCGGCTCTTTCAAGCAGCTCTTTTCTTCTCGGTGAATTCGATGCAAGTATGATCGGAATCTGTGTAACCATGATGTTCTCCTTTGATTACTCCATCTCTTTTGCAAGCTTCATTGCTTTTTCAAATAACGGAAGTGCGCGTTCTACCATCTCCGTTGTGGTACAGTAAGCAAGTCTCATATGTCCCGGACACATAAAGCTGTCTCCCGGTACCAGGATCAGATCCAGCTTGCTGGCTGTCATACGACAGAATGCATTTGCATCCGCGATCGGAGTCTTTGGGAACATATAGAAGGTTCCGCCCGGTTCTACACACTCATATCCCATATTTGTAAGCTCTTTATATAAAATATTCTTATTCTTCTCATAGATTGACAGGTCAGCTGTCTTATCGATCACTTCTGCCACACCAAGCTGGATCATGGATGGCGGACAGTTATGTCCTGTAAATCTGGAGATCTGACCACACATCAGAACGATCAGCTTCGCATCCTTACATTTCGGATTTACCGCTACATATCCGATACGCTCACCCGGAAGGGAAAGTGACTTACTGAATGAATAACAGCAGATACTGTTGTCATAGAAGGATGAAATAAATGGTGAATCCGTTCCTTCAAATACGATCTCACGGTAAGGCTCATCAGAGATAATATAGATATCATGTCCATATTCCTTCTGCTTTTCTTCCAGAATTGCAGCCAGCTTCTTGATCGTCTCTGTTGAATATACGATACCGGATGGGTTATTCGGAGAGTTAATAAGAACTGCCTGTACATTTGGATTTAAAAGCTCCAGAAATGCATCAAAATTAATCTGGAAGGATGTAATATCCGCCGGCACGATCTTAAGCACCGCACCTGTTCCGTCAACATATGGAACATACTCAGGGAAATATGGAGCAAATGTGATCACCTCATCTCCCGGCTTTGTTACACAACGAATCGCATGTGCGATCGCACCTGCTGCACCGGAGGTCATGAAAATATCATCTGCTGTATATTCCATTCCAAATCTTCTGTTTAAAGAATCTGCAACCGCTTCTCTGACGGACATAATACCAAGTGTCGGGCTGTATCCGTGAAGTGTCAATGGATTTTCCTCTTTTAACATCCGTTCCAATGTCTCTGTAAACTCCGGACATACCGGAACAGAAGGATTACCGATCGTAAAGTTATATACATTTTCCTTTCCGATCTCTGCCGCACGTTTTGATGCATACTGCGCAAATTCTCTTATTATAGAACCTTTGGTTGTCATATCTGCATATTTTTCCGAAATCATACCTGTTATCCTCCGTCTGTTGTGAATTTAATAATGGAAGTATACCGCCGAAAAGGCAAAAAAACAAGTGGTAATAAATCGGGGAAAAGACTTATTACCACTTGCAAAAAATGAGGGGAGAGAGGATTCAAATAAATGAAAAACTCTTACAATACATAGTATATAAGGGATGTGTGTCTAAATTGTGTTTATTTTCTGATGTGTTTATAAACTAAAACTGACATTTTTGTTTAAGATAAAAGCCTATCGGCTCAGTGATTAGCGGTCGGCAAATGCAGTTGTGCAAGCACACTGCACTTGCCTCGTCGCTATAACAAAAAACAAGTGGTAACAAACCGGGGAAAGATTTATTACCACTTGCAAAAAATGAGGGGAGAGAGGATTCAAATAAATGAAAAACTCTTACAATACACAGTATATAAGGGAAGTGTGTCTAAACTGTGTTTATTTTCTGATGTATTTATGAAGATCATAAACAAAACTTTATAAAGCTAACACAACCTGTCTGCCCGCCTCTGTCGGTCTCCTTGGCTGGTATGGGTGACTGGCATGGGCAGTTGGTCTCCCCACTATAAATGGCTTGCTGCGATTTCTGTTCGTTGCACATGCCTGATTCGTAAATACTCCTGTGCTAACTCGCCTTCGGCTCAAACAAGCACCCGTATTTACTGGCAATGTGCATCTCACGACGAAATTCTCGCTGATGCCATATTATAGTGGGGAGACCAACTGCCCATGCCAGCCACCCATACCAGCCAAGGAGACCGACAGAGGCGGGCAGGCGGACTGCGACTTCCCCCAATTTCAGGCTTGTAAGAATAATTCGTTTTATGTATAATAAAACGTACGGTGTTTTTTTCCACACCGCCTTGATTTTTCAAGGAAAAATGGGGTTTTATGATGTTCGGGCAGACAGATATATCTGACCAGACCAAAAACGTCAATATAATAATAGGAAAAGAGGATAAGCATGTTAGAAAACAACCATGAAAAAAAGCCAAAGAAATACGCTGGTATTCTGGCACATCCGACTTCATTTCCAAGTCCTTACGGAATCGGTGATCTCGGAAAAGGTGCATACCGGTTTATAGACTTTCTGGCAAATTCGGGCTTGAATCTGTGGCAGGTGCTTCCACTTGGACATACCGGATTTGGTGATTCACCATATCAGCCATTCTCCGCATTTGCCGGTCAGCCGTTAATTATTGACCTTGATGCATTAAAAGAATACAAGCTTCTGTCAGAAGATGATTTTACCGATATGCCGGAATGGGATCCCATCCACATCGACTACGGAACCTTGATCACTTTTAAGACAAAGCTGTTAAAGCTCGCTTACGAACGTTTTACTGATCCTGACTATGAGGACGGATTGTCAACAGACGAGGAACAGATGGCAGCATTTGCTTCTTTCAAAAAGGATTCCTCCTGGCTCGCTGACTACTCCCTGTTTATGGCAGGTAAGGATTTCCATGAAGGAATGCCTTGGTATATGTGGGAGGATTCCCTGAAAGCACCTACCAAAAGACAGCGTACCACATGGGAAAAGAAGCTTGCAAATGAGATCGGTTACTATGATTTCATCCAGTTCTTATTCCATACACAGTGGATGGCGATCAAGGAATACGCAAATGAAAAGAACATCAGCATCATAGGTGATGCTCCGATCTTCCTTGCATGGGACAGTGCCGATGTATGGAGCCATCAGGAGCTTTTCATGCTGGACTCAAAGGGATACCCAACTGAAGTTGCCGGTGTACCACCTGATTATTTCTCAGAGACCGGACAGTTGTGGGGCAACCCACTGTATAACTGGCCAAAGCATACCGCTACCGGTTATGAATGGTGGATCGAGCGAATCAAATACCAGCTCACTCTGACAGATTTCTTAAGAATTGACCATTTCAGAGGATTTGACCGGTACTGGGCTGTACCTTATGGCGAAGAAACCGCCATCAACGGAGAATGGAAACCCGCTCCCGGTATCAACTTCTTCACACAGTTACAGGCAAATCTTGGCTATGACCTTCCGATCATCGCTGAGGATCTGGGTGAGATCGACGATTCTGTTATCGAATTGCGTGACAAATTCAATCTGCCTGGCATGAAGATCTTACAGTTTGCATTTGAGAATCCGGAAGAAAATGATTTCCTTCCGCATAATTATACAAGAAACTGTGTATGCTACACAGGAACACATGACAATGACACAACATTTGGCTGGTATCAGAAAGCATACGAAGCATCCAAGGACAAGCTTCGCCGCTATTTCAGCACAGATGCCAGTGATATCTGCTGGGTTATGATCCGTGCATGTTTCTCGTCTGTCGCAAATATGGCTGTTGTTCCTATGCAGGATGTTCTGAAATTAGATTCATGGGCTCGTCTGAATACTCCGGGTGTAGGGGAAGGCAACTGGGCTTGGCGCTTTGAGGATAAAGACATGGATACTAAATTAGAAGAACGTCTATTTGAGACAGCAAAACTCTACGGCAGATAGAACAGGAGGATATATTTGAGAACCATTATTACTGTACTGTTTGCAGTACTTGGAATCATATTTTGTTTTCCATATCATCTGTATCTGAAGCAGCTTGCAAAAAAGGATCAGGACAAAGCTTATATCAAGGCTCAGAAGCTGGTAAAAGGATTTTTCGGAGTAGTTATGTTCTTAACCGGATGTAAACGAACAATTATTGGCAAGGAAAATATTCCTACCGACCAACCGGTCATGTTCGTTGGTAATCATCGAAGCTATTTTGATATTTTATCCTGTCACAATGCAATCGATATGCCGCTTGGCTTCATGTCCAAGGACAATATCAAGGATATACCTCTGCTTTACAAATACATGGATGATATCGGATGCACATATCTGGATCGTACCGATCTGAAAAAGGGTCTGGAAACGATTTTGCAGACTGCTGATATCATCAAATCCGGTCACTCCATGATGATCTTCCCGGAGGGAACAAGAAATAAGGGCGACGAACTGCTGCCATTTAAAGACGGTGCATTCAAGATCGCTCAGAAAGCCGGATGTCTGATCATTCCGGTTGCTATCTGCGGAACAGACAAATGTATGGAAGCAAATAAACACAATTTTCTTCACAGCAGCAAGGTTGTGATCGAATTCTTAGAGCCGGTTGATATCCGTGGATTGAAGCCGAAGGAACGTAAAGAGGTTCTGGATGCAATCCCCGGTAAGATTCAGGCAGCCCGGTTAAAAAATCTGCCTATGACAGAAAAATAATATAATTGCAAATTGTATATATATTTGATTACTTTGACTTGCCAATACAGGGACATTTGAGTCCGCCGGTCCTTAGATGGCGCAGAAGCGGCATCTTAGTACCGCTGCAGGAGTAACTGAGATCTTAGCGAGGTATTTTCGAGCTTAGTTCGAAGTTATGCAGCGCAGAAACGAGCGGAAGCGTTCCCTGATTGGTAAGGTCAAAAGTAATCATAATATATACAATTTGCAATCACAGACAAATAATGAAATATAAGGAGGAACTTATTATGCCTTGGTGGGGATGGATGTTAATCGTCATCGCAATATTAGTTGTAATCTTAGTAGTACTTTACATAGTAGGAAACCGCCTGCAGAAAAAGCAGAGCGCACAGAAAGAAGCTATGCTTCAGGCTGCACAGCCTGTCACGATGCTGGTCATCGATAAAAAGATGCTGCCTATGAAAGATGCAAATCTTCCGAAACAGGTATTGGAATCAACTCCAAAGCGTTACCAGAAAGCCAAGCTTCCTATCGTTAAAGCCAAGATTGGCCCACAGATCATCAATCTGATCTGCGACGATGGAATCTTTGATGTTATGCCTGTCCGTGGCGAAGTTAAAGCTATGGTCAGCGGTATCTACATCACAAGCGTTAAGAATGTTCGTGGTAAGAAAGCACCGGAGCCTGCAAAGAAATCATTCAGCCAGAAGCTTCGTGCAAAACAGAAGAAATACGAGCAGACTTATGAGCAGGAAACTGCCAGCATGAAACTCAGCAAAGAAGAAAAAGCCGCAAGAAAAGCAAAGGCAAAGGAAGAGAAAGAAAGGGCAAAGAAGATCCAGTAATCATGATAAATACTCGTGTCGACCTCAGAAAATTAGTTATTACCTGTCTGGTTCCGGTTACCGCATTACTGATACATAATATTGTCTATCTTGCAGGCACCCGGATCTGTGATCTTACAGGCAGTCAGACTGATTCTGTCGGCAGTATCACATCATGTATTTCATATATTCTTTGTATCTGTATTTTCGGATATTTTTATCTGTCCGATCATTCAAAAACAAAGCACGCAGGAAAGAAAAATCCTTTCCTGCGTGCTTTTGTTATCTTTATTTTACTGCTGATCCTTGGTATCAGTCTTCAGCTCTTAACAACCTGTATTCTTCGTCTGATCGACACTTATAGGCCGGAGCTTCTAATCTCATACCATGAACGGGTACAGCGGTCATTTTCCATCAACAATGGAATCATCCGTATCTGTACAGTCACACTTCTCGCACCGATCGCAGAAGAATTCGCCTTCCGGGGAGTGGCACTGAAGCTGTCTGTCTCTGCATTTCACACGAAGCATGCCGCCCTCTGTGCAATCCTGTTCACAGCATTCTGTTTCGGCTGCTATCATGGAAATGTCGTTCAGTTCTGCTACAGCGTTCCGGCCGGAATCATTCTGGGCTGTCTTGCCGTATGGTCAGGCTCCCTGGTCCCAGGCATGATCCTTCATATAATCTTAAACGCTTCTTCCTATGTGATCGGAAGTATAGCGATCTCCCCCTCTATACTGTGGGGAATCATCGGAATCACCTGTATCCTGACTGCAATTTGCATGACTGCTATATATAATGTGTATAAATAAGGCGGTCTGACTGGCAGTAGGGCTGTATATTGACATTGGCGAAGATTCCGTAATGAAATGCACATTGTCAGTAAATACGGGTGCCTGTTTGAGTCCGAAGGACGAGTTGGCACAGGAGTATTTACGAATCAGACATGTGCATTGAATAGGAATCGCAGCAAGTCAATATAAAGCTAGTCCGCCAGATAGACCGCCTTATTTATTCTACGCTACAAAATATCGTGACAAATGATATACCAGAACCTTCTCATCCGGGTCTTCTTCATAACCGGACAATTTGATCATCTTCTTTAAAACGAACAGGTTGCAGTCACGGATTGCTTTCTGATATTCAAATGTCGGATAGTAGATCAGAAGTTCAATATCTCTCGGCTGTCTCCGTACCGATGCGATGATATTATCCAGTACCTTCCTGAAGGTTACGCCGGAAAATGGATTGAAGAAATAGAAATAATTGTCTTCATCTCCGATCTCATATGCCTCCGCTTCCACATTCAGGAACTGCATCCGTTCCTCCTGATCAAGGAATTTGCTCTGATAGCTTGCGGCATTTGTCAGAAGTCTGTCATAGACCCTGGCATTGTTCTCGATTCCAACCGTCCGGCAGTAATGTCTGGAATTACAGTAAAAAAGCACTCTGCCAAGTCCACAGCCAAAATCCACAAGCGTATCTTCAGGCTCCATGCTGATCTCATCGAACATCGTCACCAGATCATTATAATATGTAACCTCATAATTATTATCTTCTTCGTTCACCGGAAGACATACATCCATATCTCCAAATGCTGTCTCCGCGATCGTTTCAATCCCCAAAAAGCTATCGAAGGATTTCTCACTACCCATATATATTTATACCCCTTCGTAGTCCGCAGTCACATTCAGACTGCAATCCGTAATATAATCATTGTTAAAATCAATACAGTAACGAATATCGATCCGAATCCCCTTCTCGGACTGCTCCATATGATATTCCTCCGTACAGATATTCATACAGATCGGTCCGACCGGAGTTACATAATGCACTGAGCTGTTCTTCTCACGGTCAAATAACATAACCGTGTTCACACTGCCACGTTTCGTCAGCTGAAGCGCATGCTCATCGAATCGCAGAAGATTCTTCACCGGTTCTTCCACATCTTCAATGAATTCGTCATATTTGATATAGCGGTTTCCGTTTTTCTCAGAGTATGTTCCCCGCGTCTCAAGCTCCAGAACCTCCGGCTCATCATCCGCTCCGGCAACACTCTGTACACCCGTTACTTTTATCTTTATATCTCTCGTCGTCATAAATTATCTTTCAAATGCCATCTCAATTAAGGTATTTACAAGGGTCTTGATATCATATCCCTCTGCATCCCACAGCATCGGATACATACTGATCGATGTAAATCCCGGCAATGTATTTACTTCATTAAATATTACACGATTGGTGTCCTTCTCAAGGAAGAAATCCACACGGGCAAGTCCAAAGCCGTCAATCGCATTAAAGATACGGATTGCTTCTGCACGGATCTCGTCCTCAGCTTCTTCCGGTATATCCGCACCGATAATCGTCTTGGAATCTGCATTATTGTATTTTGCATCAAAATCATAGAAATCTGCGTCTGCGGCAGCAAGGATCTCGCCAACACCGGATGCCTTTGTATGATTGCCATATCCAAGTACACCACATTCCAGCTCTCTACCGATGATCGTCTCCTCAACAAGGATCTTGGAATCATGGTTGAGTGCCTCATGCAGACCAGCTTCTAACTCGGCTCTGTCATGTGCCTTTGTAACACCCTTTGATGAACCTGCGGATGATGGTTTTACAAATACCGGATAGTTTAACTCGCTCTCTACCCGATCCATCGCAACATCCAGATCATCAAAATCATCTTCTACTACAGGAACGAATTTTGCCTGTGTTACATTGATATGATCAGCAATGATCTTTGTATGGAATTTGTCCATTGCAGCAGCCGATGCAAATACACCGCAGCCCACATATGGAATGTCCGCCATCTCAAACAATCCCTGAATCGTACCGTCTTCTCCATATAAACCATGCAAAACAGGGAAAATAACATCTACAGGCTCCGCATAGATTCTGTCGCCATCTTTTATGATAATCTCTTTTGCAGAATCCGGTGAAATCACTGCACGAACCTGACTGTCGTACCAGCTTCCGTCAGCAATACTCTCAATGCTGTCAGCCTTCAGCCATTTGCCGTCCTTTGTGATTCCGATCAGTGTCATATCATATTTGTCCGTATCCACCGCTTTGGCAACTGTCTGAACTGAAATGCATGAAACTTCATGTTCCGATGATCTTCCTCCAAAAATAACTACCAGTTTTTTCTTAGTCATATTCCCTTGAGCTCCTTTGAAATATATAATCAAAATATCTCATATCATACCACAACCACCTATATAATTCAAGGATTCCGGGGATTTATGGGTAGGTTTAGGAGTAGGTGGAAAAGTCAGTCATAATCTTTTCAACGTCACACACAAAGTCTCATAATACCCGGCCGGATAAGCAACGCCATTCAATGTTGCTGCCGGGAGGCTCAGGTATTCAAAGGCTGACCAGGCAGTAACCGGGATGCCGTATTCTTCTGCACTTTCCTCTGCACAGGCATCGATATATTCTTTGCTCAGTATCAGATTCTTTCGCACAATGCTTTTCTCCTGATCGTTATAGTCTGCGCCAAGTTTCTCGGCTATGCCATAAAGTACCGCCTGCTCAACATATGAAGTAAATTCATCCAATTGCTTATCCGATAAATTCTCATTTCCCTCATATCTTATCCGAATCCGGATAACATCTGATGTTTTATTCTGATCATTCATTTTGCTCTCCACAAGCTCCGCTTTTGAATTCCCTGCTATGTCATCATACATTGCTTCCAGTTCCTGTAACTGCTTCTGTGTTTCATACGCATTTAATGTTGTGCCATCCAGAATCCGAAATGCAGTCTGGATATCATTTGACAGTTCTGTATCCTGACCATCCGAAGGCTCAAGACCATTTACCACCTGCTGGCTCGATCCATCATTCTTACCGTCTGTCTGTGAAGTTTTGTCACTGGTTATTCCGGCATAATTTTCCTCTGTACTGTCATAGGCTATATCTTCATTTTCTTCCGCATATTCGATCAGGTTCATCACCTGCTCTACGCTGTTTTTCGCGCTGTATAATCTTTTCAGTGCTCCCATTTCCACATATAATGTTCCACAAAATAAACCGATCAGGATTCCGGCAACTGCCGCCCTTACTGCTCTACCCATTTCCATAACCTCCATTTTTCTTTATCTACATTAACGAAATATCTATATCTGATATATTTAAATTCCTTTATTATTGAAACAAATTCTGTTTCACACTCTTTATCAATAACTAATACTTTAAACGAATGTCTACTCCCCCAGTGTCGCCAGACACTCTCCTTTGTAATGCGTTGCGATATATTTCCGGATGCTGCCGGACGCTTCACCCTGATAAAGCGAATCGGTGCAGATCACTTCTACATAATTCGTTACAAATTCTTTTATCAGCTCCGGATACATCTGTCGCAGGGTTTCTTCGGAATCCACCACGATATATTCAACGTGGCTCAGGTCAAGACTCCGGTCATGCGCCTGATCATATTCAGCCCGCGCCTGTTGCAGGTTCTCCGCAACGACCGGATACTCTCGTTCCTCCGATTCGGCTGCCGACTCCGCTCCCTCCAGACTGTCTGTAACAAATGTGTACTCGTAGCCCCCTTCCGTCTCAGAGATCATAACCACCCGGAGATAGTCTACCGCTTCAATGGATCTGTCCATGCACCCGGACAACATACAGGCGATCAGAACTCCGCCGATCACTTCTGCAGCCATCTTTGCAAGCTTCCCCGGATTCGTCCGTTTCCGTCCTGCAAATGCCGGTACAAGAACAGACAAAGGAATATCCACAGCAGCAATGTAGCTCATGAATGCCCGGCCGGCATCCCGTTCTCCAAGGAACCGGTCCATCCACATAAACAACAGAAACAAAACAACCACACAGCCCCCTCTTATCCACAGGCTTCTTTTCTCTTCCATATCTTCTTCTGCCGAATATTTGTTTTTCTTCTGTGTCTTATCCTCAAATGTATCGTTTTTTTCTTCCATCACTTTTTTATCCATTGCATTATCAGAATCACATCCATGTAAGTCTGTACTCTTATCATCCCCGACTGCTCTCATCCCGCCGCTCTTTCTCCATACACAGATGATCTTCCAGATCTCATCCACAAACTGACAAATGAATACAATGTGGATAGCCAGAAGCAAGAGTCCGAAGATTATAAGCAGATAACAGGCGAGTAAACCAAGCCTCGCATTTGCACCTCCGGGGAACATCATCGCACCCACAACATTTAGTATTCCCTTTGAGCCGGCTGTTCTGCCCTGCAAGCCAAGCAATGATATCACAAAACAGGAAGCAACAAAGGCTAACACAACCGGAACAGATACCGTCCACACCAGCATCCCACGTCTTCGTTTCTCTACTCTCAGATAAAGATACATGACAAATTCCAGCATACATAACCCTACGATCATCAGATATCCTTTTATCAAAACCTGACATATCGTGTTACATGCAGATGCCTGCATCTGGAATTCTACATATTCTTTTAATCCGGAAAAATCTGCATTCCAAAATCCACAAATGACAAACAGCACCAATGTGATCCCGATTCCGATCACACTTGCTTCCGCAAATCCGATATAACCACGCAGCCCCTTTCCTGCCATATAGAAAAGTGCCAGTAATACCGGAACAACCAGAATCGTTCCTGCATAATCCGGCAGCATCAGGATCCGGCTCCCCTGTACAAAGAAATAAAGCAAAAAAAGAACCCGAATTACATATCTGATCACATAAATAGACGCAATAGCCACTTTTTTCTTATTATTCCATACTTTTGCACCCGTTATCTCTGTCTTTTCTTTAGCCGGATCTGACATTTTCACTACACCTGAAAGCGCAAGATGTAGTAGCACCACATAAACTAAAGCAAGCATTAGCATCAAAAAAAGTGATAAAATTCCGTTATTTTTTGAAAAATTCGTCATAATCTGTACTATATTCCAGAAAGCAATCGGAAAAATCAGGCAAGTTCCCGTTATAAAAAGCTGTCGAAATGTCACATTTCTATAATCCATATATCAATTCACATCCATTCATCATTACTTTTTGCGAAGCCGCCTGCGTTCTCTGTGGTTCGCCCATGCCGGCCGAAAGACAAATTTTTTGATTGGTTTACGAAGGATAAAATCTTCCATTCCATCCTCTGCATAGCCACAGGTTACAACCGGTGCCATGTATGGAACACCAAAGCTGTTTAGACCGGCAAGATGATAGATCAATAAAAGCATCACCAGAAGGAAGCCATACAGTCCAAAAAATGCTGCCGCCAGTATGGTAAGAAATTTCAAAAGGCGGAACACTGACGCAAAGGCTTCATTTGGAATTGCAAAAGATGCGATTGCCGTCAACGCAACTACGATCACCACGATCGTACTGACAATCCCTGCTTCCACTGCAGCCTGTCCAACGATCAAACCACCAACAACACCGATCGTATTTCCCAGCTGACTCGGCAGACGGATCCCTGCCTCCCGCAGCAATTCAAACAACAACTCCATGATCAAAACCTCTAACACGATTGGAAAAGACAACTGATTTCTTGCAACTGCAATCGCATAGAGAAGTTTATCCGGTATCACCTCCCGGTGATAACAGGTAACAGCTATATAGAAGCCCGGCAGCCCCACCGCGATAAATGCCGCTATATAACGAATGATTCTGGCAAAAGTTGCAACCGGCCAACGGTTATAATAATCATCGGCAGTCTGGAATAATGTATTGATCGTCGCCGGCGCGATCAGAACCTCCGGCGAATTGTCAAATACAACTACTACCCTGCCATCTGCCAGTGCTGCTGCCGCTTTATCCGGTCTGGTGGTTGACTGGAATACCGGAAACGGCCGGTACCATTTCTTCTCCATCAGATGTTCTGCCATACCGCTGTCAAATATGGCATCTATCTCATATTCATTCATCCGTTCTTTCACCTGTTCAACCAGCTTCTTCTCTGCAATATCCTCAATATACATGATTCCATACTCGGTTCTGGAACGAACACCGATCGTATTCTGAATCAATTTCAATCTGGTATCTTTGATTCTTCGCCGGATAAGCGCTGTCGATGTACGGATGCTTTCATTAAAACTATCCCGCGGACCACGCATTCCACCCTCGGTAGAACTTTCTTCCACCCCACGTACCGGCAGCTTCTTGGAAGACACAACAAACGCCTGGTCTGCATCCGATACAAATACCGCTGTGTCTCCTTTCAATATGGAAAACATCACATTTTTAAAGTCATTTTCTGCCTTTATATCCGCCGATTGTGTCTCAAATGAATCCATTGCCTCCCATAGGGAACTGCCATGCTCATGCCGCCACTCCCAGGTCACAGGCTTAATGATCGTATCCTCGATCAGACCATTGTCACATAACCCATCAATGTACACTACATAGATTGCTCCTACCGAAGAGGATGTCTCATCTGCTGATCCGATGGTATCTTCTGCATACACATCCATTCCGGTTCTTCTTACAGTAAACCGACGTTCCACGATGTCTCCCCAATCAGCAAACAGCGACTTTACCCGGCTGATATTTGCATCTATGTCTTTATCGATCCGGCTGTCTGCACTATAAATTCCGCCTTCCGCATCTCTGTCTTTCCCCAAACGTTCCACCTCCCGCTGCTCCTATGTACATTTATATTTTTTACGACTCTGACCGACTTTCCCCAACCTTATTCCTCCATGATCTAACTATTACTTGTTTTATCTTCTTACTATTTCCAGTATTACCAGCAACTCTCTGAACTATACATAAAATGTTACATTGAATCATGATATAATGAACGCAAAATTATTTGCTTGCAAGGATGCTGATTTTGCGGAATGCATAGAATGTGCGAAGCACATGATATAATGATGAAAAATCGCTTGCTTGTAAGGGTCGATTTTTCGAATGCATTGAACGAGTACGATATAATGATCATTATGATGGGATGCGCTTGCACAAATCCCCAAAAGCTTCTATAGTAATTGCATAAAATCATAGAATTGCTCACATATGATGAACCCGGCAATATTCAAATAGCTTCAG
Organism: Clostridium sp. L2-50; assembly: GCF_000154245.1. Taxonomy (NCBI): domain Bacteria; kingdom Bacillati; phylum Bacillota; class Clostridia; order Eubacteriales; family Clostridiaceae; genus Clostridium; species Clostridium sp. L2-50. The sequence goes on along the minus strand of NZ_DS480325.1, from coordinate 26,764 downwards.
TTGCATCAGTACCATATAGAATTTAACCGGAAATATAGAAATACCATGACTTCACAAACCACCCGGAAAGGAAACGAAAAAAATGATAAAATCAGATAATATATCCGACTACAAAAAACATACAACAGATCCAGATCATAAATCAGACAACAGAAATGCTACGACAAACTCAGACACCAGATTAGAAAATAGAAAATTACGTCTCGCCATCCTCGGCGCAGGTGGTATCGCCTGCAAGATGGCGGAAACCGTTAACCAGATGCAAGAGGTTGAACTCTATGCTGTAGCAAGCAGAACAGAAGAAAAAGCCAGACAATTTGCAGATACTTATCATGCATCCAAATGGTATGGCTCTTATGAAGAAATGGTTGCTGATGACGGGATTGATCTTGTCTACGTTGCAACTCCACACTCCCACCATAAAGAACATACGATGCTGTGTCTGAATCACAACCGGGCTGTTCTGTGCGAAAAAGCATTTGCCGTAAATACAAAAGAAGCCGAAGATATGATCCGGCTTGCAAAAGAAAAGAATATATTACTGGCGGAAGCGATGTGGGTTCGCTATATGCCAATGTCATTTACCTTAAAAGAAATTATAGATTCCGGCGTTATCGGAAAAATAACAGGGCTGACCGCAAATCTTGGTTATTCCCTGATGCAGGTAGAACGTCTGATCCGCCCAGAGCTTGCCGGAGGTGCTCTCTTAGATCTTGCACCATATACCTTAAACTTTGCAACCTGGGTGCTTGGCGACAACGTATCTGCGATCCACACAACGATGACTCCACACGAATCGGGCGTAGACAAAACAGAATTTATCAACCTGGCATACCCAGACGGTGCGATCGCAGGCTTGTTCACAACTATGGAATCAGCCACCGACCGCCGTGGCGTGATCTACGGAACAAAAGGCTACATCGAGGTTGACAACATCAACAATTACGAAGCATTCCATATATATGAAAATGACCGCCGACTGGTTCAGACGATCAACTGTCCTGCCCAGATCAGCGGCTATGAATACGAAGTGCTCGCCTGTAAGCGAGCACTGGAAAAAGGTCTGACCGAATGTCCGGAAATGCCACATGAACACACTTTATATATTATGCGGTTATTTGATGAGATACGAAAGAACTGGTAACAGCAGATAAAAATCCCACTATGTAAATATTTACCTCAACACCATATTACCTGACAGCAGTTGAACTAATGGATAATATTTTGCGGCAGTAAATCCTGACAGATATAATAACAACGGCAGAAGTACAACCGCTGCTGCGCAGAATATTGCACCATTTGTATTCCTAATCAATTTTCCAACCAGAACATACAGACCTGTCAATATCAGAATAGCGAGTAACCGAATACCATATACCAGCAGAAAATACCCTGTAATACTGGTGGATATACTGACATGTTCCAGATACGGAAGTGACTGCGCCAGATATTTTCCACCTGTCAGCCCAATCTCACTCTTTACCCACATTAATTCCGGCAGATAAACCATGATATATGTGACAAGAACAGTCAAGAATAACCGAACTGCTTTGATCACATGAAGTTTCCTGTAATTCTCTGTAATATCAATAATGCCATTAATCTTATATCTGTAATCTTCCAAATACAGAAATGCAGTTGTAAGCATTAATACAACAATAATCTTTGCTGCATTCATTACATCATCCTTATAATCTCTACCACCAGCAAGAATATTCCAGCCTCTGTTATAGACAAATCCCATCTGTTCCAATACAGCAGGATCAGCTTCTGTAATCTGCGATGTAATTCCACATTGCCCCTTAACATAATCTACATATTCCTGACAACGATTAAACCCTTCCTCATTTTCAAGCTGTTTATTCAGTTCTCTCCATCTTTCACTATATTCTTCTTCTGTTATCTTCCCTGCATCGTAATCCTGCTCAACCTGATCTCCATCTTTATGGAGATTTGCATACCGTTCTGCCTCTGAAGTTATATAATCTAGCTTTCCCTGTGTGATTACTCCCTCAATTTGACTGATATAGTATTGGTACACATATTCATTTGTGCTCCACCTTACAGATTTGTTCTGATATATATACACCTGAAATATAACCAGCAACAGAATAACAAATATCATTTTATATCCCAGCCATAACTTATAACCTTCCAGTCTCCATACTGAGGAAAATATCCTGCGGGATTTCGTACCTTTTTTTCGCAATCGTATACGACTCTCCCGATAATCACTGCTTCCCTCCAGATAGATCACCGACGATATGATAAGAAATCCTGCCAACAACACTGCACAGATAATACAGTCCAGATAGATCGCAGGCTTTGCATGGGATATCAGGTTATAATTCTCATATTGGAAAAATTTGGTTGTATCCAGCATTGAAAAAATAGAGAATCGATATAAAAATGTCAGATTCAGTTTCTCTCCCAATACGGAAAACAACAATTCTACAAACATGGCAACCGCCGTCCATACACATAGCATAATCTCATTCGAAGAAATAACTGCAAATGTGAATAATGCCGCAAGAATCACAGAAAAGATCAGAATTTTCACCACACAGACAAGAACAGCAAATGTACCAATTCTGCATGAAAAACCATATCCGATATAGTCCATCAGGCTCTGTACCGGCGCTGACAGATCCACAGCTCCAAACTTCCATTCTGCAACCAAAAAATTGCTTAAGGATATACCTGCTACAAAAAGTGCCATATAGACAACTGCTGCCGCATACTTAGACAGCAATAATCGACTGTCTCCATTCCATGTTGTCTTATACAGATTTGCCAGACCATTCTTCTTATCACGTAGTACCAGCTCCAGCACCAGCACAACAAGAAAAAAGAAGATCAGAATATAACTTCCTGTAAAATTTAACGCCTTACAGACTCCATATCCTCCAACAAAAAATACTTCTGTTCCCACAAGTCTCTCAAAATCTCTCTTCGTCCGTTCCAGATTACTGATCGAGAACTTTGTCTGAAATATGGAAATCGACTGGTTCTTCTCCGCATCCTCGATAATCTGCTGCAAATATTCGTCATATGTAGTACTTGCCGTATATTCATCATATAACTGTTTATAGGTCTCTGATTCCGGATCTTCCATATACATATCCATAATGGAATCCGTGTCTGTCTGAAGCCTTGTATACACCGTGCTGTCTACCTCATCTGTATCAAAAGCTACAGTCAGCAAACCAACATTCATAACCAGGAACAACAGAAAACACAATACTAATTTACGGTTATATATAATAGCCCGCATTTCATTCATAAAAAATCGAAAAAAACCGCCCCTGCGTTTGGAATAATTGATGTGAGCAGCTTTTTTCTCTGGTTTTGATTTATACATATCGTCCTCCAATTCCGCAAACCGTCACCCTCTCTGTAAAAAATGACTGGTATGCAAAAGCTACTCTCCAAATATACTAAGATATACATCTTCCAAATCAGGATTTTCTTTATCTGTAATTCTTCCGGTCAAAATCTCAGGTGCTGCCATCTCGATCAATACACCCTTTTTAAGTAACATAATCTGACTTGCTATGTCCTCAATATCCTGAACAACATGAGTTGCAATCAGAATAATTTTTCCTGTAGAATTATCATGGATCAGATTTCTCACATGGATTCTCTCCTTAGGGTCAAGTCCTGCCGTCGGCTCATCGAATATTATAATCTTCGAGTCTCCAAGAAATGCCTGTGCGATCAGAAGTCTCTGCTTCATACCACCGGAATATGTTCCAACTTTCCGATCTAATACGTCAAGAAGATTTACCTTTGATGCGTATTTCTCAATCTCATCATTCAGCATCTTCTTCTCTACTCCCTTCAGTAGCCCCATGTAGGCAAGAAACATTCGTCCGGTATAAAACGGATAGATCTCCTGCTGCTGTGGCATATAACCGATCAACCGCTGATATTCCCGTTTTAAGTCATGAATATTCGTTTCATCCAGATAGATCTCTCCTGTGGTCGGTTTGATATTCCTTGTAATCAATTTCATCAAGGTACTTTTTCCTGCCCCGTTCGGTCCAAGTAAGCCATAAATCCCTTCTGAAAATGTCATCGAAAAATCATCAAGCGCTGTTGTATTTTTATACTCTTTCGAAATGTGTTCCAGTTTTAACTCCATACGTTCATCTCCCTTACTGCTTTCTGATCCGTAATTTTCAATTTTGCAAATCTTAAAGTTACAATCTACTGTACATTAATAAGTAACTTTGGTCTTTCCATATGTTTTCTATACCTTCAAACACACTATTTACACTTCTATTTTTCTCTATTCTCCTTTATTTCGTATTTACATACATATGAAAAAGCGGTATATTTATCTCATGTACTTTTTCATAAGTATATATGGCTACGAGACTCTGGTTCTCTTCGCAAAATTGTGCCAGAGTCTCTTTTTTTATGGCCATTTCACCCAGTCAAATGTCTTTACGATGCTCTGATCTGCATCCTCCAGTTTTGTAAAATATGTGTCCCGGAATTTGGTCCATCCTGTCACTGTCTGTTCACTCTGATCCGATGTGATTATATCACCTGGTTTCATACCAGTATAATCATGTCCATCTATATATAGCTTGTCACTTGATTCATCCAATCCATAGATATCGGATATATAGGTTCCTTCTCCTGTAAAACAGGTATTTGCCAGATAAATTGTTCCTGTATCGCATTGATAAAAAAACTTATTATAATCTGTGTTAATCACATATAAATATCCATCCATACAATCAACACTTCCCCCTACAAACCGAAAAATCTCTTTCTGATTCTGCAAATTTTCATCGCATGAACATATCACACTCCACTCAACATCATTATCCAATTCTGTAGTCTTTATATAATTTCCACTTGAAGTGCTGATAATATCAAAATACTCACCATATTTTGTATTTAGATCATCTTCGACAATTTCATCTGCGTGTGTTTTTATATTATATGTAAACAGTATTGTATGCCAGTTTTCCTTGCTATCTTCATATTCATATGTCAGATAAAGCTTTTCTTTATTCTTATTATTTAATATATATAGTGCAGCACTGTCATGCTCTGCATCTCCTTCATAGCTTAGCAATGTCCGTAACCGATTCCATCTTAAATCATATGCATATAACGTACAGTCTTGCTTATATTCATTCAACTTAAATCCATCATGATACTTCCATGTAGTGAAATACAATACTCCATCTACCATTTCCATACCTATAACGGCTCCTTCATCTGCAGAATACAAAACCCGAGCTCCACTTCCATCTTTATTTATTTCACGAATCTGTGAAACTCCTTTTTGTTCCGCATCACCATCATCATTAAACGTTAACTCAGAATCAAATTCACTTATGTATATTTTATCTCCATAGCAAAGCATAGCAGGTTGAATATCTATCGTGTATGCATTGCACTTCGTCGTATTATGTTTACAATTTGCCTTATTACAAACTACTACTGATTTTCCTGTCGCTGAATCCAGGAAATAAAGTATATTCCTTCTTGCATAATACATACCGTTATCTGTAAATGCCCTTAATGCCGAATATTCTATCTCTTCCGGATATTTTTTCATTTTTCGTGAGACAATATATCCCAACCCTAAAATCAAACCGACACATAAAACAATGCAAATAGTACGCACTACTTTCTTCATCTGTCTACCCCGCTTTCATTATTTTATAAAACATCACAGGAATCTGCCATTATTGCAGATTCCCGGATGTCCATACACCAAAGTTATAATCTGCTATTTATTAATAAGTAACTTTAGCCTTTCCATAAGCTTCAGTAAATTCTCGTCCACCTTTTACAGCAGTTACTGTATTACCTTTTACCATATTAGAACGACTTTTAGTCGCATACGATGCTTTTGAGTTTTCTCTAACCCATACCTGTGCCTTACTGCATCCCATCTCTGCCGTAAATACATTTGTTATTTTACTTGCACTTTTTGAAATACGCATTATACCCAATATCTCTGTACCCCCTGCCTTTCTGATATAATAATTATAGGTAGAACCTCCACCATATACATTTGTCTCTACAGATGCTGCATGCACCGGAACCATTGCCGTTCCAAATACCATTACTGCCACCATTGCTGCAATCATTAATTTATTTTTTATTGTCTTTACCACTTTGTTCATATAAAAATCTCCTTTGTATATTTTCCTATACCTTCAAACATGCATATTTACATTTCACCTTATGTAATGCTGCCCTCCTTTGTTTTGAATTTACATACATATGAAAAAACGGTATATCATCTTATTCATGTACTTTTTCATAAGTATATATGGCTATGAAGCTCTGGTTCTCTTCGCAAAATTGTGCCAGAGTCTCTTTTTTTGCAGAGCACTTGCATTATTAGCCAGTGTCCTTACATCTATATCCATTGACCATCTTTATATAATGATCAAGGTATATCATTTATTTACTCTTAGGATTCGTCAGTTTGCCAAAAGAATAATTATATGTTCCATTAACCGTTTTAATTGTTGCTTTTGCGTAACAATACGGATTTGACGGTGGATTACTGCTTGTATAAACAAAAGTCCTCGTATTTTTTCCTGTCTTACCGGAATGTGTCACTGTATTATTATGCCAAGTTGATATTCCCTCTGCTTTGGTACTTAGTACACTTGATTTTAAGTTCTCCTTTGATGATATATTCATAACAATCTGATACTGAGGCTGTTTCTTAGAATCTTTACCCAAATAGTAATATGCATAGCTACATGTAACTTTATCCGATTGACTTGCATACAATAGTTTTTTATTCTGCAATTTTGTATATATTAGTTCACGGACTATTGTCCCATCATATTTAATATGTACAACTTCCTGTCCTATCAGCTCCATTGTATTTTCTGTTCCTTCATCCACTACTATCGACTCCGTTGTTTCCGCATGAGCAGATATTGGAAGTCCCCAAATTAACATACATGCTAATGCCATACTTATTATCTTTCGCACTACTTTCTTCATTTTTTTACATCTCCTTTTTTCTTTTTTGTTTTATAAAATGCCAGATAACATTTCCTACACATATAATAAAACCTATCGATTCAAACACTATTTTCACTACCTCTGCGCCCATATTTATTCCATAGGCTACTCCAACACCCGTGTTAGGTGATGTCCGTATTATTACATAATTGTATCCCCTATACAGTATCCTACATTCCGTAAACAACAGATACCCCACCACAATTCCGATCAATATCCAGATCACAGCAAGCACCCATTCCTTCGTTCGTTTTCTCATTCCGAGATCTTCATATTCCTGAATAATGTCTGCGGCTTCTCCCAGTTCTGCGATTGCTCCCTCTATAGTTTCTCCTTCTGCCAGTTTATCATCTAACGACCGTCCCAGATCCTTTACCATCTGTATCCGTTTCTTTAATGGTGCATGCAGATGCATGAATATCTTCATAAGATATTTCTTCTTTTTCATTTCTTTTGTTCCCCTTTTTATTTATAATTCATTATCTTTTTTTGCTTTTCTTCGCCTTTTAAAATGATAGATTACATTTCCCAGACAGATACAAAAACCTATGCTTTCTACAATCACTTTGCCCCACGTTCCCCCTGCCTTTGGTCTAAAATCAATCCACTCATATCCAGTCGGTGCTATGTACTGGTTAATCTCATGATATCCGGTGTATAATGTATATCCATCAATTATCAGCAAAACGCCAAGACAGATTCCAATCAGAATCCAGAGCACCATCCATACATACTCCTTTGTCTGCTGCCGCATACCGATATCGTTATACTCTTCTGTCAGTGCGGAAGCTTCACCAAGCTCCTCAATCACTTCATTGATTGTCATGCCCGTATCCAATTTATCATCTATAGATTGTCTTATCTCTTTTACAAGCTGCATCCGCTGCCCAAATGGTGCATGCAACAAAACGAATATTTTAATCAGATATATGTTTTTTCTCAAAGTCTCGTACCATTCCTTCTATCTGCATCCAACAATTCCACTGTTCTTCCAATAGAAGCTTCCCTTCTTCTGTAATCTTATAGAATTTCTTTGGTTTTCCATTCTCAGATGTCATCACCCATTCACTGGCAATCGCACCATCTTCTTCTAATCTATGCAGGATCGGATACAATGTTCCTTCTTTGATATCCATCCCAGCAACACATCGTGCATTAAAACGATTGACAATGTTATACCCATAATCCTTTTCATCTGATATAATCTGCAGAATGAGCATGGGAAGTATTCCTTTTTTAAACTGATTTATACTTTGATTTGCCATAATTCCTCTTTCTATTATCTTTATACCTAGTAATACCAAGTATATGGCATACATATGTATTTGTCAATTTACTTTACACGCCTTATGTTTTAGAATATCTAAACTATACCAGATTGCATTTAAAAAAACTGTAAAATGGACTGAGTGGTCAAAAATAGGGAGTGAACGGTAAATTTCTTACTGTCCACTCCCTATTTTTGACCACTCAGTCTTATATAGTATCCTGTTTCTGTTTGATATTCTGTATCACGATCTGTTCCTGATCGTAAATATGCTGATGCATAACTGCTTTTGCTTTCTCTACATCTCCGAGCAATATCGCCTCCGTGATCTCATCATGCTCACGGAGCAGTTTGCCATGATATCCGGTATCCCGCACATATTCCACACGGTATCGGTACACCTGCTCTCCGAAGTTCTTGGTAAGACTCACAAGCCTTGGATTGTTGCTTAATTCACAGATTGTCTCATGAAAGGCAACATCTGTATCTACGATATCCGGCACACGACCGGAACGGACTGCCTCACGGAAATTCTCACAGGCTTCTTTTAATCTGAGTCTGCCGTCTTCATCAATCCGCTTGCAGGCAAGTTCGACTGCCAGTTCTTCCAGACTCAGGCGGATCTCCAACGCATCCCGGAGATCCTTCTCCGTGATACGGGCAACCTCTGCGCCTTTCCTTGGAACCATCACGACTAAGCCCTCTAATTCCAGCATCCGGATTGCTTCACGCACCGGAGTCCGGCTGACACCCAGACGTTTTGCGAGTGCCACTTCTAATAACCGTTCGCCCGGTTCAAATTCTCCATGTACGATGGCATCCCGCAACGCTTCAAATACAACCTCCCGAAGCGGAAGATACTCATCCATATTTAACTTCAACTCCATAAGTTACCCCATTTCTCTCTATTTCTTCTGCAGAACAACTCCCTCTGTTCTGTCTGATCTTACACATTATATGGCTGTGTGACAAATACCTGCTTTGCCAGCTTCCGGCTGCGGATCGCATCTGCCGCTTTCTCCGCTTTTTCCTTTTCTGTAAATATACCAAATACAGTCGGGCCACTTCCACTCATAAGTGAATTCATCGCACCACATTCTTTCATGCAGGCTTTGATCTCCGCAATAACCGGATACCGAACCTCGGTCACCGTTTCCAGTACATTTTCCATTCGCTCCGTGATTCCCTGTAAACTCTGTTCTTCCAGTGCCATCACCATGCCGTCTATATCCGGATGTTTTTTTAATTCATTTGCATGCAGGTTCTCATATACCATCTTCGTCGATACAGCGATTGGCGGCTTTGCCAGCAGAATATAACAATCCGGCATCGGTGCAAGTGCCGTCAGCTTCTCACCGATTCCTTCTGATAATGCAGTTCCTTTCATGATACAATATGGAACATCTGCCCCAAGCTTCACACCATATTCCATCAGCTTATGTTTCGGAATCTGAAGATCAAAGATCTTATTCATTCCGATCAGCGCAGCAGCGGCATCAGCACTTCCTCCTGCCATACCGGCTGCAACCGGAAGTTCTTTCTGAAGAAATACCCGGATTCCACGCGTGATCTGATATTCCTGCTTCAACATCCGGCATGCTTTATATACCAGATTATCTTCATTTACCGGAAGCTCGTCCGCATTTGTGCTGAGAACGATCACATCCTCATCCACTGTCTCAAATGTCAATGTGTCATGTAATTTTACCGTCTGCATGATCATCTTTACTTCATGATAACCGTCCGGTCTTCTTCTGAGCACGTCCAGTCCCAGATTTACTTTACCATATGCCTGTAATTCTATCTTCATGTTTCTTATTTCTTCCTCACTGAATATCCGAATTTTCCCAGTTTCTTTCCAAGTTTAAAGTATTCTCCATGGGAATATGCTACCAGTCCAAGCTGGTTAAGCTCGAATTTGCCGTTTTCATTCATGTATGCTTCATCCACCTGTACGCCGGTCACCTCCGCCAGGAACATATGATGACTTCCAAGCGGGATCACTTCTTTTACCTTACATTCGATATTGACCGGACTCTCCGCGATACCCGGTGTGGCAACTGTAAGTCCCGGACAGGTATGAAGTCCTGTTGCTTTGAATTTGTCAATATCGCGCCCACTCTTTACGCCGCAATAATCGGTCGCAAATGTCAGCTTCTCAGTCACCAGATTGATCACAAATTCTCCACTAGCTTTTATAATATCATAAGAATAGCGTTCCGGTCTAACAGATATTGAAACCATCGCCGGAGAACTGCAAACTGTCCCCGCCCATGCGATCGTAATAATATTCGGTTGTCCGCCTTCTCGCTTACATGTTACCATAACTGCCGGTACCGGGTACAGCATATTCCCCGGTTTCCATAATTGTCTTCCCATCTATAACCTCCTGGTGTTCGACTTTTATTTTCTCAATTCTTATATTTTATACTATTTTCATGGCTTCTGTATACTATCTGGTTGAAAATTTCTGATTAATTCTTCTTTTCGGCTCCGACTCATCTGCTTGATGTGCCACTCTCTGCTCATTGCTTCCTCTGGCGTCTCTGATTCCTCATAATAAACAAGGACAACAGGGCGCCGGCTTCTGGTATACTTGGCGCCCCCTCGTCCTTCATTATGTGCTTTCATCCGCTTTTCCAGATTATTCGTCCATCCAGTGTAATACGTTCCGTCCTTACACCGGACTATGTAAGTATAGTTGTGTTTTTCTTCTGTCGTACTCATTGTGTTCTTACCCACATGTTTTCTTTTTTATCCAAAGCCGATATCGACAAGCCAGCGCCTTTCCTGTGTTCCGTGGCAAGTGTCCTGCCATGGCACTTTCCTGCAGCCTCGCAAATGTCCTGTCATCAGCTTTCTATGTATCCGGGTATGCCGCCGGAGCTTCTCCGACAGCTTCCCCCTGAACTCATTTTTGAATCCATTATAATAAAGCAGACAGATCCCGGTACTTCATCAGTAAATCTCGCATCTTCATGCGCTCTCATATCCGGCTGTGCTTCACATTCCGGCATCTTCCTCTTATTATTCCGTCTGCGCGTTTACTATAATTATACTCATAAACTGTCATTTTGCTACTATAAATGTGAAAAACTACTATTATATTCTACACAAAAATAGTCAGCCTGTCCGTACGCAAATGTTTAAGACAAAATGGAAAATAACATTACTGTTATGTAGCAAGCCTGTTTCAACGCCGGTTCTTAGTGAGTCGCCACCGGCGAGGAGCTTAGCACCGCTGCGTTGAAATAGAGTGCAAACGACTTGCGGAATAATATGTAATGTATTTTCCATTTTGATCAAAAAACTTACAGACAGGTCGACTATTTACGCACGCTTCTTTGCTGCTTTTTCTTCTGCGAGTACTTTCTGGAATTCCTGCATATCCGTTGCGATCTCTTTGCTTAACAGAAGCAGGCAGATCAGGTTTGGAATCGCCATCAGTGCATTTGCGATATCCGAGAAGTTCCATGCCAGATCCAGTGAAGTCGTCGCACCGATGTATACTACAAGGGAGAATACGATACGATAGATCATGTTGTATTTGTGGGAATGGAACAGGTATTCAAAGGCCTTCTCTCCATGATACTCCCAGCCAAGGATCGTCGAGAATGCAAATAACGCAATACCGATCGTTACCAGCCATGCTCCCGCCTTACCCAGAACTGTCTCAAATGCTTTGATCGTCAGTGCCGATCCTGTATAGGCTTCTTCATAATAATATGTACCATCTTCATCAAAAATATAAGCATTGCAGCCAGAGGTCCATGCACCTGTGATCGCACCATTCTCATAAACTGCTTCCAGACTGTCCGGCTGATGCTGAAGCTTTGCAAATGCTTCACTATCGGAAGCGTCTGCATATGGTGTCAGAACGATATCCTCTGCTCCACCGGACAAAGTCATTGTTCCATCTTGGTATGTAACGGTATATTCTGTCGTCACCATCTTGCCTTTTTCTTCATGTGTCAGAGCCAGCGTATCTTCGGCTTCAGAGGTGATCGCATATGAGCCTTCCGTCGTTGTCGATGTTTTACCGATCACACCGGAGCTTGCGATTACCAAACCGGTAATCGTACATACAACGATCGTATCCCAGAAGGTTCCTGTCATATTGATATATCCCTGACGAACCGGGTTATCTGTTGTAGCTGCTGCTGCGGTGATCGCTGCCGATCCCATACCTGCTTCATTTGAGAAACAACCACGGGCAACACCGAACCGCATTGCATTTGTCATAGATGCAACTACGGTACCAAGCACACCGCCGGATACGGATTTCATGGAAAATGCCATTGTGAAGATCTCATGCAGACCTTCCGGCACATTCGATATATTTCCGATAATTACTATAAGTCCTGCAAGTACATAGAAGATTGCCATAAACGGAACAACGATCGCGGAAATCTTTGATATGGATTTGATACCGCCGATAATGATCATTAAGGCAAGGATCGTAAGGATTACACCGATAATGATCGGATTGATGTGAAAGGTCTCATTCATGGAGGATGCAATCGAGTTCGCCTGTGTCATATTTCCGATACCAAAGGATGCAACAACCGCAAAGAATGCAAACAACCAACCGAGCACACTTCCGAATCTTTTGTGTTTCAATGCTTTCTTCATCGTATACATCGGGCCGCCGGAGATCTCTCCTTTGGCATTTACCTCACGGTATTTGATTGCCAGCATACATTCTGAGAATTTCGATGTGATTCCGAACAACGCCGAGATCCACATCCAGACCAGAGCACCCGGACCACCGGATACCATTGCTGTCGCCACACCTACGATATTTCCGGTTCCGATCGTTGCGGCAAGCGCTGTCGTCAGTGCCGAGAATGGGGATACATCACCGGTTCCTCTGTTCTTTGTTCTTGCTTCTTTACTAAGTGTGCTCTTGATCGCATATCCGAGATTCCTCCACGGCAGGAATCGCGTCCGTATCGTCAGAAAGATACCGGTTCCTACGAGAAGCACCAGCATCACCGGTCCCCACACAAACGAATCAACTGCACTTACAATCTGATTGAGTTTTTCCATACCCATCGCCTCCATATTCATTCATAGTCAATTACACAATATCTACTGTTTGATGTTATATTTGAATGTTTTTGACATTACCAACCAGGGAACGCTTCCGCTCGTTTCTACTCCTTGTTGTGTAATTGGCAACTTCATTAACGAGAAAAAGGTGCAGGGAAGTTGCTATCTCTAGTACTTCCTTGCACCTTTTAATATGTTATCTATAATACAGACGCTTTCCGAAAAAAGCAAGTATAAATTTGCTTTTTTCGGCATCGGTCATCGCCCTGTATTATTTATGCGTTTTTCTTTACACCAAGTGTTACCTTCTCGCCGTTGATGTTCCATTCCTTGGAATAGCCATCTACACTTCCGGTTACCAGTGCATCTGCCATAACGTCTGACTTGATGCTGTCAGCATTTGCATTCATAAGTCCGGTTGCCTTGTCGCTTCCCTCTGCATAGACTGTGATCTTGTCCATTACTTCGAAGCCGGCTTCCTTTCTCATGGTCTGGATCTTGGATACGATCTCTCTGACAAATCCTTCCTCTAAGAGTTCTTCTGTCAGATTTGTGTCGATAACAACTGTTACCGCACCGTCTGCCTCTGTAACGTAGCCTTCAGTTTGTGCGATATCGATCAGCAGATCTTCCTCTGCCAGAGATACCTCTGTGCCGTTTACGTCAAATGTCAGAGCACCCTTTTCCTTCAGCTCTGCCATAGCTGCATTTCCGTCAACGGATGACAGATATGCCTTGATTCCGCCTAACTGCTTGCCGTACTTTGGTCCTACGGTACGAAGCTGCGGCTTGAATGTGTAAGAACTGAAGCTTGCGATATCCTCTGTAAATACTACGTTCTTGATGTTCAGCTCGTCTTTGACGATCGCTGTCTCATCCTCTGTCAGCTCTTTTGCTGCCTTTACATACATGGTTCCGATCGGCTGTCTGTTCTTGATATTTGCAGTATTTCTGGCTGCACGTCCAAGAACAACGATCTTTAAGATCTCATCCATAGCTGCTTCAAGATCTGTGTCGATCATCTTCTCCTCTACCTTCGGGAACTCGCACAGATGAACAGATAATGGAGCATCCTTATCAATGCTTCTTACCAGATTCTGGTAAATATCCTCTGCCATAAACGGAATCATCGGAGCTGCTGTCATGGAGATTGTAACAAGGGCTGTATACAGTGTCATGTAGGCATTTACCTTATCCTGCTCCATACCCTTTGCCCAGTATCTCTCACGTCCACGACGAACATACCAGTTGGAAAGGTCATCTACGAACTCCTCTAATACTCTGGTTGTCTCAGGGATCTTGTATGCTGCAAGGTTCTCATCAACAGCCTTTACGGTTGAGTTCAGCTTTGATAATAACCATTTATCCATCAGTGACAGCTTCTCGTAATCCAGCTCATGCTCAAGTGGATTGAAGTTGTCGATATTTGCATATAATACATAGAATGCGTAAGTGTTCCATAAGGTTCCGAGGAACTTTCTCTGGCACTCGATAACCGCATCTTCATGGAAACGGTTTGGAAGCCATGGAGCGGAGTTGCTGTAGAAATACCACCGGATCGCATCTGCACCGTATTTGTTCAATGCATCCATCGGATCTACGGCATTTCCCTTGGACTTACTCATCTTCTGTCCATCCTTATCCTGTACATGTCCGAGGACAATTACATTCTTGAACGGAGCCTTGTCAAATAACAGGGTTGAGATCGCCATCAGAGAATAGAACCATCCTCTTGTCTGGTCAACTGCCTCGCTGATGAAGTCAGCAGGGAAATGCTTCTCGAAGATGTCTGCATTCTCAAACGGATAATGCCACTGTGCAAATGGCATGGAACCTGAATCGAACCAGCAGTCGATAACTTCAGATACTCTGTGCATCTGCTTACCGCACTCCGGACATTTGATCGTTACAGCGTCGATGAACGGACGGTGCAGCTCGATCTCATCCGGGCAGTTGTCGCTCATGCTCTTTAATTCTTCGATCGAACCGATCGCATGACGGCATCCGCATTCACATTCCCAGATATTTAACGGAGTTCCCCAATAACGGTTACGGGAAAGTCCCCAATCCTGTACATTCTTTAACCAGTCACCGAAACGTCCCTTACCAATGCTCTCAGGGATCCAGTTTACGGTGTCGTTATTCTTAACCAGCTTATCTCTGACTGCTGTCATCTTGATAAACCAGGTATCTCTTGCGTAGTAGATCAGCGGAGTATCACATCTCCAGCAGTGTGGATATTCATGCTCGAACTTTGGTGCGTCGAACAGAAGTCCTTCTTTGTCAAGGTCAACCAATACCTTTGGATCTGCATCCTTTACGAAGATTCCCGCATAAGGGGTTTCCTCTGTCAGATCACCCTTGCCATCTACGAACTGTACAAATGGAAGATCGTACTTTCTTCCTACATTTGCGTCGTCCTCACCAAATGCAGGTGCGATATGAACGATACCTGTACCATCTGTCATAGTTACATAAGAATCACATGTGATGTAGTGACCCTTCTTATGTTGCTTCTCGCATACAGGCTTTACGCACTCATATAATGGTTCGTACTCTTTGTATTCCAGATCTTTTCCTTTGTATGTCTCCAGAATTTCATATGCAGGTACAGCAGGTGTATCGTCTGTAGCCTCCTTTGCAAGGGAACCGAGTACCTTGTCTGCCAGTGCTTCTGCCAGATAATAGGTATATCCGTCTGCTGCCTTTACTTTGACATAAGTCTCATCCGGATTTACACAGAGGGCTACGTTTGATGGAAGTGTCCAAGGTGTAGTTGTCCATGCAAGGAAATATGCATCTTCGCCGATAACCTTGAATCTTACAACTGCGGAACGTTCCTTTACAGTCTTATAACCCTGTGCTACTTCGTGGCTTGACAGTGGAGTTCCGCAACGCGGACAATATGGCACGATCTTGAAGCCTTTGTATAAAAGTCCCTGATCCCAGATCTTCTTCAGTGCCCACCACTCGGACTCGATGAAATCATTGTGGTATGTTACATATGGATCATCCATATCTGCCCAGAATCCTACCTTGCCGGAGAATTCTTCCCACATACCTTTGTATTTCCATACGGATTCTTTACATTTCTGAATAAATGGCTCCAGACCGTATTCCTCGATCTGCTCTTTGCCATCGATTCCTAAAAGTTTCTCAACTTCCAACTCTACAGGAAGGCCATGTGTATCCCATCCTGCCTTTCTTACTACGTTATGGCCCTTCATTGTCTGATATCTTGGAATCATATCCTTGATAACTCGTGTAAGCACATGGCCGATATGTGGCTTACCGTTTGCTGTTGGAGGTCCATCATAAAATGTGTAAGTCGGAAGATCCTTTGTTTCTTCCACACTCTTCTCAAATACCTGATTTTCTTTCCAGAAATCCAGAACCTTCTGTTCTCTGTCTACGAAATTCAATTTGGTCGATACTTTTTCGTACATGTTGTTCTTCCTTTCTTTTTATTCAATGTATGCAAAATATTTTTTATTTAAAGAACAAAGAGTAGCTTGCGGCTCTTTCGCGCCCGAGCGGAATTGCGAAGCAATTAATTACTTCATCGCGAGGTGCACACCTTTATCGGAGTATTTACTTTATAAGATAATTTGCATATAAAGTAAAAAAAGCCGCCGCCGCAAAAAGGACGAAGGCTTAAAGTTCTCGTTATACCACCTATTACTTGCATACTAACATATGTGCTTCCCGTAACGAGGGAATGACGTCAGAGCCTACTGGCTGTCGTTTTCGGTCTGAAGCTTAAGAGTGATCTTCCATCATCTTCTACTCGCACCGGTCTTGCACCATCTCCGGCTCGCTCTGCCTTTCAAACATGATCTACTGTCTCTGTCATCGCTTTTCTTCTTATTTTTATCAACCTTGAGTATAGCAACCATGAGCGTTCTTGTCAAATTATTTTTTATAAAATACCTCTTGACATATTATACTATGCGTAATATAGTATAGTGCATAAGGAGGTATACATATGGATATTCAATTAAAACGCGGTATGCTGGATGTCTGTGTACTGGCTGCGATCAAGGATGAAGATTCTTATGGATATCAGATCATCAAGGACATGAAACCCTTTGTAACGATATCGGAATCTACATTGTATCCGATCCTGCGAAGACTGGAAGCCGGCGCATTCCTCACCGTTCGCTCCGTAGAACACAACGGACGGCTTCGGAAATACTATCATATTACCGATGCGGGCAAAGCACGAATCGAGGAATTCAAAGAAGAATGGAAAGAACTTGAATCTATATATCGTTTTATTATCAGAGAGGAGAATGACAATGACTAAACAGGAATATTTGTCGGCGATCCGAGGAAAGATCCGGAAAATGCCGGCAGACGATATTAATAAATTTATGGATTATTATAGTGAAATGATCGATGACCGTATGGAAGATGGTCTGTCGGAGGAAGATGCGGTTGCCGATATGGATGCCCCGGACGATGTCGTTGACCAGATTCTGGCAGATATGCCACTAACGAAACTTGTGAAAGAAAAGATCAAACCATCCCACCGGTTAAAAGCATGGGAGATCATTTTGCTGATTCTTGGCTCTCCTATATGGGCTCCGCTGTTACTGACCGCGATCGTTCTGGTCATTGCCATGGCGGTTGTCATTTTGGCACTTCTCCTGTCCTTCTATGCGATCGTACTCTCGATGGCAGTTGCAGGTATCGGCGGGCTGCTGGGAGTTATTCCATTTTTTGTTACACAGAATGTTCCGGCTGCCCTTTTCATGCTTGGAGCTGCATTTGCCGGAATCGGACTTGCGATCCTGTTCGTCGTAGCCGTGAAGCCTGTTACGATCGGCATTTTCAAGCTGTACAAGGCATCCATCAATGGAATTAAGAGAATGTTTGTAAAGGAGAGATAATTATGAGTAAATCCAAAAAAGCAGTTATTGTTGCTTCTATATTTATAGTGGTCGGCGTCATTATCGTATTCTTAAGTTTTGCAATTAACGGATTCCATTTTCCAAATGGTTCTGTCGACCTGCTCGGTATGAAAGCCTTGCCGGACTATGTGAAGAAAACAGTTCAGATCAAAGATGATTTCAACGCCATTGACATCGCAGGCGAAGCATCTACCGACGTCATGATCAAAAACTCCGACAACGGAACGAATTACATCGAATATTATGATACAGATGGTCTGACCAACCATGCAGAGGTTGTTGACGGCGTGCTCACCTTCCGCTGCGAAGACAAACGTACCCACCATCCGACAATCTCACTCGGATTTGGTCAGGATACTACTACCGTTGTTTATCTGGCAGATAAAGAATACGAATCTATCCAGGTAGCCACAGCAAGTGGAGATATCGACTATCTGTATTCTCACAAGACTGATGGCAAGCCAGTGTTTAACGCTTCATATACCAGTCTTAAGACAAACAGCGGTGACATCCATATCGCAGATATCGAAGCTAATACCCTCACAGTCAAAACTACATCGGGTGATATCTCTATCAGCAATGGTTCATTTACAACTAAGCTGGAGCTTCATGCCTCAAGCGGTGATATCCAGTTGAACCGCATAACAACAGATCAGGCAGAATTCTATACCACAAGCGGCTATGTATCAGCCAGTGACATTACTGCTAATACCAGTCTTTCCAGTAATACGACGAGTGGCGATATTGATATGTCCATCACGGCCGCTGATGCGATCAGCATTTCTGCTACGAGCGGCGACATTGATCTGGATCTTGCTTCTGACCGAAGCTACAGTTTCTTAGCAGATACACAAAGTGGCGATGTTGATATTCCACATGGTGCAAATTATTCCGAATATGAATGTGGCGTCAGCACGACCAGCGGCGATATTAGCATCAGACAGAAGTAATATTAGTGAATATTATTTTAAAAAAAGTCTATAAAAACGAAAAAGGGATTGCCCTGTTAAAACAGATCTACCGCTGTCTCTGTAGATGACATTACGAGGATTTCGTTGAGAGATGCACATTGTCAGTAAATACGAGTGCTTGTTTGAGCCGAAGGCGAGTTAGCACCGGAGTATTTACGAATAAGACATGTGCATCGAACAGAAACCGCAGTTAGTCATTTCAGAGACAGCAGTAAATCTGATTAACAGGGCAATCCCTTTTTATTATTTCTCCGCAGTTTTGCTTCCCAGAATCCATATGAGGATAAAGAAAAAGATCATGCTTTCGCTCATCAAGCCGTTTGTGAATCCAAGGCGGAATGCTGTGTCCGGAAGTATTGTTTTTATGGCAGAGAGAATGCAGTAGAATACAAGTACATTTCCTGCTGCCATCCATCTTGGCAATGTAGTTTTGCCGCGCACGACCACATAAAACCAGTATAAGAATACCGGAAGCATAACGACTTCGCTTACTATGATAACCCATGACAGATGATCGAATAAGGCTTCGCATGCCGGAAGTGCCGCATCGGCATATCCATATCCGGTCATCCATGTATACAGATACAGGATCATAATATAGAACAAGTGCAAACACATCCATGGTGTCAGACCAAATGCATTCAGATAATGATAAATTTCTCTCCTTTAACGTAAAATGGCATCGGTTAGTGTTTGCTAACCAATGCTATTCTAGCATATTATCTTATCCTCATCAAAATGCCGTGAACATACTCAACACGGACACCAGACATATGATAATCCCCAGCCATTTGAGAAACAGTTCTGTTTTCCGGTTCACTTTGTTTGATCCCGGATCATATACTTTGCGCTGCTCTCTGGAATAGTACAACGGATATTCGCTGCCAACCGGATGCTTCTTCCGGCTCAATTCCTGCACCAATTGGTAGTTATGCACACTATCATCATAAGGATCATTGTACTGGATCGTAAGGATCGCCTTCCCCGGCGTCAGTGTCTTGGCTCCCGGCACTTCTCCGACTACCTTCCCCGGAATCATCATATCCATGTAATCATTTTCTTTTACCTGTTTCTTCTTCATGCCACTTCCTATAAAAAGGAGAATGATGCCGGATGCAAATGCAACCAGCCGCTGCACAAGCATCCACCCGGTCGTTCCCGTCATATCCGGTATGACATTTCTCTCCATCAGCTCCTGTGCCATGAAAAATGCTCCAAACAAAATAAGCCCGGCTCCAAATCCTATTATGATATAGATACCTTTTTCCATCTCATCCATAGCTGACAGCTTCGGATGGTTTTCCTTTAACAACTGATCAACCGTTGATCCCGAAGCAATATTGTCCAATAACTGCTTTAATTTCCTACGTCGTTTTTTCAACCGGATAAATTCGTATATCCCCATGATCAACATGCCAATTCCCACAAGAATAATGAACATGATTTTTAACATTTGCATCATTTGTAACTCTCCCCTTGTCGTCCTGTCTGGCAGGACATGATATTCTTTCATTATAATAAATATTGATCTTTTTCTCCATTATATCTTCACTATTTTTTCCTTATTTTTCATTATGCACTTTCATTAGATAATTCTGTATAATTGTTACCTTGTACCAGCACATATATAAACTTACAAACTGCACATTTTTAATTTTGAAAAAATAAAAAAAGTTTCAACTTGGAGCCGGCTCCATGAATTGACTTTCCTGCGGCAAAACAGTATGCTGATTATAGGAAAATTCGGTTGAATCAGGAGGTGCTGTTCCATGGCAGAAGTCATTGCAAAAGCAACAGATGTAGAAGTGATATACGGTGATAAGCCTGCACTTGATAAGATAAATATGTCCGTGAAAAAGGGCGACATTTATGCTCTGATCGGTAAAAACGGTGCAGGAAAAACGACACTTCTCCGCCTGTTTACCGGACAGAATGCTCCTGATTATGGCAGCATTGAACTTTTTGGCAAGAAGGGAACACATGGACTAAATGAAGCCCGGAAAAGAACCGGTGCTATCATCGAAACTCCGGCATTTTATCCATTTTTCTCTGCAGAACGCAATCTGGAATATTACCGTATCCAACGCGGAATCGACGATCCATCCATTGTTGAAACAGTTCTGAAGGAAACGGGACTCTACGAAGCTAAGGATAAAAAGTTTAAAAATTTCTCTCTCGGCATGAAGCAGCGTCTGGGAATCGCCCTGTCGCTCATGCACGATCCGGAATTTCTGATCTTAGATGAGCCGATCAATGGTCTGGATCCTGCCGGCATCGTCGAAATGCGAAAGCTGATGCTGCGGCTGAACAAAGAGAACGGACTCACGATCATCATTTCCTCGCATATTCTATCCGAGCTTGCAAATATGGCAACATGCTACGGGTTCATCGATCACGGTCAGATCTTACAGGAAATGTCTGCTGAAGAATTAGAAGCAAAAGAAAAAAGCTATGTAAAGGTGCGTACCAGTGATGGTGAAAAAGCTGCTGAATGTCTTTCAAAAGAGCTCCAACTCGACGCATCCTACAATGCAGATGATGATACCATTTATATTTATTTTGAAAACAACACGGTTTACCCAACTGAGAAGATCAGCCGTTTCTTATTTGAAAAGAGATATGATCTGTACTCACTGGAGATTGTGAAAACCACACTGGAAGATTTCTTTATTGAACTGTTAGGAGGGACAACGATTGAATAATTTCCTCAAAAGCGAATGTTACAAAGTAATCCATCGGGCTTATCCATATACCCTGCTCATAATCGGAGTGGTCATTGCCATTTTGATCAACGTATCTGTCTGGTATGCCATCCATGTTATCCGGATCCCATTTACGATTGAAGGTGCAGATATTATGAATGCCGGTCTGTACATGATGGCAACGATCGTCTGGTACTGCATTATTTTCACCACCGATATCGGTTTCTCCGGTGAATGGAGGAATAATACGATGAAGAATATCGTGTCATTCGGAACCAGCCGAAACACAATTTTTTTTGGCAAATGTATCGTGAATACACTATTGCTGCTTATCGGAATCGTTGTGGTATCTGCAGCCTATCTGCTGACGAATTACATCTGTTTTCGTCATGATGGAAGTCTGACCGCTTCGGCATATCAGAATTATTTTCTGCGTTTTGTGATCATGCTTCCTATGATCATCGCCGGACAGACAATGGCATCCTCCCTGTGCATGTTCTTCTCCACAGACCTTCTGTGGTGCGGTATCTATGCTGTAGTCGTTGCCCTGCTGCCAAATGGCATCATGCTTTTCTATGCCATTTTCCCGGAAGTAGAAGCACTCCGTATCATCTACACCAATCTTCCTACCGTCTGCCTGACCGCTGTTGCATGGCAGACACTAACCACCGGCCTGATTGTTCACGCTATGGAGATCGCCGCCGTACTTCTGATCCTGCCAACCGTTATTTCCCTGTTGGTGTTCCAGAGGAAGGAGATAAAATAAAAACAGACACACACCCTACCCTGTGGATACGACATGCATCTGTTCTTATACTTTATATGGATTGTTCTGATTATTCCCCTTCGATCAATGATACAGGATCGACCGGTTTGCCATCTTTGGTGATTGCGAAATACAGATTTGTTCCTTCTTTTGAATAATAACGGCTTGGTTCTGCTACAGTGCCAATGGTGCAGCCGGCATCTACCACCTGACCAACGGATACATTGATATCCTTAAGCTGTCCATACATGACTTCATAGCCATTCCCAAGGGATGCCTTTACCACATTTCCAAATTCCGGTGTGCTTGTGATCTCTGTGATCTTACATTTGTAAGCGGCTGATACTTTATCATTTTCGGCTGCTTCCAATACGATTCCGGCATTACATTTGTACTGGTTTAATGTCTCGTAAAATACTGTGGTGTCCATGCTGAATGGTATGATCACGTTTCCGTTTAGTGGCCACATAAGAGCTGTACTGCCGTCATAGTTCAGTTCGATCTGTTCTTCCACCTTGGCAGCATTTGCTCCGGTTTCTACTTCTGAGCTTTTCTCTGTTGTTGCTTCTGTCTTGTTCTCTGCTTTGGCGGTACCGCCAAGTGTTTCTTTTACTGCTTCTGTTGTTCCGAGATTGCTTCTGTCTGCGGTTTCTTCTACTGCCTCCGAGCTGACAGCATTTTCATCATCTGACTGGGTTTTCACATTATATAGAGCTACAAGTCCTACAAGTGCCACCATTCCGGCGATCAGGGCAATGTAGAAAATATTTCTCTTAATAACATTCAAAAATTTCTTCATGTTTATCACCTCATGGATATTGTTGCCTGAACTTCCGGATTATATACACAGGCAAATATTTTCCACAAGCTTTTTATTTATCTTATGCATTTTGTCGTATCCTGCCACCAGCGAAATGAAATGATTTGCAAAGCAACCACTTTTGCAATTCCATCTGTATGCTTTCAAATATCCTCAATATATTGGTAATTGTCCTTATATGTTTTCGCAGGTGTTTAATATGCCGCTCCATCCGCGATCGAAGTTTCCGGATAATAGTATGCAATGATCTCACGATATGTACTGCCCTGATCGGCTTTCCATCCGGCTCCGTACATCGACATTCCAAGGGATGAGCCTTTACCGATCGAGATGATCCGATATCCCTCCTCGACCTGATCGATATGAAAATTTGTCGTTCCAAGTGACAGGGTCTGTGCAAATGTCTCTCCGGTCACGACCGTCCCGAACACATTTACCTTTCGGACAAATCCTGATTTCGTCGCCTCAAGCACAGTCAGTGCATCCGCATCCACTGCCTGTTCCTCACTCTGTGCTGAACCAGTCGTCGCAGATTCGTTTTTTTCAACATCCACGTCGGTCTGCCCCAGATTCTCTGATCCGTCAAACGCTTCTCCCTCTCCATTCATGCCAAATTCTTTCTTTATACGAAGCGCACTGTAGATCTTTGTCGATGAGAAATCCGGCGACTGGATATCCTGACTGCTGTCAACGGATACCAGATATGGAATCGCAGTACCATATAATTCTTCTGCACTGACAGTTACCCCTATGCTGACTGCATGACTGACAGGAATAATAAGTCTGCCATCATAAACGATAACCTGTCCCATTGTATCCTTCACAGCCTGATATACCATTTCCATATTCTGCTTATATTCTTTCCCCCATTTTTGCTTTAATTCATCTTTCTCCACACGGATCTCTTTCAGATCTCCCTCATTGATGATCTTGCCCCCGCCATTTGCAGTGTCCGCCTGATCGTTCATTTCATAATAGATCGCAGTCCGGGTCAGAACTGCCATCGCCTTTGTCATTTCCACATTCCACGACGGATCATACAATCCGGCAAGGACATACAAAATATATTCTTCACAGTCGATCAGCCTGTAGTTCTCATTTTGCAGGATACACACATCCCGGCTGCTACTAAGTGCCGCGATCCGGGCATCCGACACATCCCGATAACGCACAAAAAGCCTGGTTCCCACATATGGAATTGCAAATGCTAACAAAACCATGGTGAACCAGGCTAGAATCCTGTTATTTTTCTTCATACCATCACATCCTGTCCTGTCATCATTCCGGAAAAATCCGATTCGCTTCATACGATTTTCCTGTATTATTTATTCTATGATGCACAGGTGCAAAATATGATTGATTCATTATACAAACAGACCATCCGGCTGTTTGCCGATATTACTGTTTATCTCATATACATGATCACTATGCTTTCTTGCCAAGAGCTTTCTTTCTCGCAAGATATTTCTTCTTGATATACTTTCCTGCTGTGGATAAGTCACCTGACTTCCAGCCGGAGGTTTTCTTTGTTGATGGCTTAAGCAAAGATGCCGACTCGTTCTTATTACTGAGGCTCCAACAGAAATAACTGATGTTATATTTGTTAAGCAGCTTCATCCATTTGTCTGCGGATGCCTTGTTAATGGCTCCGTCGCCACTGGCCGGTGATAAACCAAACTCAGATACAATGATTGGAAGCTTCTTCTTTCTTGCATAAGCAACCTTTGCCGGAAGATATTCATTGTGCGCCCACTCACTTGCGTAGAAATGCAGGGAGTACATGATATTCTTATATCCCTTGATCGGGCTGTCTGCAACTTCATTTGACGTTCCATCCGTTCCAAGCTGTGACCAGGTTGGTGTTCCCACGATAATAACTGCTTTCTTGTCGTATTTGCGGATCGTTTTGATAATGTCTGTCGCATAGGATTTGATCTCTTTCCAGCTACAGCCATTTGGCTCATTGCAGATCTCATAAATAACATTTTTATTGTTCTTATATTTCTTTGCCATCGTGGTAAAGAATTTCTTCGCCTGTGACTTGTTCTTATTCGGGTTTCCGTCACTTAAGATATGCCAGTCGATGATCGCATACATACCAAGATCAGTCGCATACCCGACACCTTTATCCACCAGTTTCCGAAGCTTTGCCTGACTGCCGCCACTGCAATAGCCATTGTATTCTTCGGTATACATTGCCAACCGGATCGCATTCACGCCCCAGTCATCACGAAGCGTCTTGAATGCTTTCTTATTCACATATGGCGATCCGACATCCCAGTTGATTCCATGTGTGCTGATACCGCGAAGCTGGAATTTATTTCCCTTACTGTCGACCAGGTCTGCTCCCTTTACAGACAGTCTTCCATGCTTTGCAACCGGTGTTGTAGCTGCCGCTTCCGCCGTTCCATTTCCACCAAATACACAGATTGTAAACAGCATAACAACTGCCATGATCCATGCAATCAGACGTTTTCCCTTTCTCATACGCTCTCCTCCTGTTTTTGCATTTTTCTGTATTTATAGTACCCTACTTTTTCTTTTCTGCCAAGAACCCATGGATCATTTTTTACCGGATTTTATCATTATTTTTACCTTGTTTTTCTTGACAAATAGGTGCGCCCATACTATTATGAGAGCGTATTCAAGATTAACTATGTAATCGCTTTTAAGCGGACGTATGGATTAAGGTTTTAATCGTATTTCTCTCATAAATGATGCACGTTTTCATTGGGTACAAGCAAGAAATATATAAGGAGGTACCCACATGAACAACGGTACAGTAAAATGGTTTAACGCAGAAAAAGGTTATGGATTTATCTCAAACAATGACGGAAGCGGAGATGTATTCGTTCATTTCTCAGCTATCCAGGGTGAAGGATATAAGACACTTGTTGAAGGTCAGCAGGTTACATTCGACACAGAGGAAGATCCTAAGGGTGGTTCAAGAACAAGAGCTACTAACGTTGTAATCGTTAAATAATTTTCTACTTTGAATAAAAAGGCTGAGGCTCTATATCAATTTATTCCGCAGAACACTTTCGTTCGAACAGGTCTGCTTCATAAATTATATAGAGCCTCAGTCTTTTATTAAGTTTTTCTTTTATTATTTCTCTAAGATATCGATATCTAACATTTACAGATCAAGGCTATTTTCATTTTGATATTTTAGGGACATTGTGCCCTTCTTTTTTAACAGAAAACACAGGGATTGCCCCTGTACAGACCATAAGCCCCATTATAAATGACTCGCTAT
>NZ_DS480326.1:0-156219 GCF_000154245.1 Clostridium sp. L2-50 | reverse complement strand
ATTAATGTTTATGCTTTTTTACAGGCATCGGGGAATTATGCATACAAATGAAGAAAAAGCAACGTAACTTATGGAAATTATAGTATAAGAGAAAAGGAGAGAGATGAATGAAAATGATGCAAAAGAAGTTAAGAAGCCTGATCTATGCAGGCGTGGGATTGATTTTATGTGTATTGCTGTGTGGCGGGATCGGTATGACTGCACAGGCGGCAAAGGAAAAAACATACAATGGCTTTACCTATGAAGATCATGGATATGGAATTGTAATTACCGGTTATAAAGGGAGTAAGACGGAGCTTGTGATTCCGGAAAAGATTGCCGGAAAAAAAGTAGTACAGATAGGATACAGAGCATTTGAAAATTGTGTTGATTTAGTCAGTATAACAATACCGGAGGGTGTAACAACGATAGATATGTATGCGTTTAGTTATTGTAAAAAACTGAGCAGAGTATCATTGCCGGAGAACTTGACAAATATAGAAACATGTGCATTTGAGGGATGCAAAAGCTTAACCGGTATAACATTACCGGAGAGCCTGACACATATAGGTATCTGGGCTTTTGCTTCTTGTTATAGCTTAACAAATATTACCATACCAAAGAATATACAGAGAATAGGTAATAATGCATTTTCGTATAGTGGTTTAAAGAGTGTTATTTTAGAAGAAGGTATAACAAAAATAGATGATCAGGCATTTGAGGGATGCAAAAATTTAGTCAGTATAACAATACCGGATAGTGTAACAAGTATAGGCTACAATAATTTCACTGATTCTGTTGGGAACATAAGTCTTGGAAGTATAATTTGCAACAAAGGTTCTTTTGCATACAAATATGCAAAAGAGCGTAATATAGCAATCAAATTAATGCCTGGACCGGCGAAGAAAGGCACAACATTAACTGTTTCATCTAAGAAGCTCAAAGTAAAGGTAACCTCATCTTTCAGGAAGAATCCGACCGTTACAGTTACGAAGTTTACCGATAATAAAGCCAAGAATCTTACAATTCCATCTACTGTAAAGGTGAATGGTGTAACCTATAAAGTAACTGCAATTTCGGATAAAGCATTCAAGGGTAACAAGAAGCTGACGACAGTTGCGATCGGAAGCAATGTAACAAAGATCGGTAAAGAAGCATTCTCCGGTTGCAAGAACCTGAAGAAGATCACTGTTACGGCAGGAAAGCTGAAGACTATCGGTAAGAATGCATTTAAGGGAATTAATAAGAAAGCAACCATTACTGTGAAAGGAACAAAGAAAGCAAAGACAGCTTTAAAGAAACAGTTGAAAAAGAAATCCATCGGCTATGTAAAGACATGGAAAATTAAATAAAAAATCCTAAAAAGGATAAGCAGGAGGATGAAGGAGAAATGATACAAAAGAAGATAAGAAGCCTGATTTATACAGGCTTGTACTTAGTTCTGTGCGTATTGCTGTGCGGTGGAATCGGTAAGACTGCACAGGCGGCAGAGTCGAAAACATATAATGGTTTTATGTATGAAGAAAAAGAAAGTGAAATTACTATTACCGGTTATGTGGGGGATAAGACGGAAGTTGTAATTCCGGGGGAGATTAATGGTAAGAAGGTAACAACTATAGGAGACAGGGCATTTAATGATTGTACCGGTTTAACCAGTGTAACGATACCGGAGGGAGTAACAAGTATAGGAGATGATGCATTTTCGTTATGCGTAAAGCTGACCAGTATATCGTTACCAAAGAGTTTAACAAGTATAGGTAGTTGGGGATTTTCTGCTACCGGGCTGACCAGTATCACTATACCCGAAAATGTAAGAAGTATAGGATGTGAGGCTTTTTATGCATGTAAATTAAAAAAAGTAGTATTGCCGGAGGGAATAACAAGAATTTCCAGTAGAACATTTGCTATGTGCAGCAATTTAACCGATATAACGATACCTGATAGCGTAACAAGTATCGATGAGGGAGCATTTTGTGGCTGCGATAAGTTAGATTCTATTGTTATACCGGACAGTGTAATTGAAATTGATGTAAGAAAAAAGGGCGAGCCTTTGAACGTAAATCGGTGGCCTGCTTTTAGCAGAGGTGTTACGATTATCTGTAGTAAAAATTCCGCAGCATATAAATACGCAAAGGACAATAATTTACCAATCAAATTATTGTCCGGGAAAGAGAATCCATCAGATGATTCAAAACAGAATAATATAACTCCGGCGAAGAAAGGTACAACCCTTACCGTATCTTCCAAGAAGCTTAAAGTAAAGGTAACTTCATCTTCTAAGAAGAATCCAACTGTTACAGTGACAAAGATCACGGACAAGAAAGCCAAGAAGCTTACCATCCCGGCTACAGTAAAAGTAAAAGGTGTTACTTATAAGGTAACTGCAATATCAGATAAAGCATTTAAGGGTAACAAGAAGCTGATAACAGTTACAATCGGAAGTAACGTGACGAAGCTCGGTAAAGAAGCATTCTCCGGCTGTAAGAACCTGAAGAAGATCACAGTTACAACAGGAAAGCTGAAGACCATCAGTAAGAATGCATTCAAGGGAATTAATAAGAAAGCAACCATTACTGTGAAAGGCACAAAGAAAGCAAAGACAGCTTTAAAGAAACAGCTGAAAAAGAAATCCGTCGGATACGTAAAGACGTGGAAGATTAAATAATAGTATATCAATGCGGGATTTGTAAAAGCCGCAGAGCGATTGCAATTTATTAAAAGAGAGAAAGTGAAATATAAGATGATTTCACTTTCTCCTGACAAACGGTAAGGAGATGAATTAATATGAAACAATTTTTTAAGGCACACGCCATTTGGATTGGGCTGCTTGCAGTTCTGTTAGGATGCATGCTTTGTCCGAGTCAGGCAGATGCAAAGACGAAGACTTATCAGACACAGGACAACTATTATGGAGGCGGAAGTTGTTCTGTAGTGATCAGTAAAAATAAGGTTTACTATTCCATAACGGAGACAGGTAAAATCTTTTGCTATGATATCAAAACAAAAAAGACAAAAACAATAGCGAAAACAAATGGAAAAGGATTCTACAGATTAAAGAAAAAAGGTAATTATCTGTATGCAATTTATGACAATCACCGTGGATCTGACGGATCGGACAGATATATTGTACGCGTTTCCATTAAGAGTGGCAAAAAAACAACGCTTGCAAAAGGCGACAATTATGTATTAGCCGGAAAGAAAATTTACTATAATAAAACTAAGTTTATTAAGTCTGGATCTTACGGATACGAACAGTCGGCTGGTATATATTCAATGACACTCTCAGGAAAAAAGAAAAAGAGAGAAAAATCGGTTACTTTTAATAACCATCGTTATTCAAAAACGCCTATTAAGAATTCAAAAGGTTCTGTTGCAACCAGAGGATACAGTAAAAATGGTTATTATTTTTCAAAATCATTATGGTTTACTACATCAAAGGGAAAAGCAACAGAAATCTACAACATGTATAAGGATAAAAATGCATCCAATTATGGAAACATTGAGTATTTTACGTTGCAAGGTGATTACATTGTGTATAAAAAACATGACATATATAGCAATGCCAAGCTGGTTCTTGTAAAAACGAACGGAAAGGGTGAGAGAGTTATATATTCAGCACCTTCAGTAAGCGGCTGGTAAATCAGAGATTATCCTGAAAATGCATAAGAAAGGCTACTCCTTAGAACAGATCATGGATGTAACCGAAATGAGTAAAACTGAAATCAAGGCAATCATAGGATAAGAACATAAGCAGAACAGATAACATGTATATTTTAGTATTAAAGAATAGTTTTATAGTGAAGGCATAAGTAAGCAGGACCGGTATTATATGACGTGGTATAATACCGGCCCTTTTTGCCAGAAAATCATTGACAAAGAACCTTTTCAGGTCCTATAATTTTGCCTAGCATTTTAGTAGGTTATTTAGGAGAGATAGACATGTTAACACAGTTTTCCCGGACAGAATTATTGCTTGGTAAAGAAGCAATGGACAAATTGGCAAATTCAAAAGTAGCGGTATTCGGCGTTGGAGGCGTTGGCGGATATGTATGTGAAGCATTGGCACGAAGCGGTGTCGGTTCCTTTGATCTGATCGACGATGACAAGGTATGCCTGACAAACCTGAACCGCCAGATTATTGCCACCAGAAAGTCTGTGGGGAAATATAAAACAGATGTTATGAAAGAACGGATTCTGGACATAAATCCGGATGCTAAGGTCGAGATGCACAAATGCTTTTTCCTGCCGGAAAATGCAGATGAATTTCCATTTGACTCCTATGATTATGTTGTAGATGCAGTAGATACGGTTACGGCTAAGATTGAGCTGGTGCTCCAGTCACAGAAAAAAGGAGTGCCGATCATCAGCAGTATGGGCGCAGGAAACAAGCTGGATGGCAGTATGTTTCAGGTAGCAGATATTTATAAGACAAAGGTATGTCCGCTTGCAAAGGTTATGCGTCGGGAACTTAAGAAGCGTGGCGTGAAAAAGTTAAAGGTTGTATATTCGGAAGAACAGCCGGTAAGACCACTTGAGGATATGTCGATCAGCTGCAGAACACAGTGTATCTGCCCTCCGGGAACACAGCACAAATGTACAGAGCGGAGAGATATTCCGGGCAGTGTGGCGTTTGTACCATCTGTAGCAGGACTGATCATTGCAGGTGAAGTGGTAAAAGATTTGTGCAAAGAAGAAAGGCAGCGTGCATATGAGCATTACAATAGCGGAATTAAAGAATCGAAATAAAGACAGTTATCGGTTGATCGATATCCGGGATGCCATTGAGATCTCTCATGGGGCAGTGCCGGATGCGATTGCGGTTCCTGCGGAAGAAATAGAGACAAGCAGCGAGGTGGATAAGGACAAGCTGCTTGTTATTTTCTGTGCGAGAGGCGTAGTCAGCATCGACGTAGCGGAGCATTTGAAAGAAAAAGGATATCAGGCAGAGAGTCTGGAAGGCGGTTATGCTGCATGGCTGTTAGATGTTATGAGCAAGCCGGAGGAGCAGAACAAGGCGAAGGATGTTGAGCTGAGCCTGCGTAAGAAATTCAAGAAAAGCATCTGGTCGAAGTTCACCAAGGCGATCAACACATATGAGCTGGTGAAGCCGGGAGATAAGATCGCAGTATGTATTTCCGGTGGTAAGGATTCCATGCTGATGGCGAAATGTTTTCAGGAATTGAAGCTGCATAACAAATTTGAATTTGAAGTTAAGTTTCTGGTTATGGATCCCGGTTACAGTGAGACGAACCGGAAGGTTATAGAAGAAAATGCAAAAAGTCTGAATATCCCGATCACGATATTTGAATCGGATATATTTGAATCGGTGTTTACGGTAGAGAAGTCACCATGTTATCTGTGTGCACGAATGAGACGAGGACATCTGTATCATTTTGCACAGGAGCTTGGCTGTAATAAGATTGCACTTGGTCATCACTATGATGATGTAATTGAAACCATATTGATGGGTATGCTGTATGGTGCACAGGTACAGACGATGATGCCGAAGCTTCACAGCACGAATTTTGAAGGGATGGAACTGATCCGACCGTTATATCTGGTGCGTGAGGATGATATCAAGGCATGGAGGGACTATAATGGTCTGCATTTTATCCAGTGTGCATGCAAATTCACGGACACCTGTACGACTTGTAATAACGAGAATCGTTCGAAACGTGTTGAGATCAAGGAACTGATTCAGACTTTGAAGCAGGTAAATCCTTATGTGGAAGGGAATATTTTCAAGAGTGTGGAAAATGTAAATCTGGACACGGTTGTTGCATGGAAGCAGCACGGAGAGAAGCATCATTTTCTGGATGCATATGACAGGAAAAATATCTGTACAGAAAATGATCCAAAGGAATAATGTAACTATTTGACAATAAACAAGATAGGAAGAGGAAATACAAATGAAAAGCAGACAAATCAGAAATTCACTCCTGTTAGTTCTTACGGCATTTATTTGGGGAACCGCCTTTGTGGCACAGAGTAAAGGCGGACAGGCACTGGGACCATTTTCTTTTAATTGTATACGAAGTCTGGTTGGAAGTGTAGTATTGCTTCCGGTGATCAGGTTACTTGATAAAATTAATCCAAGTAATAAGAAGCCGAAGACAGTCGCAGAACGGAGACTGTTATGGATCGGTGGTTTGTGCTGCGGAATGGCATTGTTCTTTGCAAGCTCGGCACAGCAGCTTGGTCTGTATTATGGCACTCCGGCAGGAAAGGCCGGTTTTCTGACGGCTTGCTATATTCTGCTGGTTCCGATCCTTGGTTTGTTTTTAAAGAAAAAATGTGGTTGGAATATCTGGCTTGGAATGGTGATCACGATTGTAGGACTTTATCTTTTATGTATGACAGCGGGGGCGCTATCATTTCAGAACAGTGATCTCTTTGTATTGCTCTGTGCATTTTTGTTTGCTATACATATTCTGGTGATCGATCATTTTTCACCATTGGTTGATGGTGTACGGATGTCCTGTATCCAGTTCCTGGTTGCCGGGGTACTCAGTGCATTTCCGATGTTCTTTTCAGAGATGGGACATTCGGCAGCAGGAATAGCAGCATGGCTTCCACAGTTACAGTCATGGGATGCATGGGTTGCAATTCTGTATGCCGGTGTGATGTCGAGCGGTGTTGCTTATACCTTGCAGATTATTGCACAGAATGGACTGAATCCGACGCTGGCATCTATGATCATGAGTCTGGAATCTGTATTTTCAGTACTTGCCGGCTGGGTGATCCTTGGTGAGGTGTTGACCGCCCGCCAGCTCCTTGGCTGCCTGTTGATCTTTATTGCGATCATCTTCGCACAGATTCCTGTGGGGGAGAAGAAATCCTGACAATAAAAAAGAAACAGCCTGTACAGCATCTGGCTATGAGAAACACGCATGACTTCCTTCTTTTCGACTTATCTCCGATCTGCATGGAACGCCGGACACGATAAAATCGTTGTGCCCTCTGTTCCAGCATCGGAGCGTTGAAAATCAGTCGTCTATGCTATGGTTTCTTCATAGTCAGATGCTATACAGGCTGTTTCATTTTAATATGAAACTCGTTTGTACATTATTTCTTCTTCTTTTCTTTCAGAATCTTCTTAATGGAATATTTCTCTAACGAATCCTCAAATATCTCACGGAGTGGTCGAGCATTTTTCATAGCAAGGAAGAAATGTGATTTTTCCTTACGGAGCTCAGCTTCCTCTAACAGATGCTGTTTGAGTTCGTCAATCTTAACGACGATTTCATATTCGGCAGCCAGCTTACGTATCTTAACGATAAGGTTGAAGGAGTAAACGATATCAATCAGGAACACGCCGTAGAAGAATCCAATAAAGAATGAAAATGCAAGGTTTCTGGATAACCAGTCAAGTGCTGATAAAACATGTGGATGGATCAGCAGGTAGTAGGTCGCGCCGAGAACTGCCCAGAAGAATGAAAACAGTGGACAGATGATTCCCTGAATATTGCCCCATCGGTCTGTGTAGTCCCAGAGTTTTACATTCATTCCCTTAATGAAGATCAATCCGGTGATGTATTCGATCACGGTCATAGCGATCGCCATAAATACAAATAAAACAATCTTCTCAATGATTGGATGTTCATCCAGAAATGACAGGTTAATAGATGCTAGCATATACAAGACGCATAGTCCTGATCCATATAGCGGAAGGTAAGGACCGACCAGAAAGCCGGGATTTACCCATTTCTTTGTTGTTCGACCATTTGGAGAACAGAATCTGCGGAAGAACAATTCAATCACCCATCCGATCAGACTTCCGATAAAAAATAAAAACAATAATACAAGAGCTTTATTCATAATATTTCAACCTTTCTGATTTATATTTTTCCATAGAATTATGGCTTTTTTTTCATTGATACAAATTGTGACATATCGCGGCCATAAAGTCAATAAATTAAATGTGCTCAGGCTTTTTGTGCTGAAATAGATGGTAATCTTTCTCAATATGCGGTATACTTACTGTGCATTCTTTAACAAAAAATGAAAACATAACAGACAAAGGAGAAAATTGTCATGAATATAAAAGAGATGCAGGATGAAATAATGAGAATAAAGAAGGAAAAGGATATTTGTATTCTTGCACATGCCTACCAGAGCCATGATATCTGGGAAGTAGCTGACTATGTAGGAGATTCCTTTGGCCTTGCACAGAGAGCAGCGGAAGCACCTCAAAAGACTATGATCATGTGTGGTGTGCGTTTTATGGCAGAGACTGTAAAACTGTTATCACCGGAAAAGACAGTATACCTGCCGGAGCCGGATGCCGGATGCCCGATGGCAGACCAGATCGACTATGATCTGTTAGCTGCCCTTCGTGAAAAGAATCCGGATTATACAGTTGTGGCATATGTGAATACTACAACAGAAGTAAAGACGTTGAGTGATGTCTGTGTTACATCTTCTTCGGCAGTAAAGATCGTGAAGAATATGCCGGAAAAGGATATCTTATTTATTCCTGACTGTAATCTCGGTTCATGGGTAAAAAAGCAGGTACCGGAAAAGAATATTAAGCTGGTGTCGGGCGGCTGTCCGACACATGTCAGAGTAACCGTAAAAGATGTAGAGAAAGCAAAAGCAGCTCATCCAAATGCATTACTTCTGGTACATCCGGAATGTTTAAAGGAAGTAACGGAGCTTGCAGACTATGCCGGAAGTACAACCGGAATTATGGATTATGCAGCAAAGAGTGATGCAAAAGAATTCATTATCGGTACGGAGAACAGTATCGTGTCACACCTTCAGCTTGCACACCCGGAGAAGCGTTTCTATGCATTGTCTAAGGATTGTGTATGCCACAACATGAAGATGACGACACTTGGTGATGTCTATAACTGCGTGGTAAATGGTGAGGGCGAGAGCATTACCCTTACAGAGGAGACAATGCAGAAAGCCAGAAAGAGCATCGATGCGATGCTGCGCCTTGGCTAGAAGCCGGACGATCACTGTATTTCATATAAACAAAAATAGCAGGAAAAAATGCGAAACTTACTTTGCTTCGATTGGTTTTTATATGCACGGGATTTCGGACACGATAAAATCGTTGTGTCCTCCATCCCGGCACAAAACCATCGAAACGCAGGCGTTTTCGCAACATTTTCCTGCTATTTTGTTTATTATATAATACGGTGATCTGCCTAAGCTATTCAACAATCGATTGCGTATGCCACGGTCGCTTCCGTTATGGTTTTATCATACGATATGGTCGTGCTTTATTATATATTATTCTGGTGGTTGGAGGAGCTAAAGATAAATAGCAGGAAAAAATGCGAAACGCAGGCGTTTTCGCAACATTTTCCTGCTATTTTGTTTATTATACAATATGGTGATCTGCCCGAGAGGTCAGTTTACATAATCTGATATCTGGTATTTGCATATGCGACATATTGATATGGTCAGTTTGGATATAAAAAAAAGTTTAAAATTGAATATTTCAATATGGTCAGATAATTTTATAATAAATCCTAGCAGGTTTGTAGTGAATCTGTTCGTGATTTTGAGTAGTGATATTCAAGGATGAATATGTTACAGATAAATACACACATCAAATGAAAAAAGGAGTTACGATTATGGCAAACAGACAGTATGAATTAAACAAAGAATTGGCACAGATGTTAAAGGGTGGCGTTATCATGGATGTAACAACACCGGAGCAGGCAAAGATTGCAGAGGCAGCAGGTGCTTGTGCAGTTATGGCACTGGAGCGTATTCCTGCTGACATCAGAGCAGCAGGTGGTGTATCAAGAATGAGTGATCCTAAGATGATCAAAGGTATTCAGGATGCAGTATCTATCCCTGTTATGGCAAAGTGCCGTATCGGACATTTTGTAGAAGCTCAGCTTCTTGAAGCAATCGAGATCGATTACATTGATGAGAGTGAAGTTCTTTCACCTGCTGATGATGTATATCACATCGACAAGACAAAGTTCAAAGTACCATTTGTATGTGGTGCTAAGGATCTCGGCGAGGCACTTCGTAGAATCAATGAAGGTGCATCCATGATCCGTACAAAGGGTGAACCCGGTACAGGTGATGTTGTTCAGGCGGTAAGACATATGAGAATGATGAACAGCGAGATCGCACGTATTTCTTCTATGCGTGAAGATGAATTATATGATGCAGCAAAGGTTCTTCAGGTTCCATATGACCTTGTATTATATGTACATGAGCACAAGCGCCTTCCGGTTGTAAACTTCGCAGCAGGCGGTGTTGCTACACCGGCAGACGCAGCTCTTATGATGCAGCTTGGTGCTGAAGGCGTATTCGTTGGATCTGGTATCTTCAAGTCAGGAAATCCGGAGAAGCGTGCAAATGCCATCGTTAAGGCT
The DNA here is from genome assembly GCF_000154245.1 of Clostridium sp. L2-50. Taxonomy (NCBI): domain Bacteria; kingdom Bacillati; phylum Bacillota; class Clostridia; order Eubacteriales; family Clostridiaceae; genus Clostridium; species Clostridium sp. L2-50. The sequence continues at coordinate 145,894 of NZ_DS480326.1, read as the reverse complement.
GTTACAAACTTCACAGATGCAAAACTGATCGCTGAATTATCAGAGGATCTTGGTGAAGCTATGGTTGGTATCAATGAGAGCGAGATCGAACTCCTTATGGCTGAGCGTGGTAAGTAAAATATCAGACAGACAAATAGATGCGGATATCGTAATGATGGATGATCGACATAAGCGAAAGGATGAACAGACACGATGAAGATAGCAGTATTAGCGGTTCAGGGCGCATTTATCGAACACGAGAAAATGTTAGAGAGCCTTGGAGCAGAAACAATAGAACTCAGACAGAAAAGTGATCTGGAACAGGATTTTGACGGTATCGTTTTGCCGGGTGGCGAAAGCACTGTTCAGGGTAAGCTGTTAAAAGAGCTTGATATGTATGATGCATTAAAAGAAAAGATCGAACAGGGCATGCCGGTTCTTGCAACCTGTGCGGGACTGATCCTTCTTGCAGAAGAACTGTCCAATGATGATAAACGTCATTTTGCGACCCTTCCGGTCTGCGTAAAGAGAAATGCATATGGCAGACAGCTTGGAAGCTTTCATTATGATGGCGAGATCAAAGGTCTTGGAGTATATCCGATGGAATTTATCCGTGCACCATATATCGAGAGCGTAAAGCCGGGTGTTGAGGTATTAGCCGAGGTAGATGGTCACATTGTAGCGGTAAAATATCAGAACCAGATCGCACTGGCATTCCATCCGGAGCTTTCCGATGATACCCGTATTCATCAGATGTTCTTAGACATGATCAAATAAGGACAATAAAAGTAAACAATAAGATAACGGTATTTATTATTGAACAGGTTGACTGTACGATAATAAATACCGTTTTTTATTGTCCATATATAAGAACTATGTGATATCCCGCCCTGCGCCTGTCCTTATAGAAATGCCATTGCGAGGATTTCGTTATGAACTGCACATTGTTGAATTCGAGTAAGCTACACTAACCTCAAACTACGCTCACGCTTGTTTTCGCTAAGTGTACTTACATGGCACGCACTAACCTCAGACTTCGCGCTAACGCTCGTCTTCACTAAGTGCTCCGCTCAGCCGAAGGCGAGTTAGCACAGGAGTATTTACGAATTTAACATGTGCAGTGAGTAGAAAACGCAGCACGGCATTTCTATAAGGACAGGCACAGGGCGGGATGCCATAGAGTTTTTGTCTATCTATAGAATGTAAAAAACTTGCATAATGCTTTCTTCCCACATATAATATTTAATAACTATGGTATCGCAAGGTGGGTTGTGATGCCGGCAGGAATAATGTGAAGGGCGGTTTGCTATGCTGACATATGCACTGGAAAATCGAGGAACAGATACGTTATATGAATATCTGTACAAGCAGATCAAAACAGATATTTTGTCTAAGAAGCTTGTAGCAGGGGAACGTTTGCCATCGAAACGTCTGCTTGCAAAAAATCTGAATGTCAGCACGATCACCGTGGAAAATGCATACAGTCAGTTGGTTGCCGAAGGATATATTTATTCGATTCCGAAAAGCGGTTATTATGTTACGGACATTTCGGCAGATCTGATGAAGCCGTTGCCGGAGCGACCGGCGAAGCAATTTGAAAAGCCGAAAGAAAAGAAAACATATTTTGCGGATTTTGCCAGTAACTCAACGGTAGAGGATGCGTTTCCATTCAGCATCTGGTCAAAGCTTTTAAAAGAAGTGATGGCGGAAAACAGCAAAGAGCTGATGTCCAGATCACCGTCCAAGGGTGTCTATGAGCTGCGAAGCGCGGTAGCAGGCTATCTGTATCAGTTCCGTGGTATGGATGTGAAGCCGGAGCAGGTCATCATAGGAGCCGGAACAGAATATCTCTATGGTCTTATCATTCAGCTGCTTGGCTATGACAAATGTTATGCGGTCGAAGATCCGGGGTATCAGAAGATATCGAGGATCTATCAGGCACAGAATGTATGCTGCAAATTTGTGGCAATGGATGAAAATGGGATCAATATGGAGGCTCTGGAAGAATCTGGTGCAGATGTACTTCATATTTCGCCGGCGCATCATTTTCCGACCGGACTGGTAACACCTGTCAGCAGGAGATATGAATTGTTATCTTGGGCATCCAGAAAGGACAACCGCTATATCATCGAAGATGAATATGACAGTGAATTTCGACTGGTTGGCAAGCCGGTACCTACACTTGAAAGTATCGATGTGGGCGAAAAGGTCATCTATATCAACACATTTTCCAAGAGCCTTTCCTCTACGATCCGTATCAGTTATATGGTTCTTCCGGAGAGTTTGATGCGGCGATATGATGAGATGCTCAGCTTTTATGCATGTACGGTGTCAAATATCGAGCAATATACACTTGCAAGATTTATCACCGATGGTTGTCTGGAAAAACACATTAACCGCATGCGTAATTATTACAGAGAACAGCGGGATCTGGTACTTGCATGCATTAAAAAATATATGAATCCGGACAAGATTCGTATTCGCGAAGAGAATTCAGGGCTGCATTTCCTGTTGGAGATTGATACGAATTACAGTGATGAGCGGTTGCGGAATAATGCCGAAGCAAGAGATATTCACATTTCATTTCTCAGCCAGTATTATAGAAATACCGAAAATGCCAGATATCATACACTGGTCATTAATTATTCCGGTATCATGCCGGAGCATATAGAAGAAGCAGTCAGAAGATTGATTGAAAGTATCGAATAAAGAGTGTGCGGATGTTAATATAAGGAACCATATAAGGAGGAATCATATGAAGATATCGTTTGATACAATCGCAGAATCAGCGATCGAGAATTTTAAAGGGGGAGAAGGAACATTCCATGTGCATATGTTTCAGGATATGAATAACAAGATCATGAGGGGCAGACTTGTGCCTGGTTCATCAATCGGAACACATATGCATGAGACAAACAGTGAAATCATTTACGTACTTTCCGGTGTTGGAACGATGGAGTATGAGGACACCAAAGAGAAGTTGTATCCGGGCGACTGCCATTATTGTCCGCAGGGAGCGACCCACAGCCTGTCAAATGAAGGCAGCGAAGACCTCATATTCTTCGCCGTAGTACCTGAACACGAGCACTAGAGTCGTACGCTTCGCATAATCACTAATGCCTGTATATATATCTTTATTCCGCAGAACACTTTCGTTCTATCCTACTCTGTATAACTTCGAACTAACCTCGGCAAAACCTCGCTAAGGTCTCAGTTATCACGTAGCGGTACTAAACTCCTCACCTTACGGTGATTCGTTAAGGACCGACGTTCCGGATAGGTCTGCTGCATAAAATATATATACAGGCATTTATGATTATACGAAGCTGTGTGTGGCTATCCAGTATCAATTTTCAGATGGGGCATACTATTATGAAGCAAGCCTGTCCGAATGTCAGTACTTAGGTAGCGTATTTTGCTACCTTATGTACTGCTACATGAGGATAGAACGAGAGTGTCTTGCGGAATAATAGGTATGCTCCATCTGAAAATGTCACTGTACAGCCACCACCTCACACACTGTGAGGACGTTGCCGTTGATGTGGAAGCGCACGTCGAAGCCTGCGAAGGCGACGCCATATCTGCGGTCGGGATCGTGCTGGTAGCCGGGACGCGGATCTTCTGCAAGAATGCCGATCAAGGCAGGACGCTTGGCTTCCGGGATCATTGCCAGAAGCTCCGGCGGAAAGATGACATCCAGTTTTTCCGTATGAATGTGTTCGGTAAAACCGCCGGTGGCATCCGGGTGGCAGTCCGTATATGGAATATAAGGTTTGATATCATATACAGGAGTACCGTTTAAAAGATCGACACCGGAGATATGCAGGATCGGACCATAGTCATCGGTATATTCAATTCCTGTCAATTTTACAGAAGACAGACCTATATTATTTGGGCGGAACGGCGATCTGGTCGCGAATACGCCCATTCTTTTATTGCCGCCAAGTTTTGGCGGCTTTACTGTTGCACTCCAGTTCTCCCGTTTGGCTTTATGGAATTCCCACAGGATCCAGATGTGGGAGAAATCCTCCAGCCCCCGGAAGGCTTCCGGTTGCCTGTATTCCGGCAGAAAAACGACCGTTCCGGTCAGTTCATCCACCAGACCGCTCTGTCTGGGAATTCCGAATTTTTCCTGAAAATCTGTATATACATGTCCGATGATATTCATATCGTTCTTTTCTTTATCCTTTCGTAAAACGAAATTGTATCTGCTGTTCATAGTAACATGAATATTTTTTATTTTCCATAGAAACTCATAAAGTGCTTTTCTTCATAATTTTACATTTCTTCCGTTTACACAAAGTTTTTACTTTTCCTTTACTTTGGGATGGTGATGTATTTTACATAGATGCCGTATGATAATCCTGCGATCCGGAAAAGGGCGCGCGATCCGGTTTCGCAATTTACATAATTTTGAATGGATCAGAAAGATGAACGATTCTGAGTCCAGAGAGTCAATTGGAGGAAAATTAAAATGAAAAAAGGAAATAAGATTTTAGCGGTAACATTAAGTGCAGCACTTGCGGCAGGATGCCTTGCAGGATGTGGAAGTAAAGGTAGTTCAGATTCCAAGAGCGGAAGTTTTGATACATCACAGGAGATCTCAGTTGTATCCAGAGAGGAAGGCTCAGGTACAAGAGGAGCATTTGTGGAACTGACCGGTGTAGAAGAAAAGGACGCAGATGGAAATAAAGTTGATAAGACAACTACGAGTGCGATTACAGCAAACAGTACAGAAGTAGTTCTCACAACCGTTGCAGGAGACGATTATTCGATCGGTTATATTTCACTCGGAGCATTAAATGATACAGTAAAGGCAGTTAAGATCGGCGGCGTTGAAGCAACAGCAGATAATATCAACAACGGTACATACACATTATCAAGACCATTCAACATTGTAACAAAGGGTCAGGTAAGTGATGTAGCACAGGATTTTATCAACTATATTATGAGTGAAGACGGACAGAAGATCGTATCAAGTAATGGTTACATTGAGATTGCAAATTCAGGAGCATTTAAGTCTTCAGGTGCAACCGGTAAAATCGTAATTGCCGGATCATCATCTGTAACTCCTGTTATGGAGAAATTAACAGAGGCATATAAGGCAGTGAACAGTGGTGCGGATATCGAGCTTCAGGAATCTGATTCAACAACAGGTATTACAGCAGCGGCAGATGGTACATGTGATATCGGTATGGCATCCAGAGAACTGAAGGATAGCGAGACAGGTGAAGGACTTACAGCTACTGTAATCGCAATGGATGGTATCGCAGTTATTGTAAATAAGAATAACCCTGCAACTGATTTAACTACCGATCAGGTAAAATCAATCTTTACAGGAGAAGCAGCAACCTGGGCAGATGTCAAATAGTAAGGAGTGTCCTCTATGCAAAAGTTTAAAGAAATATTCATGCATATCGTATTCCTGTTAGCGGCATTTGTATCGATAGCAGCGGTTTTATTGATCTGTGTGTTCTTATTTGCAAGTGGTATTCCTGCCATGAAGGAAATCGGTCTGACTGATTTCCTCTTTGGCAAAGTCTGGAGACCGACCAATAATTATTTTGGAATCCTTCCGTTTATTCTTGGCAGTATCTACGTTACGGCCGGGGCAATCGTGATCGGCGTTCCGATCGGACTTCTGACAGCGATATTTTTATCAAAATTCTGCCCACCAAAAGCATATAAGGTCATTAAACCATTTATCAATCTGATGGCAGGAATCCCATCGGTTGTATACGGATTTTTTGGAATGTGTGTACTTGTTCCGGCAGTCAGACAGATTTTCGGAGTGAACGGAAATACAATGCTTACCGCATCTGTACTGCTTGGCATCATGATACTTCCGACGATCATCAGTGTATCTGAAACTTCGATCAGTGCTGTCCCGGATAAATATTATCAGGGTGCATTAGCACTTGGAGCGACACATGAAAGAAGTGTATTTCTTACCGTAGTACCGGCTGCAAGATCCGGTATCATGGCAGCGATCATCTTGGGCGTTGGTCGTGCGATCGGTGAGACAATGGCTGTTATCATGGTGGCGGGAAATCAGGTCCATATGCCGAAAGGATTGATGAAGGGTGTTAGAACCATGACTGCAAATATCGTAATGGAAATGGGTTATGCCCAGGATCTTCACAGAGAGGCTCTGATCGCAACAGGTGTTGTATTGTTTGTATTCATTCTGATCATTAACCTGCTGTTTTCAATTTTAAAAAGAAAGACGGTGAACTAAATGGGAAAAAGAAATTTACTTGCGGAATATAAAAGACGTCCCGGCTCACTGATCCTTCGGATACTTGTTTATCTGGCAGCAGCTTTGACGTTGGTTTGTATTGCTTTTATTTTGATCTATATTCTTGCAAAAGGAATTCCGAATCTGACACCGGATCTGTTCAAGCTGGAATATACATCGGATAATTGCTCGATGCTTCCGGCATTGGTTAATACGTTGTTTATGACATTACTGTCACTGCTGATTGCGGGACCGATCGGTATCTTCGCAGCTATTTATCTGGTGGAGTATGCAAAATCAGGAAATAAGCTGGTTGGAATTGTACGTATCACTGCAGAGACACTGACAGGTATTCCATCTATTGTATATGGTTTGTTCGGAATGATCTTATTTATGACAAAGCTTGGATGGGGATTGTCCCTGCTGTCCGGTGCGTTTACACTGGCGATCATGGTGCTTCCGGTTATCATGAGAACAACAGAAGAAGCCTTGCTGGCTGTTCCAAAGTCATACAGAGAAGGAAGCTTTGGACTTGGTGCAGGAAAACTTCGTACAGTATTTAAGGTTGTTTTACCGAGTGCTGTTCCGGGTATTTTATCCGGTGTTATCCTTGCAACCGGGCGAATTGTCGGAGAGACAGCAGCGTTGATCTATACGGCAGGCAGTGTGCCGAGAATAGCGAAGAATTTATTTTCTTCCACACGAACCTTGTCCGTACATATGTATCTTCTTTCCAAAGAGGGACTTCATACGGATCAGGCATATGCAACAGCCGTTGTTCTTCTTGTATTCGTAGTATTGATTAATTTCGCATCCGATGCAATTGCAAAGAAAATGTCGGCGAAAACAGAAAAAGACAGATAACAGATAGATATAAACGGAGATAAATTGATGAGCAATATAAAATTTGATGTAAAAAATCTGAATCTTCACTATGGTAAATTCCATGCGTTAAAAGATGTAAATATGGAAATACCGGAAAAGCAGATTACAGCATTTATCGGACCTTCCGGATGCGGTAAATCAACATTCTTAAAATGTTTAAACCGTATGAATGATCTGGTGGAAGGTTGTAACATCACGGGTGATGTGAAGTTAGATGGTGAAGATATATTTGACGGAATGGATGTAAATTTGCTAAGAAAACGGGTTGGAATGGTGTTCCAGAATCCAAATCCTTTCCCAATGAGTGTATATGACAATATAGCATATGGTCCAAGGACACATGGTATCCATAATAAAGAAAAACTGGATGAGATCGTAGAACGGTCTCTCAAGCAGGCAGCAATATGGGATGAATTAAAAGACAGACTGAAGAAATCGGCACTGGGTCTTTCCGGCGGACAGCAGCAGAGACTTTGTATCGCCAGAGCACTTGCGGTTGAACCAGAGGTCTTACTGATGGATGAACCGACATCAGCGCTTGATCCGATTTCTACGTCAAAGATCGAAGATCTTGCTATGGAGCTGAAGCATGATTATACGATTATCATGGTTACACATAATATGCAGCAGGCAACTCGTATTGCAGACAAGACAGCATTCTTCTTACTGGGTCAGGTGATCGAATTTGATGATACCGAGAAGATGTTCTCGAAACCACAGGATAAGAGAACTGAGGATTATATCACAGGAAGATTTGGTTAAAAGGAGTAAAGATAATGAGGACAAATTATGACAGACAGTTGAAAAAACTCAATGATGAAATGGTTGAGATGGGATCCATGATCGAGGGTGTGATCGAAAAGGCGATCAAAGCACTTGTAAATCAGGATGTTGATCTGGCACAGGAGGTTATCCGCAGGGATGATCAGATCGATCAGCAGGAAAAGGATATCGAGAGTCTGTGCTTTAAACTTCTTTTAATGGAGCAGCCGGTTGCAACAGATCTTCGTCAGGTTTCATCTGCGCTCAAAATGGTAACGGATATGGAACGTATCGGTGATCATGCAGCAGATATTTCCGAACTGACGATCCAGATGGCAGGCAAACCTTATGTAAAAGAATTGGAACATATTAAGGCAATGGCAAAAGAAAGCATGGTCATGTTGGTTGACAGTATAGAAGCATATGTGAATCTTGATCTTACAAAAGCAAGAAAAGTTGTTGCCCAGGATGATGTGGTAGATGATCTGTTTATAAAAGTGAAGAGTGAATTGATCAATCTGATCCACAGGAATGCAGATGCAGGGGAACAGGAAACCGATCTTTTGATGGTTGCAAAATATCTGGAGCGGATTGGCGATCATGCTACGAATATTTCAGAATGGGTCATATATTATATAACAGGAGAACACATATCCGGAAATTAAGAGTCTTATGAGATACAGGATCAGGAGGTGATTGTCATGAGATATATATGGAATATGACAGCAGATGCCGGTAAAGGAAAAAGTAAACAGCACCTGATAAAAATGTTTTTGTTATTGAACAGTATCGTCTGGGGCGTGATCGCTGTGATTGTAGCTGTCACGTTGAAAGGAATCGGGCTTATGTCATCATGGAGTATGGCAGAGAGCATTTTGGTATCGGCAGGATATGGTATTTGTCTGGTAGGACTGATTGGCGGTACCGTATGTATTTTACAAAACGACGGTCCTGACAGAACGTATCTTGAACAGAGACAGGAAGAACATTAAACGCATTCAGCGTGAAATGTAAAATAAATTTTAAAATTTTACACAGACTTTACGTAGGAATCCTTTCCTTTTTACATACCTGTTATACGATGATGTGCGAAGGTACAAATGTCTAATTTATGTAAAAAGGAAGGAATTTTTTTATGAGTATTTTTGATGTACTTGCACTGTTTGGCGGACTTGCATTGTTTTTATTTGGTATGAACGTAATGGGAGACGGTCTGACCCGTGCGGCGGGCGGTAAGATGGAACGTATCCTTGAAAAGCTGACTTCAACGCCGATCAAAGGGGTGCTGCTTGGAGCGGCTGTAACAGCGGTTATTCAGTCATCATCGGCTACAACCGTTATGGTTGTTGGCTTTGTAAATTCCGGAATTATGAAACTGCGTCAGGCGGTCGGCATTATCATGGGTGCCAATATCGGTACGACAGTTACTTCCTGGATCTTAAGTTTGTCAGGAATTCAGGGAGACAGTATCTGGATCCAGATGTTAAAGCCATCCTCATTTTCTCCGATCCTAGCGGTTATCGGTATTGCATTTCTGATGTTTTCCAAGAATGAGAAAAAACATGATATTGGCATGATCTTTTTGGGATTTACGATCCTTATGTACGGAATGGATGCAATGAGCGGTGCGGTTGCTCCTCTTGCAGATGTTCCTGAATTTGCAAATGTGCTTTTAATGTTCTCAAATCCTGTACTCGGAATGATCGTAGGAACATTATTTACAGCAATCATCCAGAGCTCATCGGCATCGGTTGGTATCTTACAGGCACTTTGCATGACAGGAGCAGTTACATATGGAACGGCACTTCCTATTATAATGGGACAGAATATCGGTACTTGTGTAACGGCATTATTATCCAGTATCGGAGCAAAGAAAAATGCGAAACGTGCAGCTTTTGTACATCTTTACTTTAATCTGATCGGAACCATTCTCTTTATGATCGTATTCTATTCGATCAATGCATTTGTAAATTTCGGTGTATTACAGGATATGGCAACCCCGGCTGGCATTGCAGTGATCCACAGTATATTTAATATTCTGACAACAATTGTATTACTTCCGTTTGGAAAGGGTCTTGAGAAGCTGGCAACTCTTACGATCCGTGAGAAGGAAGAACCTGTTGAGGAGATTGCGGAGCTTGTACCGTTAAAGCATCTGGATGCCAGATTCCTGGAGCAGCCGGCGTTTGCCGTTACCCAGAGCATGGATGTTATGAATCAGATGGCAGGGTATTCAGCTGAAGCGTTATACGATTCATTAGAGTTGATGAAGGATTATTCGGATGAGAAATGGCAACGTGTTGAGGCTTTGGAAGATATCGTAGACAAATACGAAGATGAACTTGGAACGTATCTGGCGAAGGTCAGCGGAAAAGAACTGGCAGAGGAAGACAGCAAACGTGTATCCAATGGGCTTCATTGTATCGGAGATCTGGAGCGTATCTCCGACCATGCATTAGCGATCGCAGAAATTTATGCTAAGATGCACAAGGAAGAAATGGTATTCTCAGATAAAGCAATGGCAGAATTAAATCTGTATTCAAATGCAGTTTATGAGATCATGAGCATGACCTGTAAAGCACTGAATGAAGATGATATGAAAATAGCAAAGAGGATTGAACCATTGGAGGAAGTAATTAATGGGCTGAATGCTACGATCAAAAAGCAGCATATCAAACGTCTGCAGAAGGGAAAATGTACGATCGAGCTTGGTATCGCTCTTGAAAATCTTCTGAATAATTATGAACGTGTGGCAGATCACTGTTCAAATGTGGCTGCATCACTGCTTCAGGTTAAGACAGACAGCTTTGATATGCATGAGTATCTGAACCGGGTCAAACAGGAATCAAATGTAGAGTTTCAGGCGATGTACAGCATGTATAAGGAAAAGTACAGTTTATAGTAAAGCATACGATATCATAAAGTGTAAATTACTTTGACCATATATTAGAAATATATTATTATGGATAAGAAAGAACAGAGACAGGAGGAACGGCAGATGCAGGCATTGATTTATATTGTAGAAGATGATATGAACATTCAGGAAATAGAAATGTTTGCCTTAAAGAACACGGGATATGTAACAGAAGGATTTGCAAATGCAAAGAGCTTCTTTTCCAGAATGACAGAGAAGATTCCGGATCTGATCCTACTGGATATCATGTTACCGGATCAGGATGGACTGGAGATTGTCAGAAAATTAAGAGAACGTCCGGAGACTGTGCGTGTGCCGATCATTCTTGTGACGGCAAAGACAACAGAACTTGATAAGGTAAAGGGATTGGATATCGGAGCAGATGATTATCTGACAAAGCCATTCGGCGTAATGGAGCTTATATCCAGAGTTAAAGCATTGCTTCGCAGAAGCAAGAGTATTCAGGAGGATCAGATTCTTCGACTGAAGAACGTAACCCTTGATTCCGAGAAGCGTATCGTGCATGTGAATGATATTCCGTGTGAGTTGACCTTTAAGGAATTTGAATTGTTAAAGCTGTTAATGATCAACGCCGGAATTGTACTTCGGAGAGAAGTGATCATGATGGATGTGTGGGGAACGGATTACGAAGGTGAATCCAGGACTCTTGATATGCACATCAAGACTCTGCGCCAGAAACTGGGAGATGCAGGGAATATGATCAAGACAGTTCGTAATGTCGGATATAAGATGGAATAAGAAGAAGCAGGAAAATTTTATAACAGAAGAATCTTATAACAGAAAGAACAGGTTTTTATGGAAGAACAGAAAGATAAAAAGGATAAGAAGGTCAGAAAAGACAAACGATTATCCAGCAAGATCAACAGTCGCTTTATAGCATTGACGCTGATTGCGATATTGTGTACGATGATACTTTCGACAACGGTTTATTATGATCTGTTTAAAAAGGAGATCATGCGCGATCTGGAAAATTACACACAGACCTTGAAGAGTGCAGGATTATTTGATGATATCAGTGAGCTCCGCAATGTAAGAATTAAGAATACAGAATTGCGTATTACATTAGTTGCACCGGATGGAACGGTTAAGTATGATAACATGGCAGATCCGGAGACCATGGGAAAACACAACGACAGACCGGAGATTGAGGAGGCATTTGAGAAAGGAGAAGGCGAGGATACCCGTCTTTCCCAGACGCTCAATATGAGTACATTCTACTATGCGATCCGGCTTTCAAATGGTTGTGTACTTCGTGTATCAAAGGAGACAAGCAGCATTGTCAGTGTTTTTTTGAAGGGACTTCCAAGTATGACGGTTATTATGCTGGTACTTGTGACTATCGTGGTTCTGATATCGCGATATCTGACAAAGAGTATCGTCCGTCCGATCGGACAGATGGCAAAGGATCTGGATCATGTTGACGATATTAACGCCTATAAGGAGATTCGTCCATTGATCGATACAATCCGGGAACAGCATAATGATATTATGGAGAATGCACAGATGCGACAGGAATTTACGGCAAATGTATCTCATGAGTTAAAGACACCTCTGACAGCAATCTCCGGTTATTCTGAGCTGATTGAAAACGGAATGGCGGCAGATGGTGATGTCAGACGATTTGCTACAGAGATCCATCGTAATTCAAATCGGTTGCTTACCCTCATCAATGACATCATTCGTCTGTCAGAGCTTGATGTAACAGAGAATGCACCATCTATGGAACGGATCGATCTGTGTGCGGTTGCAAGATCGAATGTGGATATGCTGATGCTATCGGCAGAAAAACATAATGTTACATTGAAGTTCTCCGGTCAGCCAAGCTATATTATGGGTAATAAGATGATGATGGAAGAACTGGTATATAATCTGACCGATAATGCGATCCGATATAATAAACCGGATGGAACTGTAGAAGTAACTGTGTATTCTTATGAGAAAGATCATTCAGTTGTCATGAAGGTGAAGGATACCGGTATCGGAATACCTGAGGAGCATCTGGGGCTGGTGTTCCAGAGATTCTACCGGGTCGATAAGAGTCGGTCGAAGTCAACCGGAGGAACCGGTCTTGGACTTGCGATCGTAAAACACATCGTAGCGCAGCATGATGCGAAGCTTGATATAACAAGTGAACCGAATGTGGGAACAGAGATAACGATTACCTTTCAGAGCAGATAAAAAGACAAGGAAAAGGAGCCTGTAAGAAGTTAGGAAACAGGCTCCTTTGATTTATAAGTATTCACACACACCGATTTAAAATTCAAGATTGTATGTTATTTACTATTCTGATATTATATTAACACACGCTATTTTAAATTTCAAGGTAAAAATGTAAGAAATGCACAATTCATTTTATTAAAAATATACAAAACTTTACCGACATAAGAAATTTTAAGGCGTGAAAAAGATGAAAATACGATTTACCACTGGTAATTTTCGGCTTTTGTTGTATATATATAGTGAACGGAAAAATGATGGGGCAATGAGTTAAACAGGTTGATTTAGACACAGATAGGAGGTTTTTAACATGTCATTAAATGATTATGTAAAAGCGCAGAAGCTTGGTGAAAAGAGATATCAGGCTGCACTTTCTAAAAATGAATATCCATATCTGCCGGTACTGGATGAACTGATCACGAATTCCGATATTGCAGGCGAAGTAAATCTTGGTTTACAGCATATTTCTCTCGATCGGGTTGTAGGTACAGCGACAAAAGGTCGTACTACAGCATTTGCAAGTAACTTCATGCCTATATTAGATGCGAATTCTGAATTCGGAAATAAATGGTCATCTCTCTGTGACTCTCATATAGAAGAAGGAATCCATGATCCGATCAAAGTATATGAATATATGAATAAATTCTATGTCATAGAGGGAAATAAGCGTGTCAGCGTACTGAAATATTTCGGTGCGGATTCTGTCCCTGCGATGGTAATCAGAAAGCTGCCGAAGCGGACAGATGAGCCGGAAAACAAGATTTATTATGAATTTGTAGATTTCCATAAGCAGACAGGAATCAACTATATATGGTTCACACAGCTTGGCGGATATGACAAATTAAGAGAATATATAGGATTGGCACCGGATGGTGAATTTACGGATGATGATCGTATGAACCTGAATTCGGCACATCTGGCATTTGATACAGCATACAGGCAGAAAAACGGCAGTGACAGTCTTCCGATCACGGTAGATGATGCTATGCTTGTATTTTTAAATGTATATGGATACAAGGCGTTACAGGATATGTCTTATGATGAGGTAAAGGAAAATCTGGATAAGGTCTGGGACGAGATCGTATTAAGTGCACAGAAGAAGAACATGACGATCGTTCCGAAGCTGGAACCGGTAGAGTCAAAGAAGAAGCTGTTCAGTATCACGCCGGTACCGAAGAAGCTTAAGATTGCATTTGTTTATGATAAAGAGCCTGAGAATTCTGTATGGATCTACAGTCATGATCTTGGAAGAATGGGCGTAGAAGGTAAATTCAAGGATCGGGTTGAGACACATACTTTTTCGAATATGGATGATAATACGAAGCTTGCAGAATGCCTGGAGCAGATCGCACAGGACAAATTCGATGTTGTATTTACAACCGGACCGGAGATGCTTCCGGAGTCATTAAAGGCTGCGATCAAATATCCGGAATTGAAGATATTAAACTGCTCGTTAAATGTATCGACCAGCCATGTCAGAACGTATTATGCGAGAATGTATGAGGCGAAGTTTATAACCGGTATTATCGCAGGTTCACTCTGTGAGGATGGCAGGATCGGCTATGTAGCTGATTATCCGATCTATGGAACGACGGCGAACATCAACGCATTTGCGATGGGAGCAAAGTTTGTGAATCCAAGAGCGAAAATCTATCTGGAGTGGTCAAAGGTCAAAGGCTCCGATCCGAAGAAACGGTTTAAGGAACTGGGCATCTCCTATGTATCCGATAAGGATATGATCACACCGCTTACGGCCTCCCGTGAATTCGGTCTGTATTCCTGCGATGGGAACGAGATATCGAATCTTGCGATGCCATTTTACAACTGGCGCGTATTCTATGAGAAGATCGTTCAGTTGATTCTGGACGGTAACTGGAAGCTGGAAGAAAAGAACGAGAAAGTAAAGGTTCTGAATTACTGGTGGGGCATGTCTGCCGGAGTGATCGATGTGATCTGTTCGAACCATCTTCCGGTTGGAACGGCGAGACTGGTAAATCTGATGAAGCGCTTGATCAAGGATGGTACGGTAAGTCCATTCTACGGCAAGCTCTATTCACAGAATGGAGTGGTTCGTGATGATGAAGATGGTGAAATGAGCCCTGAGGAGATCATGAAGATGGATTGGTTGGCAGATATTGTTGTTGGTTCGATCCCGACTCTGGATGAGCTGGTAGAAGATGCCAGAGATGTTGTTGCTTTCCAGGGAGTTAATACGCCGGAAAATCTGGAATTGAAAAAAACTACAGACATAGTATAATAAGGCTATGCGGGTCTTGTGATCCAGAGTACGAATGTAGATGAGCGGGTTTTCTTTATGGAAACAGGCGGGGTACAGTTTCGTAGAAAAGAAAAGAAAACACGGAGATACGGATATGAAGATTCTTGTTCTTGCGGATGCAGAATCAAAATACCTATGGGATTATTTTGATAAGAAAAAATTAGAAGGAATTGACCTGATCATTTCCTGCGGCGACCTGGCACCGCAGTATCTGTCGTTCCTTGCGACATTTACACATGCTCCGGTTCTGTATGTATATGGGAACCACGATACCTGTTATGCAGACACACCACCGGATGGTTGTATCTGCATCGACGATCGAATCTATGTATATAAAGGAATACGGATTCTGGGCCTTGGAGGCTGTATGGAGTATCAGTACAATGGTGCACCGCATCAGTATACCGAGAAAGCAATGGAGAAGCGCATTCGTAAGCTGGGTCGGCAGATAAGAAAACATCGTGGATTTGATATTATGATCACGCATGCCCCTGCGTATCGGATCAATGATTCCGAGGATCTTTGTCATACCGGTTTCAAGTGCTTCCGGACAATGATCGAAGACTATCATCCGCAGTATCTGGTACATGGTCATGTGCATAGTAATTATGGCAGGGATTTTGTACGGGAATCCAGATACCTGGATACCACGATCATAAATGCATTTGAAAAATATATTATAGAAATAGATGAGACTGCCTTACAGGCAGCGAAATAGTCTTGCAAGCCAGGCGAAAGTTTGATAAACTTAAGCTTGGCTTAAATACTATATTCGAAAGGAGATAGAGGTTTGGAAAAGGGAAGTGCAGAGTACGAGAAAATTTTAGATGAACTGGTTGGTTATTGCAATGATTCAGGTACGATCGATCAGAACCTCTATGTTACATATGATGTTAAGAGAGGCCTTCGTGATTCAAATGGAAAAGGTGTCTTAACAGGTCTGACAGAGATTTCAGATGTATCCGGTTTTGCAGTTCAGGATGGTGAGCTGGTGCCGGCAGATGGAAGACTCTATATTCAGGGATATAATATCGAAGATCTGGAACGTGGATTCCACGGAAGCAAGTTCGGCTTTGAGGAGACAATCTATCTGCTTTTATTCGGTGAACTGCCGACCAGAACTCAGTTTAATAAATTTAAGGAATTGATGGAGACGTTCCGGGAGCTCCCAAGAAAGTTTGCTCGTGATGTGATTTTAAAAGCACCAAGTAAGAATATGATGAATGTCTTACAGCGTTGTGTGCTTACTTTATATTCATATGATGACTGCCCGGATGACATCAGCATTCGAAATGTCCTTCGTCAAAGTATGGAACTGATTGCACAGTTTCCGCTGATCGCTGCATATGGCTATCAGGGCTATAAGCATTATTATCAGGATAAGAGTCTTATCATTCACAATCCGAAGCCGGGCCTTTCGACAGCAGAGAATTTCCTTCGCCTGATCCGTGCGGATAAGAAGTATACTGAGCTTGAAGCGCAGGTACTGGATATCTGTCTGGTGCTTCATTCAGAGCATGGTGGTGGTAACAACTCCACATTTACAACACATGTTATATCATCAACCGGAACTGATACCTATTCAACCGTTGCCGGTTCTCTTGGTTCTTTAAAAGGACCGAAGCATGGTGGTGCGAACCTGAAGGTTCAGCAGATGATGGATGACTTGAAGGCTCATGTAAAAGACTGGAGCGATGAAGCGGCGATCCGTGAATATCTTCAGGGACTGCTTGATAAGAAGGGCTTTGATCATAGCGGTCTGATCTATGGTATGGGACATGCTGTTTATACGGTGTCCGATCCAAGAGCCAAGATCCTGAAACGTTATGCTGGAAGACTTGCAGAAGAAAAAGGTATGCAGGAGGAATTCAAGCTGTACACAGATATTGAACGTATCGCCATGGAACTTCTTGCTAAGAAACGAAACTCCGTTATCTCGGCAAATGTCGATTTCTACAGTGGATTTGTATATCGTATGCTTGATATACCGATCGAACTGTTCACTCCGATCTTCGCAATCGCAAGAATTGCAGGCTGGAGTGCACATAGAATAGAAGAGCTGGTAAATGCCGGTAAGATCATCCGTCCGGCCTATAAATAT
Source organism: Clostridium sp. L2-50 (assembly GCF_000154245.1). Lineage (NCBI taxonomy): Bacteria > Bacillati > Bacillota > Clostridia > Eubacteriales > Clostridiaceae > Clostridium > Clostridium sp. L2-50. The sequence goes on along the minus strand of NZ_DS480326.1, from coordinate 128,499 downwards.
GTCGGAACGCATAAGACATATCTGGATATGGACGAGAGAAACTGGTAGGATTATAGAAAATAAATACGGGGCAGGCATTATTTTTAATGTCTGTCCCGTATTTGTTTATTTACTCCATCTTCCGGCAGCACCGCATGGCAGTACCAGACCGGAGCCTGTAACCGGAAGTCCTACTTCGTCGGAGATAACATGGCCGCCGAATTTAGACTGTACCTCGGTTGATATCATATAGGTAAGAACGGCTGGTGCAAGCCCGGTCGTATAGGAATTGACCAGGAAGAAAAGCGGATCATCGCAGAGCAGCTCGCTACACAGCTTGATAAACGGATGTATCTTTTCTTCAATCTTCCAGATCTCGCCCTTTGGGCCTCTGCCGTAAGATGGCGGATCCATGATGATCGCATCATAGTGATTGCCACGGCGGATCTCACGTTCTACAAATTTTACGCAGTCATCAACGATCCAGCGGATCGGAGCATCGCCAAGTCCGGATGAGACTGCATTTTCCTTTGCCCATGTAACCATGCCCTTAGAAGCGTCAACATGAGTAACCGCAGCACCTGCTTTTGCTGCCGCACAGGTTGCACCGCCGGTGTAAGCGAAAAGATTTAATACCTTGATCTCTTTCTTTTTGGATGAACGGATCAGGTCAGAGAACCAGTCCCAGTTGGCTGCCTGTTCCGGAAACAGACCGGTGTGTTTGAAGCTGAATGGTTTCAGGTTAAAGGTCAGATCCTTATAATGAATCGACCATTGCTGCGGAAGGTTAAAGAACTCCCATTCGCCGCCGCCCTTATTGCTGCGGTGGTAGTGACCATTTAACTGCTTCCAGCGTTTATCTGTTTTGGGAGTTGACCACAGAACCTGTGGGTCCGGACGAAGGAGAATATATTTGCCCCATCGTTCCAGTTTTTCTCCATCTGAACAATCTATTACTTCATAATCCTGCCAGTGATCTGCTGTCCACATAATCGATATCCTCGTTTCGTTTGAAATGTTTATATAAAACTACTATATTATAAGGTGCGGTCATTTTCAAGTCAACGATGAAATCTGCATGGAAAGAAAATGAAATTAGGATATAAGGAAAACAAATTGACCGATATCTGCCGGGGTGATAAAATCACAGCAGTAGAGCAAAACAAAAATATATAATTGCAATAGATAATTTTTGATATGATGAATACCAAATTATTTGCTTGCGAGAATGTTGATTTTGTGAAGAACATTGCATGAGCTGTGTTTCATAAAATGATAAGTAGATACAAGACAGAAAACATGGAGAAGCATATGGATATTATAAAAGAGATCGCGGAGACACATCCACATAAGGTCGTACTGAGCAATGGAAAGGGAGAATACAAGAAGATCGTATTTGCCCGGAAGGTATTAAAGGGCAGAAATGCATATCAGCTTGAGAAATATACACAGACGCAGGTCTTTCACGAGAATATCGAAGAAGGAAGGCTGGCAGAGCATATTGCGATGCATTTTCCGGCAGAGTTTAAGCAGATGAATGCATTTTCTTTGACGACAGATTATGATGTAAAAGCAGGCAAAAAAGGAAATCTGGCAGTCAGCCGCAGACAGGCGGAGAATAAGACGATATCGGTTGGCGGTAATAATCGCAAGAAGAAATATATTCTGGATGAGGGGATGGATATTCCTGCATTCCGGGAGCTTGGAATATTTACCAAAGAAGGAAAAGTGGTTTCTTCCATGTATGATAAGTTCCGCCAGATCAACCGCTTTATCGAGATGGTAGATGATGTACTGAAGTCTTATAAAGGTGATGAGATCAATATTATTGATTTTGGATGCGGCAAATCCTATCTGACTTTCTTCTTATACTATTATATAGTAGAGATCCGTCATATGACGGCGCATATTACCGGGCTTGATCTGAAAGAACAGGTAATAAAGAATTGTAATAAGCTGGCAGAAAAATGCGGATATACGGATCTGAAGTTTGAGATCGGTGATATCAATGGATACCGGACAGACCGTAAGGTTGATATGGTAGTGACCTTGCATGCCTGTGATACGGCAACTGACTATGCGCTCTACAATGCGATCTGCTGGAACACGACATACATCTTATCTGTTCCGTGTTGCCAGCATGAGTTAAATAAACAGATCCGGTCGGAGGAGTTGTCGGCACTGACCAAGTACGGAATCATCAAGGAACGGACAGCGGCATTGATGACTGATGCGATCCGTGGATGTGTGCTGGAATATTGCGGATATAAGACGGATTTGTTGGAATTTATTGATATTGAACACTCACCTAAAAATATTTTGATCCGGGCAGTGAAGAAACCAGTATCAGAGGAAAAACGGGAACGGGCAAAAGAAGAAGCGGACCGGTTGTGCCGGACCTTTGGCATTCGCCAGACCCTGATGCAGCTTGTGATGACGGAAGAAAGGAGCCATTCATGAAACGAATTTTGATGTATGATTGTAATACAGTGGATACCGTTTATGCACCGCTTGTATGCAGAGAGATCATGATGCAGGATGATCTGATCGATCGTCTGGCATGCGGCTATGTTTCAAAGACTTCGAAAGAAGAACTGCAGAAGCAGGGATTTCGCATGGTGGGAGCAGAAGAACGAGGAAATCGTGCCAGCTGCACTTTTATAACAGAATTGGTCGCTTGTGCGTTTGATAGACAGATCGAAGGAATCGATATCGTGACCAATGATGATACGATCCTGGCGGCAGTTGTAAAGGCACAGGAGCAGGGCAAGGATATTCGGGTATTGGGCAGTGACGCACACAGCGAAGCATTTATCCGCAGATGTAATCGCTTCTGTTATATAGATATTTTGCAGGGGTATGAACCGGAGCGGTGTCTGACACCGTTATCGGAAATTATATCCGATGTCTATCGCATTATAATAGAAGAAAGAGCTTCGGGTATATGTACAGAGTTGTCAGGGCTGATACACAAGCTCACGAAGCTGCATACGGAATTTGATACCAGAAATTATGGTTATACCAGCATGGAAGAACTGATTCTGAAAAATGGAAAAGATATTCAGTTCTATAAAGATGGAGAGCGGTATTATCTGGAGATGATCGATGATCGGGAAAATGTAGAACACTTTATAACGGCGTATCTGTCAGAACGGAATAACAAGATAGATGATATGCAGGAGCTGTTTGATGCATTATCAGAAGAATTCGAACGGTTTGATACCAGAAATTATGGTTACGCATCGGATATCGCTTTTCTTTTAAGTTTCCCGAAGCTGGAAATTTATAATAACAAGGGCGTGAAGCTGAAGCAGAGCTTTAAGCTGAAATAAGAGATTGCTTTTCATTGTGTATTATAGAATGAAATAAGCGATAGCGGTTCTATTGTGCATTATATATAGAAGAAACAGATAAAATATAACAGTATGACGGATAAAAAATGCAGGGGAATATAATAAAAAATTTCTTGAAAAATATAGAAAAAATGCTTGCATTCCGCAAAAACGTGTTATATAATCAAACGTGCTGTGACATGATAGCGTTGAAACGGAGGTTGCTGTATCGCATAGATACAGGTTTTTCGTGGAGCGAATGTCAATAAAGAATTACTGACGACAAGTCACTGTACCAATAACTGTCTATCAAAAGGATAGAAACGACGTGTTGATTCTGATTTAATTCAGGATACACACGGGAGAGTGTACAGTCACCACTTGTTGTACTATTAAAAAGTGCGAAAAGGAGGCGGCTTTTTTTATGGCAAATCAGATTATGAGAATCACATTGAAGGCGTACGACCACAAACTTATCGATCAGGCTGCTGGACAGATCATCGATACTGTTAAAAAGACAGGAGCTAAAGTCAGCGGACCGGTTCCAATGCCTACAAAGGTTGAGAAGATCACAATCCTCAGAGCTGTTCATAAGTACAAAGATTCAAGAGAACAGTTCGAGCAGAGAACTCATAAGAGATTAATCGACGTAATTGCACCAACACAGAAGACAATTGATGCATTACAGAAGATCGATTTATCAGCTGGCGTATACATCGACGTAAAGATGAAATAATCAGCCACAAAAAAATTAGAAGTGAACTAATCAAATCACAAAAACAAACATAGCACGAAGCAGTGCATAAGCAGTAACCTAATGCATCCGAAGGATGTAATTTAGTATGATTGTTAAAACAATCCGCTGTGAATTAAATTAGGAGGAAAACTTAAAATGAAGAAAGCTATTTTAGCAACAAAAGTCGGAATGACTCAGATTTTCGACGAAAACGGCGTGTTAGTGCCGGTAACAGTTTTACAGGCTGGTCCATGTGTTGTAACCCAGGTAAAAACAGTTGAGAATGACGGTTATGATGCAATTCAGGTAGGATTCGGCGAAAAGAAAGAAAGAATCACAACAAAAGACGTATCAGGAAAGAAAGTAATCAGAAACCCACATGGTGCTGGTAAGGCAGAAGTTGGACATGCAAAGAAAGCAAACACAACACCTAAGACTTTCTACAGAGAGTTCAGACTTGATGACTGTGCTCAGTACGAACTTGGTGCAGAGATCAAAGCCGATGTATTTGCTGAAGGAGACAAGATCGACGTTACAGCAAAGACAAAAGGTAAGGGATATGCAGGTGGTCTTAAGAGACACGGCTTAAAGTCAGGTCCTTCAGGACATGGTTCCAAGTATCACAGACATGCAGGTTCAAACGGTTCAGCTACTACACCGGGTAGAGTATTCAAAGGTAAGAAGATGCCTGGACATATGGGTAGCGTAAGAGTTACAATCCAGAACCTTGAGGTAGTTAAGATAGATGTAGAAAATGATGTTATTTTGGTAAAGGGCGCAGTTCCGGGACCAAAGAAATCATTAGTAATGATTAAGGATACAGTAAAGACTGGCAAGTAGTCTTTAGGAAGGAGGAACGAAAATGGCATCAGTTAAGGTTTATGACATCGAAGGAAAAGAAGTTGAGACATTAGAACTCAATGATTCTGTATTCGGTGTAGAGATAAATGAACATTTAATGCATCTGGCTGTAGTTGGCCAGCAGGCAAATAGCCGTCAGGGTACACAGAGCGCAAAGACTCGTTCTGAAGTATCAGGTGGTGGAAGAAAGCCATGGAGACAGAAAGGAACAGGTCATGCAAGACAGGGTTCAACAAGATCTCCACAGTGGACAGGCGGCGGAGTTGTATTCGCACCAAAGCCAAGAGATTATTCAGTTAAGATGAATAAGAAAGAAAAGCAGCTTGCTATGAAGTCAGCACTTTCAGCAAAGCTTGCAGAAGATAAACTTGTTGTAGTTGACAAGATTGAATTAGAAGAGGTTAAGACAAGCGTATTCGCAAAGATCCTTGCAAATCTTAAAGCTCCTAAGTCATTAGTAGTAACAAAGGATAAGAACGACAAAGTTGTTCTTTCAGCAAACAACATTCCAACAGTTAAGACAACAGCTACAAACTCACTGAGTGTATATGACATTCTTAAGTATGATAAGCTTGTTCTTACAAAGGATGCTGTAGCAGCAATTGAGGAGGTGTACGCATAATGGCAGACATCAAATATTATGACGTTATACTTAAGCCTGTAATCACAGAGAAAAGTATGAATGCAATGGCAGAGAAGAAGTACACATTTCTTGTACACCCGGAAGCAACAAAGGCTCAGATCAAAGAAGCTGTAGAGAAGATGTTCGAAGGAACAGAAGTTGCTAAGGTTAACACCATGAACAATGACGGTAAGGTTAAAAGACGTGGCGTAACACTTGGAAGAACAGACAAGTACAAGAAAGCAATCGTTAAACTTACAGAAGCAAGCAAAGAGATCGAAATTTTCGAAGGACTGTAAAATAACGAAACAGATTTATACGCAAAAAAGCGTGACAATAAATTGAACCGAAAGGAGAACAAAAATGGGAATTAAGACATATAACCCATATACACCTTCCAGAAGAAATATGACCGGTCTTGATTTTTCAGAGATCACAAAATCAACACCTGAGAAATCACTCGTTGTATCAATGAGCAAGACAGCTGGTCGTAATAATCAGGGAAAGATCACAGTTAGACATCACGGCGGTGGTGAGAAACGTAAATACAGAATTATAGATTTCAAGAGAAACGATAAGGATGGAATTCCAGCAACAGTTAATGCAATCGAATATGATCCGAACAGATCAGCAAACATTGCACTTCTGTTCTATGCTGATGGCGAGAAGAGATACATCCTTGCTCCTTATAAGTTAGCAGTAGGAGATGTTCTTATGAGTGGTGCTGAAGCAGAGATCAAAGTTGGTAACTGCCTCCCACTTCAGAATATTCCGGTTGGTACATTAGTACACAACATCGAGTTATACCCAGGTAAGGGCGGACAGCTTGTTCGTTCAGCAGGTAACTCAGCACAGCTTATGGCTAAGGAAGGAAAGTATGCAACATTAAGACTTCCTTCAGGCGAAATGAGAATGGTTCCAATCATCTGCCGTGCAACAATCGGTCAGGTAGGAAACATTGAGCATGGCCTTGTTAACATTGGTAAAGCCGGACGTAAACGTCACATGGGCGTTAGACCAACAGTTCGTGGTTCTGTTATGAACCCTAATGACCATCCACATGGTGGTGGTGAAGGTAGAGCACCAATCGGTCGTTCAGGCCCTTCAACTCCATGGGGTAAGCCAGCAATGGGATTAAAGACAAGAAAGAAGAACAAGCAGTCTAATAAGATGATCGTAAGAAGAAGAGACGGCAAGAGCATTAAATAGTTAATAAGGAGGTATGACAATGGCTCGTTCATTAAAAAAAGGACCATTCGCAGATGAGCATTTACTCAAGAAGATAGATGCTATGAATGCAAGCAATAGCAAAGAAGTTGTTAAGACCTGGTCAAGACGTTCAACAATTTTCCCATCATTCGTAGGTCATACAATCGCAGTTCATGATGGAAGAAAGCATGTACCTGTATATGTTACAGAAGACATGGTTGGACATAAGCTTGGTGAGTTCGTAGTTACCAGAACCTACAGAGGCCATGGTAAAGACGAAAAGAAGGGTAGAAAATAATATTTGGAATATTTGAAAGGAGGACTAAATCATGGCTAAAGGACATAGATCCCATGATAAGAGACTCAGAAATGAGAATAAAGATACCAGACCATCAGCTAAGGTATCATATGCAAGAGTGTCAGTAACAAAGGCTTGTTTCGTATTAGATGCCATCAGAGGTAAGGATGTTCAGACTGCACTTGGTATTCTGGCATACAACCCAAGATATGGTTCAAGTGTTATAGAGAAGCTGTTAAAGTCAGCAATCGCAAATGCTGAAAACAACAATGGACTTAAGGCAGAGGACCTTTATGTAGCAGAGTGCTACGCTAACAAGGGACCTACAATGAAGAGAGTTCATCCAAGAGCCCAGGGTAGAGCATATAGAATCGAGAAGAGAACAAGTCACATCACAATCGTGCTTGACGAGAGATAGGAGGTAAATAATGGGACAGAAAGTTAATCCTCATGGTTTAAGAGTCGGCGTTATCAAAGATTGGGATTCAAGATGGTATGCTGACACAAAGAATGATGAATTTTCTAACAACCTTGTAGAAGATCATAAAATCAGAACTTATTTAAAGAAGACACTTTACAATGCAAACATCTCAAAAATTGAGATCGAGAGAGCTGCAGACAGAGTAAAGGTTGCATTATATACAGCTAAGCCTGGTGTTATCATCGGTAAGGGCGGAGCTGGAATCGAAAAGATCAAAGCAGATGCACAGAAGCTTACAGATAAGAAGCTGTTCATCGATGTAAAAGAAATCAAGAAGCCGGATGCAGACGCACAGTTAGTAGCTGAGAACATTGCAGCACAGCTTGAGAATCGTATCTCATTCAGAAAAGCAATGAAGTCATGCATGAGCAGAACAATGAAAACCGGAGCACTTGGTATCAAGGCTTCATGCTCAGGACGTCTTGGTGGTGCTGATATGGCTAGAACAGAGTTCTACAGCCAGGGAACAATTCCTCTTCAGACACTTCGTGCTGACATTGATTATGGTTTTGCTGAAGCAGACACAACATTTGGTAAAGTTGGTGTTAAGACATGGGTTTACCATGGTGAAGTACTTCCTGTAAAAGGAAATAAGGAAGGAGCGGATAAATAATGTTAATGCCTAAGAGAGTAAAGCGTCGTAAGCAGTTCAGAGGAACTATGGCTGGTAAGGCACTTAGAGGCAATAAGATTACAAACGGTCAGTATGGTTTAGTAGCACTTGAGCCTGCATGGATCAAGTCAAACCAGATCGAAGCAGCCCGTATTGCGATGACAAGATATATGAAGCGTAGTGGTAAAGTATTTATCAAGATCTTTCCTGATAAGCCAGTTACAGCTAAGCCGGCTGAAACTCGTATGGGTTCAGGTAAGGGAGCACTTGAGTACTGGGTAGCAGTTGTTAAGCCGGGCAGAGTTATGTTTGAGATTGCAGACGTACCTGAAGAAGTAGCAAAAGAAGCTTTAAGACTTGCTATGCACAAGCTTCCACTTAAGTGTAAGATCGTTTCAAAAGAAGAATTAGAGGAGGTAGCAGGCAGTGAAAACTAAGGACTATATGAACGAATTAAATGCTAAATCTGTTGATGAGCTTCAGAACGAATTAGTAGCTGCAAAGAAGGAATTATTTAACTTAAGATTCCAGAATGCTACAAATCAGTTAGAGAACACAAGCAGAATCAAAGATGTAAGAAAGAATATTGCAAGAATACAGACAGTTATAGCCCAGAAGGCTAATGCTTAATTATCTTAGAAGGAGGAATATATTGTGGAAAGAAATCTGAGAAAAACACGTGTAGGTATCGTTACAAGTGACAAGATGGACAAGACAATCGTTGTTTCTATCGTAGATAATGTTAAGCATCCTCTTTATGGAAAGATCGTAAAGAGAACTTACAAGTTAAAGGCTCATGATGAGAAGAATGAGTGCAATATTGGCGATAGAGTAAGAGTTATGGAAACAAGACCTTTATCAAAGGATAAGAGATGGAGACTTGTTGAGATTATAGAGAAGGCTAAATAAGGAGGCAAATAAAATGGTTCAGCAGGAAACAAGACTTAAAGTTGCTGATAATACTGGTGCCAAAGAGCTCCTTTGCATCAGAGTTTTAGGCGGCTCAGTAAGAAGATATGCAAATATCGGCGATATCATCGTTGCCTCTGTTAAAGACGCAACACCAGGCGGAGTTGTTAAAAAAGGTGATGTTGTTAAGGCCGTAGTAGTAAGATCAAAGAAGGGCGCTCGTCGTAAGGATGGTTCATACATCAAGTTTGATGAGAACGCAGCAGTTATTATAAAAGACGATTTAAATCCAAGAGGAACACGTATCTTTGGACCAGTTGCAAGAGAGTTAAGAGACAAGAAGTTCATGAAGATTGTCTCACTTGCACCTGAAGTATTATAAGGAGGTGTAGACCATGGCAACATTAAAGATTAAGAAAGATGATATGGTACAGGTTATTGCCGGCAAGGACAAAGGCAAAGAAGGCAAGGTCCTTCGTGTTGACAAGAAGAACGGTACTGTAGTCGTTGAAGGCGTAAATAAAGTATTTAAGCACAGCAAGCCAAGCATGGCTAACCAGGCAGGCGGAATTATCGAAATGGAAGCTCCAATGGACATCTCCAATGTAATGTATCTTTACAAAGGCAAGCCGGTAAGAGTTGGTTTTGAAGGAACAGGTAAAGATAAAGTCCGTGTTGCTAAAGTAGATGGCAAAACAGAGAAGATAGATTAATTGGAAGGAGGTCGTCTTAGTTGAGTAGACTTAGAGAAAAGTATGACGCTGAAATCAAAAGCGCCATGACTGAAAAATTTGGATATAAAAATGTAATGCAGATCCCAAAGCTTGATAAGATCGTTATTAACATGGGCGTTGGTGAAGCAAGAGAAAATGCTAAAGTTTTAGACGCAGCTATCAAGGATCTTGAAACAATCGCTGGTCAGAAGGCAGTTGTTACACGTGCGAGAAAGTCCGTTGCTAACTTCAAGTTAAGAGAAGGAATGCCTATCGGATGTAAAGTAACACTTCGTGGCGAGAAGATGTATGAGTTCTTAGATCGTCTTGTAAACCTTGCACTTCCTCGTGTACGTGACTTTAGAGGTGTTAATCCTAATGGTTTCGATGGCAGAGGTAACTATGCTTTAGGTATCAAGGAACAGCTTATTTTCCCGGAAATCGAGTACGATAAGATTGATAAAGTCAGAGGTATGGATATCATCTTTGTTACAACAGCAGAGACAGACGAAGAAGGTCGTGAACTGTTAACATTATTTGGTATGCCTTACAGCAAATAATTAAAGGAGGAAGATTCGTTATGGCTAAGACAGCAATGAAAGTTAAACAGCAGCGTAAACAGAAGTTCTCATCAAGAGAATATACACGTTGCAAGATTTGTGGACGTCCACACTCAGTATTAAAGAAATACGGAATCTGTAGAATCTGCTTCCGTGAATTAGCATACAAGGGACAGATCCCTGGCGTTAAGAAATCAAGCTGGTAAGAGATAGAAGGAGGAAGAAATATTATGTCAATGAGCGATCCAATAGCAGATATGCTTACAAGAATTCGTAATGCTAACACAGCAAAGCATGATACAGTAGAGATCCCTGCTTCAAAGATGAAAAAGGCTATTGCTGACATCCTTTTATCAGAAGGATATGTTCAGGCAGTAGACATTATCGAAGATGGTAAGTTTGAGACAATCAAAATTACATTGAAGTATGGTGTAGATAAGAACGAGAAGATCATCACAGGCCTTAAGAGAATCTCTAAGCCGGGTCTTCGTGTATATGCAAGTAAGGATGAGCTTCCAAGAGTACTTGGTGGACTCGGAACTGCAATTATTTCAACAAACAAAGGTGTACTTACTGACAAGGAAGCAAGAAAGCAGAATGTTGGTGGCGAAGTATTAGCATTTGTTTGGTAGGCATTGAGCACTTAGTGAGCACAAGCTGAAAGCGCCGTGCGAAGTTAGTGCGAAAGCCCATCCCGAGACTTAACGAATACGAGTCGAAGACGATGGATGAGTTTAGTTCGAGTGGATGTCATTAGAGCACTTAGTGAGCACAAGCTGAAAGCGCCGTGCGAAGTTAGTGCGAAAGCTGATAAAACATTCCTCCGGCATCATTTCCTGAAAAATACCGGAGGTTAAAGCCTGCATGGATACACTCCATGCAGCACAAATACAAATATTATAAATTTTAAGGAGGAAGGCGAAATGTCACGTATCGGAAGAATGCCTATCGCTGTACCTGCAGGAGTGACTGTAGATATCGCAGAAAATAATAAAGTGACTGTTAAAGGACCAAAGGGAACACTTGAGAGAGTTCTCCCGGCAGAAATGGATATTAAGTTAGAAGCTGATGTAATTACAGTTTCAAGACCTAATGATTTAAAGAAGATGAAGTCTTTACACGGACTTACCAGAACACTTATCCACAACATGATCGTTGGTGTTACAGAGGGTTATGTTAAGGATCTGGAAGTAAACGGTGTAGGTTATAGAGCTCAGAAGCAGGGCAATAAATTAGTTCTTGCTCTTGGTTATTCACATCCAGTTGAGATGGTTGACCCAGAAGGTATCGAAGTAAAGGTTGATGGTAACAAGATTTCAGTTGTTGGTATTGACAAGGAAAAAGTTGGTCAGTATGCAGCAGAGATCAGAGAAAAGAGAGCACCGGAACCTTACAAGGGCAAAGGTATCAAGTATGTTGACGAGACTATCAGACGTAAAGTTGGTAAGACTGGTAAGAAATAATAAAGGAGTGAGATAAGATGGTTAATAAAGAATCAAGAAGCGAAGTTCGTATTAAGAAGCATATGCGTGTTCGTAATCATTTAGCTGGAACAGCAGATAGACCACGTTTAGCAGTTTTCAGAAGTAATAATCATATGTACGCTCAGATTATTGATGATTCAGTTGGAAACACAATTGTAGCAGCATCAACAGTAGAGAAGTCAATCAAGGAAGCACTTGAGCAGACAGATAATGTAGATGCAGCAGCATACGTTGGTAAAGTCGTTGCTGAAAGAGCACTGGAAAAGGGAATCAAGACTGTTGTATTTGACAGAGGAGGATTCATCTACCAGGGTAAGGTTCAGGCATTAGCAGATGCAGCAAGAGAAGCTGGTCTAGAATTCTAAGAAGGAGGAAGAACAACATATGAAGCGTGAAATAATTGATGCTAGTAAATTAGAATTAGAAGATAAAGTAGTAGATATCAAACGTGTAACTAAGGTTGTTAAGGGCGGACGTAATTCTAGATTTGCATGTCTTGTAGTTGTTGGTGACAAAAACGGTCATGTAGGCGTAGGCGTTGGTAAGGCTGTAGAAATTCCAGAAGCTATCCGTAAGGGTAAGGAAGATGCAGCTAAGCACCTTGTTACAGTTCCTGTAAATGAAAACGGAAGTATCCCATATGATTGGAACGGAGAATTCGGTAGCGCAACAGTATTGCTTAAGTCAGCTCCAGAAGGTACCGGTATTATCGCCGGCGGTCCTGCCCGTAACGTACTTGAGCTTGCCGGATACAAGAATATCCGTACAAAATCCTTAGGATCAAACAACAAACAGAACGTAGTTCTTGCAACGATCAAAGGTCTTTCAGAGATCAAGACTCCGGAAGAAATCGCAAGACTTCGTGGAAAATCTGTTGATGAGATACTTAACTAAGGAGGTATTATAAGATGGCAGATAAGTTAAAAGTTACTTTAGTAAAATCACCAATCGGATGCGTACCAAAGCATAAGAGAACTGTAGAAGCATTAGGACTTAAGAAGGTAAACAAGTCAGTTGAACTTCCTAACAATGCTGCAACTCTTGGTATGGTTAAGCAGGTTAGTTATTTAGTAAAGGTAGAAGAGATTTAATTATATTTGAAGGAGGTGCAGGTCGTGAATTTATCAACATTAAAGCCAGCAGAAGGTTCTAAGCATAGTACTAATTTCAGAGTAGGCCGTGGTCATGGTTCAGGAAATGGTAAGACTGCAGGTAAGGGCCATAAGGGTCAGAAGGCACGTTCAGGATCACCTAGACCAGGATTTGAAGGCGGACAGATGCCTTTATATAGAAGAATCCCTAAGAGAGGATTTACATGTATCAATCACAAAGATATCGTTGCAATCAATGTTTCAGTTCTTGATCGTTTCGAGGATGGAGCAGAGGTTACAGTAGATACACTTGTTGAATGCGGTATCGTAAAGAATCCACGTGATGGAGTTAAGATTCTTGGAAATGGAGAGTTAACAAAGAAGCTTACAGTTAAGGCAAATGCTTTTTCAAAGTCAGCAGTCGAGAAGATTGAAGCTCTTGGCGGAAAAGCAGAGGTGATCTAATAATGTTTAAAACCTTTATCAATGCATTCAAAGTAAAGGAATTAAGACAGAAATTATTATACACATTCTTTGTTCTTATAGTAGTCAGGCTGGGAAGCCTGATTACTGTACCGGGAATCCGTGCTGATGCAATTAAAGAGTATCTGAGCAATGCACTTGGAGATTCTTTTAATCTGTTCAGCTCATTTACCGGAGGATCGTTCGATCAGATGTCAATATTTGCATTGAACGTAACACCATATATTACAGCTTCCATTATCATTCAGCTTCTTACCATAGCAATTCCTGCTCTGGAAGAGATGCAGAAAGATGGTGAAGACGGAAGAAAGAAAATTACAGCAATTACCCGTTTTTTAACGATCGGTCTCGCAATTCTGGAAAGTGCAGGTCTTGCGATCAATTTCGGAAGAAAAGGATTCATGGACAGCTACAATTTTTGGACAGTATTGACAATGATCGTTATCCTTACCGGTGGTAGTGCGTTTGTAATGTGGCTTGGCGAGCGTGTAACAGATCGTGGTGTGGGAAATGGTATTTCCATTATCCTGTTGATCAACATCGTATCAACCATGCCAAATGATTTCAAGAATATTTACACACAGTTCATCAAAGACAAAGATCCGGTCAGAATGTGTCTAATTGCACTTTTGGTTGTTGCAATTGTTGTATGTGTAACCATTCTTGTATGTATGCTTCAGGGAGCTGAAAGAAAGATTCCTGTACAGTATGCAAAGAAAGTTCAGGGTAGAAAGCAGATGGGAGGTCAGTCCTCCAACATTCCACTTAAGGTAAATACAGCAGGCGTTATTCCTGTAATCTTCGCTTCTTCACTGATGGCGATTCCTTCTATTATAACAAGTTTATTTGGAAAGAGTCCATCCGGTGTCGGTGCTAAGATCCTTCAGGGAATGAGCCAGTCATACTGGTTTAATGCGAACTATCCTTGGGGATTCCTTGGATTGGCAGTATATATCTTACTTGTGTTCTTCTTCGCTTATTTCTATACAGCAATTACCTTCAATCCGATGGAGATTGCAAATAATATGAAGAAGAGCGGTGGTTTTGTACCGGGTATCCGACCGGGTAAGCCAACCCAGGACTATTTAAATAAAATACTGAACTATATTATATTTATCGGAGCAGTTGGTCTTTTGATCGTTGCGATGATTCCAATGTTCTTTAACGGATTTTTCAGTGTAAATGTTTCATTCGGTGGAACATCCATCATCATCGTAGTTGGTGTTGTAATTGAAACCATGAAGAGTCTGGAATCACAGATGTTAGTAAGACATTATCAGGGATTCTTATTAGATTAATTGTAAGATAAAGATATAAAAAACACGAAAAATGGGAGTGTACACTTGTGCACTTCCTATTCGTGTATTATAGTATAAGTATCTATGGCTTGTTCATTTGGAGGACGGGCTGATAACAGGAGGGATTGCAATGAATGTATCCCGCAGGAAAATAAAAAATGGAGGTTATATATGAAGATAATTATGTTAGGTGCACCAGGCGCAGGCAAAGGTACACAGGCTAAAATGATCGCTGAGAAGTACGGAGTACCTCATATCTCAACAGGAGATATTTTCAGAGCAAACATCAAGAACGGAACAGAACTCGGAGCAAAGGCAAAAGAATATATGGATAAGGGACTTCTTGTTCCGGATGAATTAGTTGTAGATCTTGTAATCGACAGATTCAAAGCAGACGACTGCGCAAAGGGATATATCCTTGATGGATTCCCAAGAACAATTCCACAGGCAGAGGCACTTGACAAAGCATTATCAGCAATCGGTGATTCTGTAGACTATGCTATCAATGTAGAAGTACCGGATGAGAACATCGTTCGCAGAATGTCCGGAAGACGTGCATGTGTTGGCTGTGGTGCAACATATCATATTGTATATAACCCTACAAAAGTAGAAGGCAAATGTGATGTATGTTCATCCGATCTTATCTTAAGAGATGATGATCAGCCGGAAACAGTATTAAACAGACTGAAAGTATATCATGAGCAGACACAGCCATTGATCGATTTCTATGCTAAGAAGGGTATCTTAAAAGAAGTTGACGGAACAATGGATATGAATGATGTATTTGCAGCAATCGTTAAGATTTTAGGTGAATAAAATGGCAATATCTATAAAATCTGAGAGAGAAATTGAATTGATGAAAGAAGCCGGCAGAATTCTTGCTCTCACACATGAGGAGCTGAAGAAGGCGATCAAACCGGGAATCACAACCTATGCAATTGATAAACTTGGTGAAGAAGTGATCAGAAGTTATGGCTGTATTCCTTCTTTTCTGAATTATAATGGTTATCCGGCATCTATCTGTGTATCAGTGAATGAAGAAGTTGTTCATGGTATACCATCAAAGACAAGATTTCTGAAAGAGGGCGACATAGTAAGTCTTGATGCAGGAGTTATCTATAAAGGATATCACTCCGATGCAGCAAGAACTTACGGAGTAGGAAAGATTTCACCGGAAAATGAGCATCTGATTGCAGTAACTAAGCAGAGCTTTTTCGAAGCAATGAAGGTTGCTGTTCCGGGAAATCATATTCGAGATATCGGAAGGGCTGTAGAGCGGTATGTTTTAAAATTTGGATATGGAATCGTAGAAGACCTGGTTGGACATGGTGTTGGAGCAAATCTTCACGAGGATCCGGAAATACCGAATTTTGAAACAATCAAAAAAGGACCGAAGCTGAAACCGGGAATGACGATTGCAATCGAACCGATGATAACAGCAGGTGATTATGAAGTAGACTGGCTGGATGATGACTGGACGGTTGTAACCGTGGACGGGTCCAATGCAGCACACTATGAGAATACGATCCTTATTACAGAGGACAGACCGATCATCTTGTCGCAGGCAGAAGGATTGGAATTATAGAAATAAAAAATGGATTCAAAATCTCAAGGATTTTAAGGAGGATTAAAAATGTCAAAGGCAGACGTAATTGAAGTAGAAGGAACAGTAATCGAGAAGTTACCAAATGCAATGTTTCAAGTAGAGATCGAGAATGGTCATAAGGTTTTAGCACACATTAGTGGTAAGCTCAGAATGAATTATATCAAGATCCTTCCGGGTGATAAGGTAACAATTGAATTATCACCATACGACCTGACAAAGGGAAGAATTGTTTGGAGAGATAAATAAATTCTTCTATATAAAGAGGTATGTAATGAACATCCTGCAAAGATATTCCCTTTATGGGATGTGATTTATCATAATAAACCCATTAATATGAAAAAAACAGAAAATGGGACTTGCATTCTATTGTGAAAAATGATAGAATGCCTATTTGTAGCGGACTTTTTTTGAAAGGAGATTTTCTAATGAAGGTTAGAGCATCAGTAAAACCTATGTGCGATAAGTGCAAAGTTATCAAGAGAAAGGGAATCGTTAGAGTTATCTGCGAGAATCCAAAGCACAAACAGCGTCAGGGTTAATCAAAAAAAGAAACTGGGTATCCGGATGATAGCCCATCCATATGATATCTTGTTTTTTATGTATCAACACACACGGATGTGTTGTAAATTTTAAAAGCGGCTGTAGCATAATCATTATATGCTAGTAAAAATAAAAAAATAGGCAGCGAGATGGAAACATATGCATTTCACCTCAGCATTTTCATGTTGAGATATGTCGAGATCCGATATGCCGGACAGAAGAATTTTTACGGAGGTTAATTAGAATGGCTCGTATTTCAGGTGTTGATTTACCAAGAGACAAGCGTGTTGAGATTGGTCTTACTTATGTATATGGTATAGGTTTGGCATCTTCACAGCGTATCCTTAAGGAAGCAAATGTTAATCCTGACACACGTTGTAATGATTTGACTGATGATGAAGTAAGAAGAATCAGCGAAGTAATCAATGCAACACAGACTGTTGAAGGAGATTTACGTAGAGAAGTAGCGCTTAACATCAAGCGTTTACAGGAAATTGCATGCTACCGTGGTAAGCGTCATAGACAGGGACTTCCTGTTCGTGGACAGAAGACAAAGACAAACGCAAGAACACGTAAGGGACCTAAGAAGACAGTAGCAAACAAGAAGAAATAATACTGTTTTCATTTGTTCTTATATATAGTAGAAGATAAGAGATCTTCTGCACCGGGCAGAAGATAAAGTACATTTGTATAAATTTGGAAAACCATAGGAGGTTTAAGAGTTAATGGCTAAGCAAGTTACTAAAAAAGTGGCTAAGAAGCGTGTCAGAAAGAGTGTTCAGCACGGACAGGCTCATATTCAGTCATCTTTCAATAATACAATCGTTACATTAACAGACGCTGAAGGTAATGCACTTTCATGGGCAAGTGCTGGCGGTTTAGGATTCAAGGGTTCTAAGAAGTCAACACCATATGCTGCTCAGATGGCTGCTGAGACAGCTGCAAAGGCTGCTGCTCCTTACGGATTAAAGACTGTTGATGTTATGGTAAAAGGCCCAGGCTCAGGTAGAGAAGCAGCTATCCGTGCTCTCGCAGCTTGCGGTATCGATGTTGTAAGTATCAAAGACGTTACACCAGTTCCACATAATGGTTGTCGTCCACCAAAGAGAAGAAGAGTCTAATTAGGAGGTACAGAGTAAGATGGCAGTAGATAGAACCCCAGTTCTTAAGAGATGCAGATCTTTAGGCATGGAGCCAATGTATCTCGGAATTGACAAGAAATCAAATAGAAAATCAACAAGAGCAAACAGAAAAGTAAGTGAGTATGGTTTACAGCTTCGTGAAAAGCAGAAGGCTAAGTTCATTTACGGTGTATTAGAGAAGCCTTTCCGTAACCTTTACGCTAAGGCAGAGCAGCAGAAGGGCTTAACAGGTCCTAACCTTATGACATTACTTGAGTTAAGACTTGATAATGTTATCTTCAGATTAGGTTTTGCAAGAACAAGAAGAGAAGCAAGACAGATTGTAGATCACAAGCATGTACTTGTTAATGGAAAGAGTGTTAACATTCCTTCATACCAGGTAAAGGCCGGAGACAAGATCGAGATCAGAGAGAAGAGCAAATCCTTACAGAGATATAAGGATATCATTGCTGCAACAGAAGGACATTTAGTTCCAGGTTGGTTAACCGCTGACAGAGAAAACCTTTGTGGAGAAGTAGTTGAGAAGCCAAACAGAGAGCAGATCGATGTTCCTGTAAACGAGACCCTTATTGTCGAGTTATATTCCAAGTAATAAGAATAAATATGATCATCCGTACATCCATCCGGGATTTACCCGTGTGGATGTCTGGATGCAGAATATATTTATGATATTTGCAAAGTTGGAGTATACCAGTTAATTACCCATAAAGGAGGGGCTTAAATGTTTGAGTTTGAGAAACCAAAAATTGAGATAGTTGAGATTTCAGATGATAACAAGTATGGTAAGTTTGTAGTAGAGCCTTTAGAGAGAGGCTATGGTACAACCCTTGGTAATTCATTAAGAAGAATTATGCTTTCTTCATTACCTGGTACAGCAGTAACACACGTTAAGATTAAAGGTGTTTTACATGAGTTCAGTTCTATTCCCGGAGTAAAGGAAGATGTAACTGAGATCGTTATGAATATCAAGTCTTTAGTAATAAAGAACAATTCATTAACAAATGAGCCGAAGCAGGCTTATATCGATGTAGCTGGTGACTGTGTTGTCAGAGCATCTGATATTCATGTAGACGGCGATATCGAGATCATCAATCCTGATCTTGTAATTGCAAATCTTAGTGGCCCGGATGCAAGACTTGAGATGGAACTCACCATCGGCAACGGCAGAGGCTACGTTGGTTCTGATAAGAATAAAGAAGCAGATGCACCGATTGATGTCATCGCTATTGATTCTATATATACACCGGTTGAGAGAGTTAATCTTACAGTTCAGAATACTCGTGTTGGTCAGGTTACAGATTATGATAAGCTGACACTTGATGTATTTACAAATGGTGCTATCGCACCGGATGAGGCTGTCAGCCTCGCTGCAAGAGTCCTTGTAGAACATTTGAACCTGTTCGTTGATCTGTCTGAGAACGCAAAATCCGTTGATGTAATGGTTGAGAGCGTAACAGATGAGAAGGAAAAGGTTCTGGAAATGAATATTGATGAGCTTGAATTATCAGTTCGTTCATACAACTGCTTAAAGAGAGCCGGTATCAATACAGTTGAAGAATTGATCAATAAGACCCCGGAGGATATGATGAAAGTTCGTAACCTCGGTCGTAAGTCATTAGATGAAGTATTAGCTAAGCTGAAAGAATTAGGCTTATCACTGAATGACAGTGAGGAATAATACTTTTTACCACTCAAGCCGAATAATAGTAAGCACAGTGAAGACCCGCAAGGGTAAGGAGGATAAATAAAAATGGCAATGTATAGAAAACTTGGAAAAGCAAGCGCACAGAGAAATGCATTACTTCGTAACCAGGTAACACAGTTATTATACCATGGTAAGATCAGAACAACAGAAGCTAGAGCTAAGGAAGTTGTTAAGATTGCAGAGAAGCTTATCACATTAGCAGTTAAGGAAAAGGATAACTATGATGAAGTTACCGTTACCGCTAAGGTTGCTAAGAAAGATAAAGATGGTAAGAGAGTGAAGGAAGTTGTTGATGGTAAGAAAGTTACTGTATATGATGAAGTAGAAAAGACCATCAAGAAGGATCAGCCTTCAAGACTTCATGCAAGAAGAGAAATGCTTAAGGTATTATATCCGGTTGTTGAAGTTCCTACAGATGCTGCCGGAAAGAAAGCCGGTACAAAGAAAGTTGATTTAACAAGCAAGTTATTCGATGAGTACGGTACAAAGTACGCAGGACGTAAGGGTGGTTACACAAGAATCATCAAGATCGGTCAGCGTAAGGGCGATGCTGCAATGGAAGTTATTCTTGAGTTAGTATAATTATAAACATAAGGGCTGTCAGGTACATGTATGTGTATTTGGCAGCTTTTTTATTATACTAAGATGCAGACTTTATATTTGCAAAGATGTTGATTCGATGGAATTATCGTATTTGTTTAGAAACATAGGAGCGTGTACATGAGTTTTATTCAGGTGAAAAAGCTTGGACATAAATTTAATATCAAGGACAAGGATGGAAATGTTACAGGTGAAAAATGGGCTGTGAAGGATATGGATTTTGTTGCCCATAAGGGACAGATCATTGCCGTTCTTGGACGTAACGGTTCGGGAAAGTCAACATTTGCCAGACACCTGAATGGCTTATATGCACCAAATCAGGGAACGGTATGGATACAGGGAGATGCTGATGTATTAGATACGAGCCGGGAAGATGATCTGCTGGCCATCCGTCGTGCAGTCGGGATGATCTTTCAGAATCCGGACAACCAAATGGTAGGAAATACGGTTGCGGAAGATGTAGGATTTGGTTTGGAAAATCTGGGCTTTGAAGCAGAGGAGATATGGGAGCGAATCAACGAAGTACTTCGATTGACAGGGATGGAGGCATATCTGGAACGAAATGTATCACATCTAAGCGGTGGACAGAAGCAAAGACTGGCAATCGCATCTGTGATGGCCATGTCACCGGAATGTATCGTTATGGATGAAGCAACTGCCATGCTCGATCCTGTGGGAAGTAGACAGATACTTGATACCTTATATCATTTGAACCGGGAGTTTGGCATTGCGATCATTATGATCACACATCGGATGGAGGAAACGGTTCGGGCAGATCAGATCTATGTAATGGATGATGGAAATGTAGAGTTGATTGGCGCACCATATGAGATTTATCCACAGGTAGAGAAGTTAGAGCAGCTTGGTCTTGACAGTTTATTGCCATATAAGCTGTTGCATGAGTTGAAAGTAGATTATTCCGATGATAAGACATTTGTCAAAAATTTGGATGAAGACGCAAAAAGTGCGTTGGTTGATAGAAAAGAGGGGCTCTTGTCGGTAAAGGATGCTGCGGACAGGATAAAGGCATGTTTGCGTGATGAAAAATCTTTTGTAAACAGACAAGAAGCAGCAGAACATTTTAATTCGGCGCAGAAAGATATACCATCAAGTAAAAATGAGGATGGAATACATGAGGATATCCTTGATAATAGAAATAACATGGATAGAGAAGAACACAATGGTATGTTATTGGATGCCGGGATAAAAAAAGATATCTTGGTCGAGGCTGATAATCTGGAGTATTCTTATAAGGATGGTGCGGTACTGGTTCCTGCGGTAAATCAGGTGTCATTTCAGATCAGAAAAGGAGAGATCCTTGCGGTGGCAGGACAGACCGGTTCCGGGAAAAGTACGCTGTTATATATGCTAAACGGTATTTACCGTCCGATGGGGGGAACACTTAAGGTTGATGGAATTGATGTAGGAAAGACGAAGAATCTGAAAGAATTGCGGAAGAAGATTGGATTTGTGTTTCAGTATCCGGAGTATCAGTTATTTGAAAGTACGGTGTTAGCGGATGTAATGTATGGCGCATTGAACTTCGGGATGTCGAAAGCAGAAGCAGAACAGGCGGCAAGGGAAGCATTGGCACTTGTGAATATATCAGAGGAATATTTTGAATATTCTCCGTTTGACCTTTCAGGCGGACAGAAGAAGCGTGTAGCACTTGCAGGAATCCTTGCATATAAGCCGGAGATTCTTATTCTCGATGAGCCGGTTGCCGGCATGGATCCGAAATCCAAACGGGAATTATTTGCACTGATCCGCAGATTACATGAAGAACGGAATATAACTGTAATCTTTGTATCACACGACATGAAGGATGTGTATGAGATTGCAGATCGTATACTGGTTATGGGACAGGGAAAGCTGGTCTATGATGGAGCAGTAGAGCAGGCATTTGGAACGCCGGAGATTGTAGAAAAACTTGGCTTAGAGATGCCGGAAATGGCGGTGTTCAGGGAGGCATTACTGCCGGAGATAAGACTCACAGCAAGAAGCATGGCGGGCGTGATTGAGGAACTTAGTGGGCTAAAGAATATATAAGAAGAGATATAAAATTAATGAAGCTATAGAGATTGATGGTGACATTTCAAAAACATGAACACAGCATGAGAAAGTGGATAGTTATCAGATAATATAGAGGAAAGAAGCATGGTAAGAGACATTACGATCGGACAATATTATAATACCAGATCACCGATTCACGAGCTGGATGCCAGAACAAAACTGGTGCTCACGATCGTATATGCGGTTACGATCTTCTGGTGCAGGGATTTGTGGACTTTTCTTGCTGCAACAGCATTTCTTATTGTGTATGTAGCATTAAGCCGTGTCCCGTTATCTTTTATCTGCCGGGGACTTAAGGTTGTCTGGGCGTTTATATTATTTACAGCATTTTTCAGTCTGTTTAATGGTGATGGAAGGGTTCTGGTCAGCATCTGGAGATTTCATATCACGACCGGCAGCTTAAAGACGACCGGAATTGTAGTATTTCGTTTCGTATATCTGATTATTGGCTCATCGATCATGACATATACAACACTTCCGCTGGCACTTACAGCAGGTTTGGAGAAGCTGTTTGGATTCCTGAAGATCTTCCGTGTTCCGGTATCAGATATGGCCTTGATGCTTTCAATTACGCTTCGTTTTATTCCGATTCTGATGGAAGAATTGGACAAAATTATGAAAGCGCAGCTTTCGCGTGGAGCAGATTTTGAAAATGGAAATGTTTTCAAACGGATACGAAGCTATACCCAGATATTTATTCCGTTATTTGCATCTGCGATCCGACGTGCAACCGATCTGGCATATGCGATGGACGCCAGATGTTATCACGGAAGTGAATGCCGTACTAGCATGAAACCGTTGAGATATAGTAAAAAAGATGCATTTGCATATGGTCTGCTGGTGGTTTATGTGGTAGGATTAATCTTGATGAAGATATATTTATAACAGGGAACCGGGAAAATGAAACGAGTAAAATTGGTGGTAGCCTATGATGGTACAAATTATCATGGCTGGCAGGTACAGGACAATGGAATAACGATAGAGGAAGTGCTGAACCGGACGATCAGCGAACTGGTGCAGGAAGATATCAAGGTGATCGGAGCCAGCAGGACGGATGCAGGCGTACATGCCTGTGGAAATGTGGCAGTATTTGACACTGAATCCCGGATACCGGGGGATAAGTTTTCCTTTGCGTTAAATCAGCGGCTTCCGGACGATATCCGGATTCAGGAATCCTGCGAGGTGGATGCAGACTTTCATCCGAGATATGCAGATACAGTAAAAACCTATGAATATAATATATTGAACCGGCGGTTTGAAATGCCGTCAAAACGGTTATATGCGGCATTTTGCTATTATCCGATGGATATAGAGCGGATGAATCAGGCGGCGGCGTATCTGGTTGGTGAGCATGATTTTAAGAGCTTCTGTTCGGCAGGTGCACAGGTGCAGACGACGGTTCGGACGATCTATGCGGTAAATGTGACGAAAGAGGATGACATGGTTCATATCAGGATCACGGGAAATGGTTTCTTATATAATATGGTAAGGATCATTGCAGGAACTCTGATGCAGGTCGGAACCGGACTGATGGAGCCTGAACGGGTGAAGGAGATCCTGGAAGCGAGAGACCGGAGCAAGGCAGGACCGACCGCAGTTGCGAAAGGCTTGACACTGGTGGAGATCCGATATGAATAAAAGAATCGTTTGTATATGTATGAGTGTGCTTTTATGTCTGACTATTATATGTACGGACACAGGCACAGATGTACATGCCAGATATTATGAAGATAATGACAAATATATAGAACAACGTGTAGCTGACAGGATGAAGAAAATGAGCTGGGAGGAGAAGATAGCCCAGATGATCCTTGTGAAGGTTCCTGCTAAAAATGCAGTTAATATCCAGAAGCAATATCAGTTTGGCGGATATGTTTTGTTTGGGGAAGATTTTGCAAACAGTACTCCTGATACATTACGAAACAGAATTTATGGAATTCAAAAGGCGTCAAAGATTCCGATGTTGATTGCAGTGGATGAAGAAGGCGGAACTGTTGTAAGGGCATCCAGATATCGCCAGTTCCGATCCACGTCATATGCATCACCGAGAGCGGTATTTTCCGCAGGTGGATGGAATGGCATTGTAAAAGACACGAAGAATAAAGCAAAATTTCTGAAAAAGCTTGGAATCAATACAAATCTTGCACCGGTTGCCGATGTTGCATATGATTCAAGTAACTTTATTTACAATAGAAGTTTTTCTACAAATGCAGCGGATACTTCCAGATATATTAATCTTGTGGTGAATAACATGAAACAGGAGGATATGATCAGCTCATTAAAACATTTTCCGGGCTATGGAAATAATGGAGATACGCATACAAACCTGATTCATGATTACCGAAGTTATAACAGTTTTAAAAAACGTGATCTGAAGCCATTTCAGGCGGGAATCCGGTCGGGATGCGATATGATCATGGTAAGCCATAATATTGTACATTGTTTTGATTCTAAAAATCCGGCATCTATATCACCGAAGGTAAACAAATACATTAGAAATACAATGGGATTTAAAGGTGTGATCGTTACGGATTCGTTGTCGATGGCAGGAGTACGGAGCTTTACCGGAAGTGAGGGTGAGAGTGCTGTCAGAGCAGTTCAGGCAGGAGACGATCTTCTCTGCACGGAGCATTACAGAGAAACATATCAGGCATTGCTTCGGGCTTACAAGACAAAGCGGATATCGAAAAAACGGATCAATGCATCTGTCAAAAGAATTCTCATGATGAAATACCGCCGGGGTCTGAACGGAAGATTTGCGGTCAGACGCAGATAGCATATTTGAATGCGAAATGGTAGATGAATGCTGAAAAATAAAAGAAAAACGCCTGAAAAAATAAAGAAAGTTTATTGACACACACGGATGAGTATTGTATAATGTCCAAATGTGTGAAGTTTAAAGATACGGTGTGAACCAATGCCCCGGTAAACAACGTATTTGAGGATATACCATATTAATATTTTAGAAAATAATTTAGGAGGTACCACGATGAAGAGCTTTATGGCAAGCCCATCAACAATAGAAAGAAAGTGGTATGTAGTTGACGCTACAGGACATACTTTAGGACGCTTATCATCAGAGATAGCAAGCATTTTAAGAGGAAAGAATAAGCCAACATTTACACCACATATCGATACAGGTGATTATGTAATAGTAGTAAACGCAGACAAGATCAAGGTTACTGGTAAGAAGATGGATCAGAAGATCTACTACAACCACTCAGATTATGTAGGCGGAATGAAAGAGACTACATTAAAAGAGAAGATGGCTAAGAAGCCAGAGGATGTTATCCGTTTAGCAGTTAAGGGAATGCTTCCAAAGGGACCACTTGGAAGAGACATGATTACAAAGCTTTATGTATACGCTGGACCTGATCATAAGCAGCAGGCTCAGAAGCCAGAAGTTTTAGAGATTAAGTACTAAGAAGGAGGATATCATCAATGGCTAAAACAACTAAGTTCTATGGAACAGGAAGAAGAAAAAGCAGTATCGCCAGAGTTTATATCGCTCCAGGTACTGGTAAGATCACAATCAACAAGAAAGATATGGACGAGTACTTCGGACTTGATACACTGAAAGTTATCGTTAAGCAGCCATTAGTTGCTACAGGTACAGATGGTAAGTTCGACGTTATGGTTAACGTAAAGGGCGGCGGCTTCACAGGTCAGGCCGGTGCTATCAGACATGGTATTTCAAGAGCATTACTTGAGGCTGATTCAGAAGAATACAGACCAATCCTCAAGAAGGCCGGATACCTTACAAGAGATCCTCGTATGAAGGAAAGAAAGAAGTACGGCTTAAAGGCAGCTCGTCGTGCTCCACAGTTCAGCAAGCGATAATTCAAAACACGATTTTTGTCCCATGGATATTGGAAAAATCCAGTATCTATGGGATTTTTTTATTTCTCAGATTCTATAAAATTGTAAGCATTTTCAACGCATGGTTGAATCCCTGCATGAAACTCACTTTTGCGGTTATTGTTTTGTACTTGCAAAGTAAACTATTATAAAATAAAAACGGAGGTATTTATATGCTTGACAGTATTAAAGTTGGAAATTTTATAATGGGAAAACGAAAGAGTCTTGGTATGACGCAACAGCAGTTGGCGGATAAGCTAAAGGTTTCTTTTCAGGCAATTTCAAAATGGGAAAATGGAACAACTTATCCCAATATTGAGATATTAAGAGATTTGGCAATTGTGTTGGATGTGTCTGTTGATGAAATCCTGGCAGGGAGTGAAAGAGATGCGGAAGGGTTATCTTACAGTAAGGCGGGAATTGATATAACCTATACTGATACCATTAAAAGAGAGATGGCAAAACATTTGGATACAAAGGATGACCGCGTTTTAAATGGTCTGGGACCATTTGCTTCTTTATATGATATAAAATTTCAGGAGATTGAAAATCCGGTTCTGGTATTAAAATCTGAAGAACCCGGATCAAAACAAAAACTCGCGATAGAGTATGGATATTCAGAATCTATTTGCCATGATATGGTCAATCACTTAGTAAATGATATTGTGGTTATGGGTGCAAAACCGTTGGCAGTACTTGACACGATTGTTTGTGGAAATGCGGAAGCGGATACAATAAAGACATTGGTTAAGGGTGTTTCAGATGCATGTAAAGAAAATGAATGTTCTCTGGTAGGTGGGGAAACTTCTATTCAGCCATTGGTTGTTGACCCGGGCGTATATGTACTTACTTCAAGTATTGCTGGAATTGTTGAACGATCAAAGGTAATCGATGGTTCCCAGATCAAAGAGGGTGATGCAGTTCTGGCAATTGCATCAAATGGCTTACATACAAATGGATATTCGTTAGTACGGTTATTGATGGACAAAATGCCGCAGATAAAACTGGATAAGATAGATGGTTTAACCTTTATAGAGCAGATTATGAAACCACATACACCATACTACAGATCAATCAAAGATTTATTTGATAAAGATGTTATACATGGCATGGCGCATATCACTGGCGGTGGTATAGAAGGAAATCTGTGCAGGATAATTCCGGAGGGACTGAGTGCAAAGATCGATCTGCCGAAAATAAAGATATTAGACATATTTAAGTATATCAGAAATAATGGGAATATCAGTGACGAAGAAATGCTGCGGACGTTTAATTGTGGTGTAGGCTTTAATATTGTGACGAATCAAAAAGATAAGGCAGCAGTAATGCATCATGTCAGTCGGTTTTATGATTGCTATGAGATAGGAGTTATAGAATCAGGAGACCGCAAAGTAAAATTTGAAAACAGGCTTAACTGGCTGTAGTTCTTGGAAAATACAAATTCATAAAAACCATAAGATTACGTTTGACTTTATTGTGATAAACTGTTACTATGTTATCGTGTTGCGCCAGGAAGGGGCAGGCATATATCTTTTTAATTATATTCAGGAGGAAATAATCATGAAAAAGTTAGTAGCACTGGTTTTAGTAGCAGTAATGGGACTTTCTATGGTTGGCTGTGGAAAGAAAGATTCATCAAATGACTCAAAGAGTGATCTGGAATACGTAAAGGAAAAGGGAACTTTTGTTGTTGGTGTTACAGATTTCGCACCAATGGATTACAAAGACGACTCAGGTAACTGGATTGGATTTGATGCAGACATGGCATCCGCATTTGCTGAGAGCATCGGCGTGAAAGCAGAATTCGTAGAGATAGACTGGGACAACAAGATTATGGAGCTTGATGGTAAGACAATCGACTGTGTATGGAACGGTATGACACTTACAGACGAGGTTACAAGCTCAATGGCATGTTCTGATGCATACTGCAACAATGCACAGGTAGTAATCGTGCCACAGGACAAGGCAGATCAGTACCAGACAGTAGACAGCATTAAGGAACTTACATTTGCTGTAGAAGCAGGAAGTGCCGGAGAAGACCAGGCAAAGGAACTTGGACTTAATTATACAGCAGTTAAGGCACAGTCAGATGCACTTATGGAAGTTGCAGCAGGAACATCTGATGCAGCAATTATCGATTCCCTTATGGCAGCAGCTATGGTAGGAGAAGGCACAGGCTATGCAAATCTTACATATACAGTAGGCCTTAACAGCGAGGAATATGGTGTAGGTTTCAGAAAAGATTCTGATCTTGCAGCAGAGCTTAACAAGTTTTTCAAAGACAGCAAGGCTGATGGATCTATGGAGAAATGTGCAGAGAAGTACAAGGTACAGGCAGCACTTACAGAGTAATTAACAGACTATAAGACGGTTATTTTGATTATTACTTAGAGAGAAAATTATTATGGATTTGTTTTTTGAACAGCTCCCAATTGTACTTGGGGCGCTTAATACAGGATTTATTCAAACTTTAAAATTGTTCTTTGTGACCTTGCTTGGTGCATTTCCACTGGGACTTTTGATAGCATTTGGCTCTATGTCAAAGTTTAAGCCACTCAGCTATCTTATGAAATTTATCGTGTGGATCGTTCGAGGCACACCTCTGATGATCCAGATGCTTATTATCTATTATTTTCCGGGACTTGTATTCCATAACCCGATTTGGGGTGGTGGCGAAGGCGGAAGATTTGTGGCAGCATCGGTATCGTTTATCGTGAATTATGCCTGCTATTTTTCAGAGATATATCGTGGAGGAATTCAGGGAATTCCTGTTGGACAGGAGGAAGCAGGTCTGGTGCTTGGTATGACTCCAAGACAGATATTCTTCAAGGTTAAGCTTCTTCAGATGATAAAGAAGATCGTACCTGCAATGTCCAACGAGATCATTACGCTGGTTAAGGATACATCACTTGCACGTATCATTGCGTTGCAGGAGATTATCTGGGCAGGACAGGCGTTCATGAAAGGTTCACAGGGAATCTCAGGTGCGATATGGCCATTGTTCTTCTGCGCATTCTATTATCTGATCTGGAATGGTGTACTTACTGTTTTACTTGGAAAATTAGAGAAGAAACTGGATTTCTTCAGATAGAGGAGGAGCTGTATGGCGATATTAGAGGTTGAACATATAAAAAAGAAGTTTGGTAAGACCGATGTACTTAAGGATATCAGCTTCTCATTAGAGCAGGGAGAGGTTCTGTCGATCATAGGATCATCAGGAAGCGGTAAAACTACATTGCTTCGCTGCCTGAATTTCCTTGAAATGCCGGATAACGGAATTATCCGTGTAAATAATGAGATCCTTCTCGATACGGATAAGCCGGAGACACTTAAGGAGTCAGAGGTTCGGAAGAAGCGGTTGCACTTTGGACTGGTGTTTCAGTCATTTAATCTGTTCCCACAGTATACAGCACTTCAGAATGTTATGCTGGCAAGAGAGCTTCTGGCAAAGGAAAGACCGGACTATAAGGCAAATAAAAAGAACATACTGGATGAGATAAGAGTACAGGGCGAAGATCTTCTGCGCCAGATGGGACTGGGAGACCGGATGAACAATTATCCACATCAGTTATCAGGCGGTCAGTGTCAGCGAGTTGCGATCGCAAGAGCACTTGCTATGCAACCGGATATCTTGTGTTTTGATGAGCCGACATCAGCTCTTGATCCTGAGCTTACCGGCGAAGTGCTGAAGGTTCTCAGAAATCTTGCAGAGAAAAAGACAACGATGATAATTGTCACTCATGAGATGGCATTTGCAAGAGACGTGGCAAGTCAGGTTATATTCATGGATGATGGATATATACTTGAGCAGGGCAGACCGGAAGAGGTATTTGACAATCCGGAACAGGAACGTACGAAGCAGTTCTTGTCATCATATTCATAATTATTTATTTGACGCACGACAAATGATTTTATATCCTATAAGAGGAATAAGATTTGTCGTGCGTTATTTTTTGTATCAAAATATTACAGGCAGGAAGTATCGCAGGGTAAAGACGATAGATAAAAGATGGGAGCGGTTATTTGTGACCGTGAATAGATGAAAATGAAAAAAATACCACACAAAAAGATCCTGATTCTGATGCTTATAATCATTATTTTGATTCCGTTTTGTCTGTATCAGAATAAGCATCTGGTAATCACTACATATACATATGAATCAGAAAAGCTTGGTGCGGATCTCGATGGATACCGGATCGTACAGATATCGGATCTGCACAATGCTGCATTTGGAAAAGAGAATAAGAAGCTGTTAGAAACCATACGAAGCTGTTCGCCGGATATCATCGTTATTACCGGGGATCTGGTGGACTCCAATCATACAAATGTGGAACATGCGGCAGCATTTGTAGAAGAAGCAGTGAAGGTCGCACCGGTATATTATGTGACCGGTAACCATGAATATTGGCTTGATCCATCGGAAAATGAACAGATGATGCAGGGGATTCTTGCTGCCGGAGCATATGATCTGGATGATGAAGCCGTCCGTATTGAGAAAGGGGATTCCTCTTTCCTGTTAGTAGGGTTAGATGATCAGCACTTAAGTGATGAGACATTAAAGAATCTGCTTCAGGAGCAGAAAAATGAATTATCCATCGTACTTGCACATGAGCCACAGTACCTTCAGAACTATGCAAATGCCGAAGCTGATCTTGTCTTGACCGGACATGCACATGGAGGACAGATCAGACTTCCATTTGTCGGGGGAATCGTTGCACCCGATCAGGGATTTTTACCGGAATACACATCAGGAAAATATAACCGCGCAGATACAGAAATGATAGTCAGCAGGGGACTTGGCAACAGCATAATTCCGGTTCGCCTGTTCAATTATCCGGAGGTTGTGTGCGTAGAGCTTAGATGTAAAAACTAACGATTTATGGAGAAACAATATGCCAAAGCTACTTGTGATTGAAGATGACAGAGAGATCAATCATCTCATCTGTGAATATATGGCGGAAACCGGACAAAGATAAAGAAATATGACGACCGGGAATACATAGAAATCATATGTGTTATCATATAATAGCTATAAGAAAAGATGGTTCAATTAGGGTGTTGGATCTTTGATAGCCTGAGGAGAATTTGTATACATGGATAAATGGTATATCATAATTTCAGGACTGTTGCTTTTACTGGCAGCAGTCCTTTTTATACGTTTGATACAATATAAAAGACAGATGCGGATATTTGCAGCCAAGCTTCAGAAACGCTTGCATGGAGGAGTGGATCAGGAGATCCATGTGGAATATTTTGATCGTGACATCGTAGCTCTTGCAAAAGCGTTAAATGATTATTCGGATCAGATCAAGGAGAGAAACCGTGCGCTGGAGCAGGACAGAACCAGACTGAAAAATGTGATCGCAGGCATTTCTCATGATTTCAGAACACCCCTTACAGCAGTAAAAGGATATCTGCAGTTGATGAAAAAAGGTGGACGCATAGACGACCGGGATATGGAATATCTGGATATCGCGATCGCAAAGACAGAGTATCTCCGTGTGTTGTCGGATGCATTTTTTGAGGTATCTTATGCAGAGGCAAAGGATGAAGCCATTGACATCAGGAATATAGATGTGGCAAGAACTTTGACAGCACTTGTGCTGGAGCAGTATGAATGGATTCAGGAGTCCGGGATTCAGGCAGCATTTGACATACCGGAAAGTGTAGTCTGGGTTCAGAGCAACGAGAAAGTGCTGAACCGGATATTTACAAATTTCTTTTCTAATGCCAGAAAATATGCGGATACCAGAATCAGCGTCTGCTTACAACAGGATGCGGACGGAGTATCCATTACATTCACGAATGACATAGAGGCTGACAATGAGATCGATATCGACCATGTATTTGACGCCTTCTACCGTGGCAATTCCCGCCGGGAGGAAGGCGCAGGACTTGGTTTATATGTTGTAAAATGCCTGGCCGATAAGCTGGGGCATGTGGTTTCAGCAGAGGTAAAAGATAAGCAGTTTTCGGTAATGCTGCGAATAAAGTGAGTTTTTATACCCTTGCAAATGAAGGCAGGATATGCTATCCTAATCGTACAATTCTATGAGTTGATATTGAAAGGATTAAGATTATGTTCTGGAAAATGACAAATCTACAACTGAAAAAAGGTTATACATGTGTTCCTTACGGGGATAGTGCGCCTTTTTTTAGAACAAGTCATATATCAGAACAATGATATAAAACGTAATAAAAAAGTACACTATCTCCTTATCCATTTAAGAAAAATAGATAAGGAGATTTTTTTATGAACACAATTAGAAAACAAATAGGATATTTATACACATCATCCGTCCTTGGAAATTTATCTTTAACAGGGGCTTGGGTGGCAATATTGGCTGCCAGAGGATATAGTTTGGTCGAAATAGGTTTTGTGGAAACGGTCTTTCATGTAACCAGCATTATTTTTGAGATACCGTCAGGAATATTTGCGGATGTATTTGGAAGAAAAAATATGTTGATTGTGAGCAGTATTTTACGAATGATTGCAAATGTTGTTATGATCGCATCAGGGAATTTGTTTACGATATGTCTGTCTATTGCACTTCATGCGATGAGTTACAATTTTTCATCAGGATCGGGAGATGCTTTAGCATATGATTCTTTAAAAATCTATGGAGAAGAATCCTATTATGCAAAATATGAATCAGATCAGTTGAGTATATACCGTTTGTGTAATGGAATATCAACTTTGTGTGCAGGATTTGCGTTATACATTGGTTATAGAGCCGCATATGGAACGGATATTTTAATGTGTCTGGTTCAGATATTTGTTTTAAATAGAATATGGGAACATAGAGAACACAGGGATCATAAGGCAAATACAATTGTCCGTGCATTGGTTGACTGCTGGTGGGAAAGTATTCAGTTTCTAAAGGATGCAAGGAGAGCAATAGTTTTGATGTTGGTAAATTCGCTGGTAGGAGCAGGGGATATTTTACTGTTATTTTTCTTACAGGCTAAGCTGCCGGAGAGTGGAATCCCAAATGCCTTGCTTGGAATGGCACTCTTTATTATGGAACTTGGAGGAATCCTTGGAGCAAGGGTGATTCTGTTGTGTGATCGTTTACGGTACAGAACAGTATTTGTATTAACCGGATTCCTTGTTCTTCTTGGTATAGCAGTGGAACATTCTGGTAATTATGTGATTATGACATTAGGTGGATTTATTGCGGCATTTAGTGATGATGCATTACAGGTAAGAACAAATACGATACTTCAGAATATGTTCCCTTCGGAACAGAGGGCAACATTGATCTCTATGGAATCTTTTACATTTTCCATGATCATGATCGTGTTGTCACCGCTTACAGGTATTCTATTTTCATGGTGGTAATTGTAACACCTGTATATTTGTCATATAAGAAATAACGCCTGTCATGTGATTTCCAACCTGTTCAAAATCTATCAAAAAACTATCTTTTTCCCATAAAAGTGAAAAGCATGTTATAATAAACACATGATTGTTTGTATGTAAAATAATAGTTTTGTGGTGTATAGAGTAGTAAAGATGAGAGGGAGGATCACCCGTGACAGTGGATGATATCAGAGAGAGAATTAAGAAAAAAGATATAGAACTGTATGTACAGGAATTACTACAGTTTGAGAATACATTTGATGGATTCAAAAAGGCGATCGAACCTCTGGCTGAGCGGCTTAAGATCGGCAGGGTAGCGGGACATTTGCACATTGAGGCAAATATCAAATCTGTACAGGATGAAGATCGTCATGATGTATTCTATGCCGGGGATGGCTTGTATTCCGAGAAAGGCAAATATCAGAAGACATTTCAAGCGGTAGAAAACGGATATTGTGAGCTTACGGCATTCCCATATGAAAATGTAGAATGGAGCGAGGAAGAAAAAGAAGATATAGCTCTTCTCCTTGAGGTTTTATATCTTCATGTGACGAGATCCAGACTGATCCGTAAGACAAGAGAATATTCGTATTGTAATCTGATCACGATGCTCCCTAACAGTGCAGGCTTTGTCAGGATCATACAGCAGCATTTGCAGGATCAGACGATCTGTCAGTACAACGGCTTTTATTTTAACCTGAAAAGCTTTGGACTGCTCAGCTATAAGTATGGTGGTGCAGAAGGTGATCTGATGATCAAGCGTTATGCAGTCGCTGTCAGAAAATGGCTGGCAGAGGACGAGACACTGGCGCATCTGGGCGGAGATAATTTCATGGCGCTGGTCAAGAAAAGCAGAACGGCAGAGTTCCTTCATCTTCTGGAAAAGGTTGAGGTAACAGCAAAGTATATGGGACGGGTCGTTCCGGTATATATAGCGGCAGCGGCAGGTGCCTATGAGATAACGGCAAAGGACAGAGATCCCGGAAATATTATGAATGGTTTGTCGATTGCCGTCAGTTATGCCAGACAGCACAAGCTTCCGTATGCGTTTTTAACGGACAAGATGCTGGAAGAAACAGTAGATGTTCAGCGGATGGAACAGATGCTTCCTGAGGCGTTGGAGAAACGGGAATTTCAGGTGTATTATCAGCCGAAGGTTGATATCCGGACAGGTCAGATCGTAGGTACAGAGGCACTTGCAAGATGGATTCATAACGGAGAAGTGATACAACCATTTCGGTTTATTCCGACCATGGAGAGGAATGGATTTATCATTCATCTGGATCTGTATATTCTGAAGCGGGTCTGTGAGGCTATAAATGAATGGATTGAGAAAGGGTATAAGCTTGTTCCGATATCTGTGAATATATCGAGAAATGATATTTCCGGGGTTGGGCATGATCCACGGATGTTGGCGGAACGAATTATAAGGATCATAAAAGAGTATGATATTGATCCAAAGTATATCATCATAGAAGTAACAGAGACGACAGAAGCGAGTGAACAGAAGGATCTGTATGACTTTATCAAGAATATGTCAGAAGCAGGTATTGCGACATCAATTGATGACTTTGGTACAGGCTGTTCGACCTTGAGTGTTCTTCGGGATTTCCCGGTAAACGAGATTAAGATCGATCGGTCATTTATCAATCATGAGGCATTTTCAACACAGGATCAGATCATTATTAAGAGTATCATTCAGATGGCAAGACAGTTGAATCTGAATGTCATAACCGAGGGAGTTGAGACGGAGGAGCAGGCAAGATTTCTTCTGGAACTTGGCTGTAACCATGCACAGGGCTATCTGTATGATAAACCATTAGAACAGAGTGCATTTGAAAGCAGGCTGTCAGTGGGAGGATATGATCGAAAGATATAGAAGATAATGAGCATTATATATGATACAAACGGACTGGGACATTTGTATAAGGCCGGAAAGCAGTCTGAAGGTATCGGATTTCAAATAATATAAGGAGAAAACAGAAAATGGGATTTTTAACAGGTAAAACAGTTATTGTCACAGGTGGAGGACGTGCCGTATTAAGTGATGGCAGATGTGGTTCGATCGGTTACGGTATCGCTACAGCATATGCAAAAGAAGGCGCAAATGTCGTGATCACAGGACGAAATGTGAAGAAGTTGGAAGATGCAAAGGAAGAACTGGAACGCTTATATGGTATAAAGGTTCTGGCTGTTGCAGCAGATGTATCTGCCGGTGCGGATAATGAGGCAGTTGTTGCAAATGTTGTAAAGCAGACGATCGATACATTTGGCAGTATCGACGTATTGGTTAATAATGCACAGGCATCGGCATCCGGTGTTCCGCTTGCTGACCATACAACAGATCAGTTTAATCTGGCATTATATTCCGGACTGTATGCAACCTTCTATTATATGAAAGCGTGCTATCCATATCTGAAAGAGAGCAAGGGATCCGTTATCAACTTTGCATCCGGTGCAGGACTGTTCGGTAACTTTGGACAGTGTGCGTATGCAGCAGCAAAAGAAGGAATTCGTGGACTTACAAGAGTTGCAGCAACAGAATGGGCAAAGGATGGCGTAAATGTAAATATCATCTGCCCGCTTGCATGGACAGCACAGTTAGAACAGTTCAAGAATGCATATCCGGATGCATTTGACAAGAATGTTCATACACCTCCGATGGGTCATTTCGGTGATTCAGAGCTTGAGATCGGACGTGTATGTGTACAGCTTGCATCCCCTGATTTCAAATATATGACAGGAGAGACGATCACTCTGGAAGGCGGACTTGGACAGAGACCATAGTCTTAGGTATTAACGGAAAATCTTTAGATCATTCAATAAGAAAAAAATGATAATAAAACCGGAAAAAGCTACTTGACAGTGCGGAACAGTTGAAATATACTTTGAATAACGTGTTGATGAGAACAGTACTGAACGAAGAATCTACAGAGAGAGATACATTTGGTGGAAGTATCTTAGAGGAGTCATTCAGGAAGACCAGCTCTGAGCGGCCCTAATCCGGTCCGGTGATTCCGTTATCATCATGAATGAGATATTTCCACAGGAAATAAAAAGGGTGGAACCGCGATATAAGAATTATAATCGCCCCTTGTATAGATGAAAAAACGTCTGTACAGGGGCGTTTTTTGTGCAATAGACAAAGAAACAGAAGGATTCCTGTACAAATAATTATCGGACATTGTACCATTGGGTGGGATGTCAGTTCAGGTAAAAGAAAGGAAATAAGAAAATGGTAGATTTTAAAGCAGACGAGAGATTAAATACGCTCAATCATTCCTGCGCCCATGTTATGGCACAGGCCGTAAAGCATTTGTATCCACATGCAAAGTTCTGGGTTGGACCGGTTGTAAAAGAAGGTTTCTATTATGATATCGACCTTGGCGATGATGTTGTAAACGATGATGTGATCGCAGCTATCGAAAAAGAAATGAAGAAGATCTGTAAAGAGAGCAAGAAGATTTACAGACGTGAGGTTACAAAGGCAGAAGCACTTGAAATGTTCAAGGATGATTTCTACAAGCTGGATCTGATCGAAGGCTTAGAGGATGGAAATATTACAGTTTACGATCAGGGAGATTTCACAGATCTCTGTCGCGGACCACACGTTGATAACACAAAATTATGCAAGAACTTCAAGTTAGTAAAATATTCCGGTGTATACTGGAAGGGTGATGCCAAGAACCATGTAATGCAGAGAATCTATGGTGTATGCTTCCCTACAGCAGAAGAACTGGAAGAACATCTGAAGTTATTAGAGGAAGCAAAAGACCGTGACCACAGAAAGATCGGTAAAGAGATGAATCTGTTCATGTCAGATGATCTGGTTGGACGTGGACTTCCTATGTTCCTTCCAAAGGGTTATATCGTATGGCAGGAGCTTGAAAATTATATCAAGAACAAGGAAAGAAAGCTTGGCTACCGTCATGTTATGACTCCTTGTGTTGGTACGGTAAATCTTTACAAGACATCCGGTCACTGGGATCATTACAAAGACAATATGTTCCCTGCAATGGAAGTTGAGGGTGAGTCTTTCGTGCTTCGTCCAATGAACTGCCCGCATCATATGATGATCTATGCAAACAAAATGCATTCCTATAAAGATCTTCCGATCCGTATTGGCGAGATTGCACATGATTTCCGTTTCGAAGCCAGTGGTACTTTAAAGGGAATCGAGAGAGGCAGACATTTTTGTCAGAACGATGCCCATCTGTTTGTAACACCGGAGCAGATCGAATCTGAATTCAAGCAGGTTGTTGACTTGATCTTCGACACCTATAAGGATTTCAATATCACAGATTATCGTTGTGTTCTGTCCTTAAGAGATCCTGAGGATAAGGTGAAATATCATGATGACGATGAGATGTGGAATACAGCGGAGGACGCACTCCGTAAAGTATTGGATGATATCGGTATCGAATACACAGAAGAGATCGGTGAAGCAGCATTCTATGGTCCAAAGCTTGATGTAAATGTTAAGCCGGCGATCGGAAATGAATATACATTATCTACATGCCAGCTTGACTTCTGTCTTCCTGCAAAATTCAACCTGACATATATTGATAAGGATGGTACAAAGAAGACTCCTGTCGTTCTTCACAGAGCAATCCTTGGTTCCTTAGATCGTTTCATGGCATACATTCTGGAGGAGACAAAGGGAAATCTGCCACTTTGGTTAGCACCGGTACAGGCCAGAATCCTTCCTGTAAAGAATGAAGATGAGGAATTAAATGCATATGCACATGAGCTGTATGATTTCTTAGATGATAACAACATCCGTGTCGAGATCGATGAACGTGCAGAGAAGCTTGGCTATCGTGTAAGAGCTGCTCAGGTTGAGAAGGTTCCGTATCTGATCATCCTTGGTAAGAATGAGGTAAATGATAAGACTGTCAGCTACAGACTTCATGGTGAGCAGAAGACAACAACTGTTCCTATGGATGAATTTCTTGCAATGCTTCAGGATGAGATCAAGACCAAGAAGTTAAATCCTGCCGCATCCAAGTAATACAGAGTACAAATAAGGATAAGCCGTCGGAAGCAGATTTCCGGTGGCAGATCCTTCAAAATATCATCTTTCAAAATATCAGAAACCGGCACTTGATGTATGGGTAACCGCATGCTATAATGTATCAATACTTTTTGCACTGCATATCAATCTACAGTACAAACTGAGCAGGCGGTGGGATGACCACAGGGCCGGGCCACACAGGGTGGCAGCAGATAAAGAATGAATTTATGATCTGCGGGACAGTAGTTACTATTTGTTCCGCAGGTTTTTTATTATTCCGGCTACAGCCGGTCAGAGATAATTCTATTGATCTGATGGAAAGATTATTAATTGCGTTGCATAAAGTTATCTTATATATGCGGAGGTAACTATTATGGCACAAGAAAATCAGGATTCTAAGAAAAGGGCAGCGGTCGGTAAGATGACCGGTTTCATAGGGGTATTGTGTAACCTGCTGTTGGCAGGCAGCAAGCTTGTGATCGGAAAGTTGGCCGCATCTACATCAATTACTGCAGATGGATTGAACAATCTGTCGGATGCAGCAAGCTCCATTGTAACATTACTCGGATTTAAGCTGGCAGAGAAGCCGGCAGACAAAGAACATCCATACGGACATGCGAGATTTGAATATCTGGCAAGTCTGGTTGTGGCTGCTATGATCCTTGTGATCGGATTTGAATTGGCAAAGACATCGGTACTCAAGCTGATCCATCCGGCATCGATCGAATTTTCCATGCTGATGATCATTGTGCTGATCGGTTCGATCCTGGTAAAACTCTGGATGATGTTCTTTTATCGTAAGATGGGAGATAAGATTCAGTCAAATACCTTATTTGCTGCAGCCGCAGACAGCAGAAATGATGTGCTGACAACAGCTGCGGTTCTTGCCGCAACAGTTGTAGAACATATCAGCGGATGGAAAATAGATGGCCTTATGGGTGGGCTGGTATCTGTTTTTATCATTGTAAGTGGAATTTCGCTTGCAAAGGATACAATCTCTCCGCTTCTTGGAGAAGGTGCAAATACCGGTTTGCGGGAACAGCTTATTGGATATATAAGTAGCTGTCCGTTGGTACTTGGCTGCCATGACCTGTTGGTACATGATTATGGTCCGGGCAGACAGTATGCAAGTATTCATGTAGAGATCGATAAGAAGATCGATCCAATGGTGTGTCATGATGAGATTGACCGCATCGAACGGGAATGCCTGAACCGATTTGGTGTGCATATGGTCATTCATTACGATCCGGTTATCACAGATGATGCAGAGCTTGATCAGATACACCATCAGGTACTTACTATCCTGCAGCAAATAGATACAGAAATAACAATCCATGATTTCCGCGTACACACTCATGAGGGAAAGAAAGAACTTGTTTTTGATATGGTTGTTCCATCGGAATGGCAGGGGCAGGAAAAGAATATCGTGCGGGAGCTGACGGAACGGTTGCAAAAAGAAAACAAAGAGACATATTTGACAAAAATTACATTTGACCTTGAGGACAGGGCGTAGTTCATTAACAGAATAGTTTACGCTGGGTGAATATTGGAAGACAGGGAACAAATGAGACAATTATAAAGATAATGGGGAAGTATATATGTCCGGGCAGAAGAATCAAAAGGGAAAATACAGAAATTATATATTGGCCATAACAGGACTGGCAGTTTTTAATTTTTTATTTCTGGGAACGGAATATTTCTTTGATGATCGGATGGCGGAACTGGTACCTGCAGGTCGAGTCGTATGGGCACAGAGCATTATTCTTACAGTCAGTGTAGCAGGATTTCTGGTCTATCCGATTTTGAAACACTATCAGGAAAACCGACAAGGAATGGTCATGCAGATTATTTTAGGAGTGATCTGTATGTTAAGTATTTGGATGATGACAGGTAACAGATCGGAACGGAGTTTGTTGATCTGGGGTTGCGTGTTCTTTTTGTTTGCGGGTATGTATGGCAGTAAGGTGCATGATCAGGCAGCGAATATCCTGAAAAACAGCAATCATATGGCATTGATGGTTGGAACCGCTTATGCGGCAGGTCTGTTGCTTCAGTTTGTAAATAATAATCTGATCACAGACAATCGGATTCAGGTATCTATGCTACTGATATTTGTTGTGATCTTTGTAATACTTGTGGATTGTTTTAAGATAG
This sequence comes from Clostridium sp. L2-50, assembly GCF_000154245.1. Taxonomy (NCBI): domain Bacteria; kingdom Bacillati; phylum Bacillota; class Clostridia; order Eubacteriales; family Clostridiaceae; genus Clostridium; species Clostridium sp. L2-50. Next base: position 87,775 of record NZ_DS480326.1, on the reverse strand, counting down.
AGGATGAGGCGGAAGTGCAGAATAATGCTTCGATCCATCCGGGACTTACCTGTGGAGCACTGGTTTGTTGTGTCCTTTTAATGACATTCATATTTGCGGCTCTGGATAACATTGTTACTTACTATCATGCAAAGGGTGCGATCGATGTAGGTGAATGGCCGAGGCTTCTGCTGGCTTTAAGTGGAATCCTTGCGGGAATTTTATTTGATCTGAAGAAACGCAGATATATGAGTCTGGTCATGTACTGTGTGACGGTCTTATCCGTGCTCTGTATCTTATTGATCGGTATAGGTGGCTCGATCCTTGCGGGACTGCTTGTGTTCTATCCGGCAGCAGGATTTTTCGTTGTGTTCTTCACAACCGGTTTTATGGAAGTATCTTATTATACGCGAGTCCCTGCATTATGGGCAGGATTCGGCAGAGCTATTAACAATATCGGAGCCGGTATCGTCGGCTTTATCTCAACCATGCTGCCGTATGCCATGTCGGTAAATGCAGATGAAAATGTAAGCGGCGAGGGATTATCTCCGATGCTTTTTGCGAGTATCGTGATCCTTATTTTATTTGTGATGATCAGTATAGCGATGTTCATTTACAGTAGTCAGCTTCGCGTGAATATCATAGAGGAACGATTTGAACGTAAGGAAGATATGGATGGGCTTACGGTGGAAGTTGCATCTGCAACAACGGGTTCTGTATTTGATTCGGTTTCAGGAAAACACGACATTGAATCGGAAAATGTGATAAAAGGGTCGGACGGTACAGACGCTGTTGATTATTTTGCCCGATTTGCAGAGAAATATCGTCTGACAGACAGAGAGCAGGAAGTGTTAAGAGAACTTCTGGAATCGGATGAAAGTGTGCAGGATATTGCAGGAAAGCTGTATATTTCAAGGACTGCGCTCTATAAACATATCTCATCGCTGAATGAAAAGACAGATACAAGGTCAAGGATCGGCTTGATCCAGTTCTATTATGCGTGGAGAAACCGATAAAGGTATAAATGCGTCTGACGATTGGAATAGGACTGGATTCAAGCCTATATGATGATCAATCCTGGAAGATGTGAGTCCTGTTAATAAAAACTTGCTTTTGAGTGGATTTATGTGACGATATTGCGGTAAAAATATAAAAAAGAACAAATGTAAACTTATAAATCGCCAGTTTATCAGATATACTTCATGGCATAGTATAACCATGAAAGGAGGAAATGGGTATGAAACATTTCAAAAAGGTATCTCTGATGCTGGCGGTTTTGTGCATGTGGGTTGGATGCGTGATGACAGCACAGGCAGCAAATGGACCAAATACAGGAGAGTATAGTGCAGCGTATATCAATATTTATGATCGGGGCGGAACGAATACAAATCATTTTGTATATGTTACAGGTTCACAAAAAGCAGAGACTGTAAAAGGGGCAGTTTATGATAAGAAGACGAATACCTTAACGCTTACGAATTATAAACACCCAATGATGTCAATCGAGGCAAATGAGATGGGGGATGACTTCAAGATCAAGCTGGTGGGTGATAACCAGATCAAGAGTCTTATTGTATGGGGCTATGGTTATGGCGGATCTGTTGAGATTCTTGGTGATGGTACTCTGACGATTAATAAGAACAAGGAAAAAAATTGTGGAATTACCATGCAGCCGGAGGGTACAAAAGCCGTTCTCAAGGTAAGCGGAAAGGCAGTTGTAGATGTCTACGCCGGAACGGATAAGATGCCGTTTTATGTAAACTCGATATCAGAGAAATATAAAAACTGTGTCGATGCAGACACAGACAAAACTTTAAAGACGGAGGCGGCATATACAGACCGGTATATTATGCATCATGTTGTATGTCTGAGTGATGAGCCTTCTGTATTTGAGGTGTACATGAAGGATGGAGATGCGAATTCTAAATATGCGATAGACATGTATGATACCAGCTATTATATCTATAAACTGATCTACTGCAAATCTTTGAATCTCTATTATGCACATGAGATCGAACATGGATATTCCGCATTTAACCCATCGAACATGGGCTATTACAAAACCTTGGAGGAGATATCAGCATATACCTATAAGAGTAAATCCTCAGGTGAGCAGGAATACATCGAAGATAAGACCGGTAAGAAATGCATATTTGAGCTTGATATTAAGAATGGTGTGATATCTTATGTAAAAAGTGACCTGATCAGCATAGGATCGATCACTGATTCAAACGGAGAAGCAGCAGACTGGTATATCGGTCAGCCTTCTTCCGACAATGTAATTCTTACACAGGATGAATGGTATAATCTCGGCAAAGAGGGAAGCGGATATACAGCATCCTATGTAAGAGAGCCGATCAAGGGATATGTGAACATATATGTATCAGGAACATCCTATCATCTGACAGCAAAGAAAACGACAGGATGCAAGCATAAGGAGCAGGCTCAGAGTGTAAAGAAGAAAGCAACCTTTAGTGCTGATGGAAAGCTTGTAACGAAATGCAAGTCCTGTGGCGAGACTTTATCTACAAAGAAGATCAATAAGATCAGCAGTGTAAAGCTTAGCAAGAGCATTTATACATATGATAAGAAAGCGAAGAAGCCAACTGTCACGGTAAAGGACAGCAAGGGTAAAAAACTGAAAAACGGTACGGACTATACAGTGACCTATGCAAGTGGAAGGAAATCGATCGGAAGCTATAAAGTCACGGTTCAGTTAAAGGGTAAGAAATATAGTGGCAAGAAGACATGGACATTTCGTATCGCACCTGCCGGAACAACGGTCAAATCCGTAAAGGCAGGAAAGGCAAAGGTTACGGTCAACTGGAAGCAGCAGACGAAGAACACCAGTGGCTATATCATTCAGTGTTCTACCAATAAGTCATTTAAAGGCTCGATCCTGACAACAGTATCTTCCAATAAGGCAAAGAGTAAACAGATTACAAAGTTAAGTACAAAGAAACAGTACTATGTGCGGATCTGTACTTATAAGAATGTGAAGAAGAATGGAAAGACAACAAAAATCTGTTCAGACTGGAGCAATGCGATGACAGTAAAAACAAAATAAATTCATGAAGCGTAAATGCGGCATGGAAGGATTCCAAAGAAGTTTGAGGTTTGGGGATCTGAAATAGACGGCTGCCGGCAGATTTTTATCTGCCGGCAGTTTTGGTGTGCCTTAATCTGATTTTAAATAAAGGTACAGAATTATTGCACGCGATTCAGAAATTATGGATTGACCGGAGATATTCAGAGTAGTAAATTGTAAAAAGCCGGAAGTAAAATATCATGGGATGAGGTATATGAAATGAATTTATTATTTACGATTAATAAGGGCTTTATGGAACATCTGGATGATTGTGTACGATCAATTATCCGTTTCCCATCAGAAGGTGGGTATGATATATATGTGATTCATTCTGATCTTGATCTGAATGATCAGAAACAGTTGGAACGATATGACAAAGATATAGAGGGGAATTCCGTAACATTTCATTTCATCGATATGAAGTATCGTAAAGATATGAATTTTCCGGAGACAGACCATTATCCGATGGAGATATATTACAGAATATATGCATCTGCATTATTACCGGAGACATTGGATCGGATCCTGTACCTTGATGCGGATATAATTGTCATTCGTTCATTGAAGGAACTGTATGAGATGGATTTTGAAGATAACTATTTTTTAGCTTGTACACATATCAGAAAGTTCTTAAATAAGATGAACCGGTTAAGACTGGGAATAGAGGAAAAGGTTCCATATATCAATACGGGCGTAATATTAATGAATCTGGATGTTTTGAGAAAAAAACAGGATTTTCACGAAGTGGGAACATTTGTGGAAGAACACAGAAAGACATTGACTTTACCGGATCAGGATATCATTGCTGCACTGTACGGTACACATATCGGTTTGATCGATACCATGCGGTATAATTTAAGTGACAGAATGATAGCATTTTATAATATGGAACCGAACCATGAGAAGATAGATAGAACATGGGTACGCGAGAATGCAGTAATCCTGCATTACTGTGGCAAACAAAAGCCATGGAATAAAAATTATGTGGGTATATTGGATGCATTTTATCATGAATTAAAAGATGAAGAAAAATTACAGGTGAAGGAATAAATTCAGGGGAAACAAAATGGAAACAAACAGTAGTTTTTACGGCACAGAAAAGATCAATAAGATTTTTTTTAAGATCGCACCGCCTGTCATGCTGGCGCAGTTGATACAGGCTCTTTATAATATAGTAGACAGTTTATTTGTCGGGAAATACTCAGAGAGCGGTCTGACGGCGTTATCGATCATTTATCCTGTTCAGCTTCTGATGATCGCACTGGCAGTTGGAACAGGCGTTGGTATCAATACAAATATTGCACATTTTCTGGGAATAAAGAGGTATAAGAAGGCAGATGAGGTAGCAGGCATCGGCTTTAGTCTGGCGATCATTATGTGGATCTTATTTGCAGTAAGCTGTTATCTGCTGATGCCTGCATATGCACGGTTGCAGACAAACTCGGATACAGTAATTGCTGATGTAATTACATACGGAAGGATTGTGTGCGTAGGCAGTATTGGATTGTTTACAGAGAGTATATGGACAAAGGTACTTCAGGCAAACGGAGATATGAAGACGCCGATGATCGCGCAGATCGCAGGGGCTATCACGAATATCGTGTTAGATCCGATTTTGATCTTTGGGCTTTTTGGTATACCAAAGCTTGGAATCGCAGGAGCTGCATTTGCAACGATCACAGGACAGGTTGTTGCGGCACTTCTTGTTATGAAGAAGGGATTTCGCCGTTCGCCGTCTATTTGCAAATATCCCGAGGATATTCGCAGGATCTATGCTCTTGGAATTCCGAATATCATCATGCAGGCAACGTATACATTTTACATATTTGGATTGAATATGATCCTTGCAGGATTTTCCGATGAGGCAGTGACAGCACTTGGATTGTATTACAAATGGCAGACATTTTTCTTTATACCACTGGGTGCTCTTCAGACCTGCATTGTACCCATCATTAGCTATAACTATGCGGCAAAGAGTATTGATCGTTGTAAACATACGATGACGGTTGCATTTATATGGGGAATTGCATTGATGTTCATCGGAACGTTATGCTTTGAATTTATTCCGGACCCTATGCTGTCTGTATTTACGAAGGACAGCGAAGTTATCCGTATCGGAGTACAGGGATTCCGATTTATTGGGATCAGTTTTATACCGATGGTAGGTGCGCAGATTTATCCGGTCTTTTTGCAGGCAACCGGCGAAGCCTTTAAGAGTTCGTTTCTAACCATTATGAGAACTGTGTTCTTATTTGTACCGCTTGGATATCTGTTTTCCAGATTCGGATTTGTGTATTTCTGGCTGACTTTCCCGGTTACGGAGGTAATCACTACTATAGTAGGATTTCTGTTTTATCGAAGCTTTTACAGGCAACATAAGATGATAGTTCACGAGTAGAACAAGTGTACATGTTTGCGAATGATCAGATGTAAAAAATATGTGAATAAAATGATAAAAGACATGCAAAAAAAAGAAATGATGCTATAATGTGCATCAAAATATATTAATACAATCAGGAGGTAAATTATCATGGATATTAAGAAAGTTGGAATATTTGCAGCAGGTTTATTGTTTGGTACGGCAGGTATCAAGGTATTATCAAGCAAGGATGCAAAGAAGGTTTACACAAACTGTACAGCAGCGGCTCTTCGTGCAAAGAAGTGTGTTATGAACACAGCTACAACCATTCAGGAAAATGTAGATGACATTTACCAGGGCGCAAAGCAGATCAATGCAGATCGTGAAGCAGAAGAAGATGTCGTTGTAGAAGATATTCCTGCTGAGACAGCAGAAGAAACTGCTGAGTGTGCATGTGAAGCTGCGGCAGAGAGTACAGAAGAAACAGAAGCATAAGAAAAAACAGATAAGAGGATGAGCTGAATTGAAATTCATAATAAAAGATAAGATGAAGGGCAGACTGCGTGTACATATGTGTCAGAATCATATGTCATATGAGGAAGCCGATATTCTCTTGTATTATCTGGAGTCATTTGAACCGGTCAGCTCGGCAAAGGTGTATGACCGGACGGCAGATGCAGTGATCTGTTATACGGGAAATCCGGATATCATTATCGACAGACTTCGCAGATTTCATTATGAAGATGTAAAAGTCCCAAATGGTTATCTGGAACGAAGCGGCAGAGAGACGAATGCGATGTATCAGGAGAAGCTGATCGATAAGGTCATCTTCCATTATGCAAGGAAATGGTTTCTTCCATACCCGATATCGGCAGCTTACACAGGTCTGATGTCTGTTAAATATATCTGGAAAGGTATTAAGACGCTGACAAAGGGCAAGATCGAAGTTCCGGTACTGGATGCAACATCCATCGGAGTATCTGTCTTACGAGGTGATATGAAGACCGCCGGTTCGATCATGTTCCTGCTTGGAATCGGTGAACTGCTTGAGGAGTGGACACATAAGAAGTCGGTCGATGATCTGGCACGTACGATGTCATTAAATGTCGGAAAAGTATGGTTAAAGACAGAGGATAACGAGATATTGGTTGATTCGGATACGATCGCGAAAGGAGATCATGTCGTTGTCAATGTCGGAACGATCATTCCGTTTGACGGAACTGTCTGTGATGGTGAAGCAATGGTAAATCAGGCATCGCTTACCGGAGAATCCGTATCCGTCAGACGTACGGCAGGAAACGTGGTATATGCCGGAACAGTGGTAGAAGAAGGCTCTCTCATAATAGAAGTAAAAGAGGTATCCGGTTCCAGCCGGTATGAGAAGATTGCGCAGATGATCGATGAGTCTGAAAAGTTGAAATCCAATTTGGAAGGCAAGGCAGAGCATCTGGCAGATCGTTTGGTGCCGTACAGCTTAGGTGGTACGATACTTACCTATCTGCTTACAAGAAATGTAACAAAAGCACTTGCGATCCTGATGGTTGATTATTCCTGTGCATTGAAGCTTGCTATGCCTGTATCGGTATTATCGGCGATCCGTGAGGCAGGAAGCCGTAAGATTACAGTTAAAGGCGGAAAGTATCTGGAAGCGGTAGCAGAAGCGGATACGATCGTATTTGATAAGACCGGAACGCTGACAAAGGCACAGCCTACAGTTGCGGGAGTAGTATCCTTTAACGGAATAAGTGAAGACGAATTGCTTCGTATTGCTGCCTGTCTGGAAGAGCATTTTCCACATTCTATGGCAAAAGCCGTAGTGGATGCGGCAAAACGAAAAAATCTGGATCATGAAGAGATGCATTCAGAAGTAAAATATATCGTAGCGCATGGAATCTCGACAACAATTGGGGATTCCAAGGCGATCATCGGCAGTTATCATTTTGTATTTGAGGACGAAAAATGTACGATACCGGAGGGGATGGAAGAAGTATTTGAGAATCTTCCGGCGGAATATTCCCACCTCTATCTGGCAATCGATAACGAGCTTGCGGCAGCAATCCTGATCGAGGATCCGTTAAGGGAAGAATCTGCAGATATTGTAGAACGGTTAAAGTCGGTTGGAATCTCCAAGGTCGTTATGATGACCGGTGACTGTGAACGGACTGCAAAGGCGATCGCAGAGCATGTCGGTGTCGATGAATATTATTCAGAGGTACTGCCGGAGGATGAGGCTGCATTTGTAGATCGAGAGAAGGCAGCAGGCAGAAAGGTTATCATGATCGGTGATGGTATCAATGATTCGCCGGCACTTTCAGCAGCAGATGCAGGCATCGCGATCAGTGATGGTGCGGAGATTGCCAGAGAGGTCGCAGATATTACAATCGATGCGGACAGTCTGGATGAGATTGTGACATTGAAGATACTTGCAAATCTCCTTATGAAACGGATTCACAGAAATTATCGTTTTATCGTAGGGTTTAATACCGGGCTGATCGTGCTTGGAGTTGCGGGTGTGATCGCACCGACAACATCTGCACTTCTGCATAATACATCAACCTTGATGATCGGATTAAACAGCATGAAAGACATGTTGCCCGAGTTATAATAGATGTGCTATACTATCTCCATGTGTTTCAGGTGCGGAAGAAAATCTGCATTTTAGACATATGGGGATATTATTATATAGAAAGAGTTATACGAATATGCCGGAATCAAATCTTACAAAGAAAGCGATTGCATTAAGTGCAAAAGAACTGACAAAAGAGAAACCATATGACAAAATATCGATCAGTGATATCGCAGACCGATGTGGAATCAAGAGACAGACATTTTACTATCATTTTCAGGACAAATACGAACTGTTGGTCTGGATCTATTTTAATGAATTATTTGCTCCTAATATGGAGGGGATATCCTTAGAGAACTGGGATGAGAAATTAGGCGCGATCCTCACACAGATGCAGGAGGAGAAAAAGTTCTATATTAACACGATCAAACATGCAGAGGATTATATTATCCAGTATATGCTTGAGGTTGCAGAACAGACCTTTGAAGAGGCAATTGATAAGTTAGACGAGAAATCTCATCTGAAAAACGAGGAACGCGGCATATTTGCCCGGTTCTTTGCATATGGGATCTGTGGGATTATCGTTGAATGGGCAAAGGGTGGTATGAAGATGGCACCGGAGAAGCTGGCTGATTATATGAGGGAGATGCTTGAGAAGTGTAAGCAGGCAGTCTATATATCCGATCATGACAGACAGTAACAGAAGCCGGACAGACCTTGGTGAACAGACAGTACAGAAAATGATAGAATTTATCAGGTGTTCAGGCTTTTTTTATACTTATTTTAGAATGCGTTTTGACATTTCCGGATAAATGTCAAAAAAATTGTCAACCCTAAAATCTTGTATAATTACAAACAAACAAAATAATCATATTCTATGAACGGAAGCAAGAAAAAGGTTTCCGTTCATTTTTTGTATTAACGAAAGGATTGATTCTATGAACAAATTTGGAAAGGCGATCGTAAAGCTTCGTGTACCGATCTTAATTATCAGTATCCTGCTTTTGATCCCGGCAGCGATTGGTTTCTTGAAAACCAGAGTAAACTATGATGTACTTTCATATTTACCAAAGGATATCGAAACCATGAAAGGTCAGGACATTCTGGCGGATGATTTCGGAACGGGTGCTTTCTCCCTGTGCCTTGTAGAAGGGATGGACGATAAAGATGTCGTCAAATTAAAAAAACAAATGGAACAGGTAGACAATGTTGATTCTGTAATCTGGTATGACTCGATTATGGATATTGCTATTCCGGATGAGATTTTACCGAAAGATATCAGAGAGGCATATCGTAATGATGATTGCACGATGATGGCAATTATCTTTAAAACAACAATGTCTTCCGATGAGACAATGGAAGCGATCACTCAGATCAGAAAGCTTGCAAGTAAGCAGTGTTTCATCAGCGGAATGTCAGCTGTTGTAACGGATACCAAGGATCTGTGTGATAAAGAGGTTCCAATCTATGTAACCATAGCAGTTATCTTATCGCTGATCGTATTATCACTGACTATGGATTCCTTCCTCGTACCGATCTTTTTCTTATTAAGTATCGGTATGGCGATTGTATATAACTTGGGAACAAATGTATTTAAAGGAGAGATCTCCTACATAACACAGGCACTTACCGCAGTCCTGCAGTTGGGTGTAACAATGGACTACTCGATCTTCCTGTGGCACAGTTATCAGGAAGAGAAAAAAGTAAATGGCAAAGAGAATAAAGAAGCTATGGCAGATGCAATTGCTTCCACCTTCTCATCTGTTATCGGTAGTTCGATCACAACAGTAGCAGGTTTCGTTGCACTGTGCTTCATGACCTTTACCTTAGGCCTTGACCTTGGTATCGTTATGGCAAAGGGTGTCGTTATCGGTGTTATCTGTTGTGTAACCGTACTCCCATCCATGATCCTGATCTTTGATAAGCCGATTGAAAAGACCTGTCACAGATCTTTACTTCCTAAGTTTGATAAGCTTAGCAAATTTATCGTGAATAAGTACTGGATCTTCCATATCTTATTCCTGATCCTTCTGGTTCCTGCGTTATATGGTTATACACATACAGATGTTTACTATAACCTCGACAGCTCATTACCGGAAGATCTTCCAAGTATTCAGGCAAACCAGAAGCTGGAAGAAGAATTCAATATGAACTCTACACATATGATCCTGCTTGACAGCAATCTGGATGAAAAGAGTATTAATAAAGTTATTTCAGAAATTAAGAATGTCAAGGGTGTTAAGACTGTACTTGGTCTGGAATCTGTAGTTGGTCCTATGATTCCACAGAGTATGATTCCACAGGATTTGAAATCCAAGCTTGACAATGGCGAATGGAAGCTGATGTTAGTCATGTCAGAATACAAAGTAGCAAGTGATGAAGTAAATACACAGTGTGATGAGATCAATACGATTCTTCACAAATATGACAGTAAGGGTATGCTGATCGGTGAAGCTCCTTGTACAAAGGATCTGATCGAGATCACAGATAAGGATTTTAACACAGTAAGTACCGTATCCATCGGTGTTATCCTGCTGATCATCTTATTCGTATTCAAATCAGTATCGCTTCCGATCATTCTGGTATGTGTAATCGAATTTGCAATCTTTATCAATATGGGTATTCCTGCATTTACAAATACAACATTACCATTCATCGCATCCATCGTTATCGGTACGATCCAGCTTGGTTCTACCGTTGACTATGCGATCCTGATGACAACAAGATATAAGAGAGAGAGAAGTAATGGCCTTGCTAAGAAAGAAGCAGTTACAGTTGCACTTCAGACATCTATGATTTCCATTATCGTAAGTGCATTAAGCTTTTTTGCCGCAACCTTCGGTGTTGGCTGTTATTCCGAGATCGATATGATCAGTTCTTTATGTACGTTGATGGCAAGAGGAGCTATCATCAGTATGTTTGTCGTCATCTTCCTGCTTCCTGCAGCGTTGATGTTATTCGATAAGCTGATCATCCATACAACAATCGGATTCAAGGGTATTACCGGCAAACAGAAAGCAGCTTATGCCGGAGCGGGAAATGTTGATCCGGCTTCGGAACAGAAAACGGCAGATGATGATTTCCTGAATGAAGACAGACCATTTGCAAAGAAGAAATCCGGAAACTTTGATAACTATGATTTTGATGACAGTTACAGTGACGATGATAAATATATAGATGTAAATAATGATTCCAATGGTCCTGCTGACCGGCAGTAGTAAATTAGGAGGTAATTAGTATGAGTTATAAAAATATGAAAGCAAGAAAAAGATTTATGGCGATCGCTCTGAGTGGTGCAATGATGTTATCCGTTACAGGCTGTGGCAGTACAGCAACAGGAGATGTACAGACATTAGAGAACCCGGAGATCATGAGTAAGAGCGATGAAGAATTGTCAGATGTACTTGAGAATTCTATCGGACTTTCCGAGAATACAGACAGTGATAAAGATGAAACCGTTTACGTTATTGCTGATGCAGCAGGTAATAAGCAGGACGTTATCGTCAGTGAGTGGTTAAAGAACACAGATGGTGAGGCAACCATTAAGGATAGCAGTAACCTGACTGATATCGAGAATGTAAAAGGCGACGAGACATTTACAGAGAATAATGGAGAACTTGTATGGAAGGCAGATGGCAATTCCATTTATTATCAGGGCAAGTCAGAGGAGCAGGTTCCTGTAGAAGTTAAGGTTACTTATTATCTGGATGATCAGGAGATCACACCGGATCAGCTGGCAGGCAAGAGCGGCAAGGTAAAGATGAGATTTGAATATGTCAATAATTCAAAGAGTGGAGATGTATATACTCCTTTCCTGATGGCAACCGGTATGATCTTATCAAATGACAAATTCTCAAATATCAAGGTTGAGAATGGTCAGGTTGTAAATGATGGAAACAACAGTATCGTTGTTGGTATGGGTATGCCCGGCCTTCAGGACAGCCTGGATCTGCAGAAGTTAGATGTTGAGATTCCGGATTACTTTGAGGTTACAGCAGACTGTACAGATTTCTCTCTGGATATGACAATGACGGTTGCTTCTACCGGATTCTTATCCAAGGACAGCGATAACAAGGATCTGAAGGGTGCTGAATCTGATATCAACGAACTGGTCGACACATACAGTGAAGGTATGAATTCTCTGGTATCAGGAATCAAGGACTACACAGATGGTGTGTCTTCTATGTCAGATGGTATCTCACGGGTAAAGACCGGTGCAGATGATCTTTACAAGGGATCTCTTACATTGGCTCAGGGCGTTGACTCAGCTACAACAGGTGCAGGTACATTAAAGGCAGCATTTGAAGGTGATAATGGTGTTTTATCAGGATCAAAGCAGATCAGTGATGGATTGGCAAAGTTAAATAAGGCAGTAAAAGGAATCAACCTTCCAACCAAGACAGAATTAAGTGACAAAGAGAAATCAGCAATCAAGACAACGATCACAAATAATATTACAAATAACCTGACAGCAAACAAAGATAAGATTGCAGCAAGCGTTGACAAGGATGCAGTTTCTGCCGAGGCACAGAAGAATGGTCAGGCAGCAGCACCATCTAAGGATGCGGTTATAAAAGAGGCACAGGCAGCAGCGCCATCTGCTTCTACAGTGGCAGCTGAAGCACAGGCAGCAGCTCCTTCAACATCAACAGTGGCATCCGAAGCATCCGGTCAGTTTGCAACCTATTTCCAGAAATTTGTATCTGCATATGCACAGATGACAGGTTCTCAGCCGGATGATGCAACACTTGCTGCATTACAGGGAGCATTTGCAACTGCATATGGTGATGTATACGGAGCAGCTTATAAGTCAGGTTACGGTACAGCTTATGGTACAGCTTATACATCAGGTTATAGTACAGCATACGGCACAGCTTATACAAATGCATTCACAACCGGCTATGGTAGCGCATATGGTACAGCTTATCAGTCAGCATATGGTACAGCTTATGTAGAAGGTTATAAGTCAGGTTATGCGACAGCATATCAGGATGGTATCTCATATGGTGCAAATCTTGTACTTGGCAAGCTGAGCTCCTTCAGTTCACAGCTTACAACCTTAAAAACAAGTGTAGGAAAGCTTGCAACAGGAGCATCCACACTGAATTCCGGATTACAGAAGGTATATTCAGGAACAAAGGATCTGTATACCGGTATGGTTAAGTTAAATGGTGGTGCAGGAAGCTTGTCCAAGGGTGCAAATACTCTGAAAGAAGGAGCAGGCACATTAAAGGATGGCGCAACAAAGCTTACAGATGCAAGTGGCGATTTAAAGGATGGCAGCAAGCAGTTATCAGATGGTACAGATAAGATCGTTGATGCAGTAAATGATGCAGAAAATGATCTGGATTCTCTGTCAGAGAAGTGTGATAAGGTCATCAAGGCCGGTGAAACTTACGAGTCCTTCGGTGGAATCTCAGATGATATGAAGGGCAGCGTTAAGTTCATCATCAAGACAGATTCGATCAGCAAGTAATTAACAAATGAAAATCGTTTGCCCTATAAAAAGCATTGGTTGGATTTTGTTTACGATTTAAGACAAAAGGATACCTTGTTAGGACATCCGCAGTAGGAAAAAAGAATATAGTTTGACATAGGGGCTCCGGTTTCGCATGTTTTTCAATGAATCAATCCTTGAATATATGCCGGAGCCCTTTTAATGTGTACTAAGTGCATTTCCGGTTTTGTATTCTGAATATGCCGCTTACTTCCTCCTGATAAAATCTCTACATGAGACGCACTTGTTTTTCTATTTGAAACACATGCCTGATGCGCACCTGCTCCGTGCTAACTCGATCTTCGATCTCAAACAAGCACCCGCAGATGCTGGCAATGTGTTTCAAATTACGAAAAACTGCGTGAGCGTCGTTATGTAGAGGTTTTATTATACGGAAGCAACGGCAATTATGTTATATGAACCGGAAATGCCGGTTGCAACATGTAAAGGCGTCAAGCAGATTTAATGTTTAGCCGAAAATACAGCGGCTGTCATAAAAAAAAGCTTGACATATATTTATATTAGATGTAACATAACGATGTTATGTGAATGACTGTTCATATGTTGAAATGGAATAGAACTGGTGGTGAGATGAGATGAAGGACGATCGGGAGACAAAAGAAAAGCTACTTGCAAGCGCAGAGCATGAATTTATGGAGAAGGGCTATCAGGGCGCATCCCTCCGTAATATCTGTAAGAATGCAGGTGTGACGACCGGCGCATTATATTTCTTCTTTAAAGATAAAGATGATATATTTGCTTCACTGGTGGCACCGGTGCTTGGAAGTATCCGTACGATGATGGAAGCACATATGCAGCAGGAGTTGCAGGAGGTAAAAGGCGAGCTTCAGGAGGGGCAGGATGATTTCAGCGATGACGTCTATGCATCCCGGCGGATCATTCATGAACTGTATCAGAACTATGACCGGGTACAGCTTCTGCTGACGAAGAGTCAGGGATCAAGTCTTGCAGGATGTATTGATGAATTTGTGGCATTTACAGAGAAGAATTACCGGATGCTGGCAGACGCACAGGCAAAGGTGTGTGGAGTTTCTGCACCGGATGATTATACGATACACTGGATGGCACATATGCAGATCGATGCATTTGTCCATTTGCTGACACATGAACCTGATGAAGAAAAAGCAGTTGCCCATCTGGGAGACATATTGAAATATCTGCTTGCCGGATGGTATGCACTGTTTCAGAGAGATGAATAGATAACAAAAAGCTATGTGAAATTTTATTTTGCATAGCTAAAAAAATGGTAACAACATAACGGTGTTATGTAAGCGCAAAAAATAACAGGAGGAAGCGAGTATGTATTTAGAGGTATCAGATGTAAAAAAAAGTTATGGAGAAGGTGGAAGCTACATACAGGTTTTAAAGGGAGTATCCCTTCAGGTAAAGCAGGGCGATATGTGTGTCATTCAGGGAACCAGTGGTTCCGGTAAGTCTACGTTATTGAACTGTATCGGTGGACTGGATACGATCGAGTCCGGTTCGATCAAGGTGGATGGAACCGAGATTGCAGGTATGAAAGCAGATGAATTATCCGATTACAGGAGAGATTATCTGGGATTTATCTTCCAGTTCTATAATCTGGTACCAAACCTTACCGTGCGGGAAAATATTCAGGTCTGTGAATATCTGACAGATCAGCCGCTTAATATGGATGAGTTGCTTGAGATACTGGGACTGACAGAGCATCAGAATAAGTTTCCGGCACAGTTGTCCGGTGGTCAGCAGCAGAGATGTGCGATCGCAAGAGCACTGATCAAAAATCCGAAGCTGCTCTTATGTGATGAACCGACCGGAGCACTCGATTCCAAGACATCAAGGGATATCCTGATCCTTCTGGAGAAGATCAATGCGACCTATGGAACGACAATGTTGATTGTAACGCATAATAATTCCATTAAGAATATGGTCGATCAGGTCGTGATCGTAAAGGATGGTCAGATTAGGAAAGATTATTACAATGAGACAAAGGTACCGGCAGCAGAATTGGAGGATTTGTAAGATGCAGAAAGTATTGAGAAAAAGGATTTGGAGAGATTTCAAAAGCAACCTTCCAAGATATCTGGCATTGTCCCTTCTGATCATACTTGCCATGTATCTGGTAGTCAGTCTGGTCGGCGCAGCAGAGACGATCATTCGCGGAAGTGAGAATGCTGACAGCAGACAGTGTGTTGAGGATGGAGATTTTTCATTGTTCGTACCGATGAAGGATGAGGAAATGGAAGATCTGGAAGCCGATGGTGTGACGATCGAGCCACAGTTCTATATGGACTATGAGATCGACGAAGATCATACGCTCCGTATCTTTGCAAACAGAGATGAGATCAATAAGATTAATCTGGTAAAAGGTACACTTGCAGAAAAGAAAAATGAGCTGGTGGTAGAACGCCAGTTTGCAGAGAAGAATAATATATCATTAGGTGATGTGCTTACATTTGGCGGACGGGAATTTACCATTACCGGAATCGGGACAACACCGGATTATGATAACGTATTAAAATCTCTGGGAGATACCGGATGCGACTGCCTGCATTTTGGTACAGGATTTGTTGCAGCTGACGTATACGATACACTTCGTGCAGAAGAAAAAAGTATAAAGTCAGAGGAATATTATTATGCATACCGGTTAAATGGTGCTATGACGGACGATGAATTAAAAGACCGTTTGGAGGATCTGGAGTTCTCATCAGGAGATGTAGAGGATCCATTTTTCCAAGAATACTGGAATCGTACGATGGGACAGAAGGACGATCTGACCGATGGTATTCAGGAGCTGTTAGATGGAGTAAAAGAGTTAAAGGACGGACTTGCTGAACTGACCGATCATAATTTAGAGTTAACAGATGCATCGGGAGAAATCTTTGAGGCTTATCTGAAGGAGGCAAATAAGACCTTAAAGAATTATGGTGTAGAAGAACTGACAAAGGATAATTTTGAGACTGTTCTGCAGACTGAGATTGATGGTGCAGACAATGCAATTCTGCGTTTCTCTTATAAAGATCTGTTGTCACAGTTAAAGGAGCTTAAGGCATTTGACGATGGAATTATAGAATATACAGACGGAACAAAAGAAGCTGAAGATGGTTCCAATGAACTGCTGGATGGTATTCAGGAGTTAAAGGATGAGACAGATGATATGATCGATGACATCTTCTCAGAGGATGCACAGAACCTTATGACTTTTGTAAAGGCAGGGGATAATGCGAGAATTCAGGCGGCTTCCGGTGATCAGGAATTATACCGGAGCGTTGGTACGATCGCAGGTGCGATCCTGTTGATACTGATCTCTTATGTATTATCAGTGTTCGTTGTACATTCGATCGATCAGGAAAGTGCCGTTATCGGTGCGTTATATGCACTTGGGGTAAAGAGAAAGAATCTGATGGCACATTATGTAACACTTCCGACTGTGATCACATTTGTTTCAGGTCTGATCGGAACACTGCTTGGATATTCAAGCCTTGGTGTGCCGATCCAGATGCAGGACTGCTACAACTATTATTCCCTTCCGGATCTGGATGTTATCTATATGCCATATCTGTTCATTTATGGAATCGTGGTTCCACCGGTTATTTCTATAATCGTTAATTCACTGGTTATCCGAAAGAGACTGTCGAAGCCGGTTCTTACAATGATCAGGAATGAGCAGAAGGTTGGTAAGGGCAAGAATATAAAGCTTGGAAATATGAGCTTCATGAATCTGTTCAAGATCCGCCAGATGCTTCGTGAGAGCCGTACCGGATTTACGGTAGTATTTGGAATGTTTGTAAGTCTTCTGCTGGCGATGATGTCACTGGAGATATATACTTACTGTGCGAATGTAAATCGTGATTATGTAAATGATACAAAGTATGAGTATATGTATACCTACAAATATCCGACAGAGGAAGTTCCGGAAGGTGGATATGAGGCATATGCAAAGACACTGAAAAAGAAAATTTACGGTTACAACTTTGACATAACAGTTATGGGACTGACAGAGAATAATCCGTTCTTTGATGTGGATCTGTCAGATTCATCCAGTAAGGTTGCGATCAGTTCTTCGATCGCTTACAAATACGGTCTGGATGTTGGTGATATTCTGACACTAAAGGATGATGAAGCAGATAAGATCTATGCATTTGAGATCGCATCTGTTGCGCAGTATGCTCCATCCTTTATAGTGTTTATGCCATATGACAAGGCACTTGAGTTATTCGACGAACCGGAGGATTATTTCAATGTTGTATTTTCCGACCATGCACTCGATGTCGAGACCGGAAGATTATATGCAACAACGACAAAGACCGATGTGAAGAAGGCTGCCGGTATCTTCTCGGATATAATGCAGGGAATGATCCTTACGATCGGAGGAGTATCTGTTCTGATCTTCATTGTTGTTATGTATCTGATGATGAAGGTTATGATAGATCGGTCTTCTTTCAACATTGCGTTGATTAAGATCTTCGGATACCGAAATAAGGAAGTGAAGAAGATGTATCTGGATGGTAATTTCTATATCATAACGATAGGGTCATTGATCTCGATTCCACTGACCAAATGGATCATGGATGTGGCTTATGAGCCTGCCTTTGTTCCGAATATTGCCTGCGGTATCGACAAGTCCTTCCCATTCTGGATGTACCTTGCCATCTTCGCAGGTATCCTGATCCTGTACTTCATCATCAACCATCTGCTGATCCGCAGAATCCGCAAGATGGTGCCTGCTGAAGTGCTGAAAAACCGCGAGTAGGAGAAAGGGTGAGAAATTGTCTCTATCAGTTACAGCTGCAAGATATATGCACTACAGAAAACATGCTCATTTTTCTATTCGAAACACATGCCTGATTCGCGTCTGTTCTGTGCAAACTCGCTCTTCGAGCTCAGACATGCACCCACAGACGCTGGCATGTGTTTCGCATGACGAAAAATAGAGCAATTGTTTTCATAGCAGTTGCATATATCCTGTAGCTGTAGCAGAAGGAAACAATTTCTCGCTATAGCTATAAGTTATATAACTTGCTGGAAATATATATGTATTTTACTTAAAATATATAATGCTACTTTGGAAATTCAATGGACTCAGTCATTATTTAGAAGAATCAGAAATTACCATTTACAGTTGTATGATGCATACTGGCAGAAGAAAATTACAGCCATCAGTTCCAACTGTATGCTATATCACTGTTCAAAAAAACAATTGCTCAGTTTGTCGTTATTTGAAACACATTGCCAGCAGTAGCGAGTGTATGTCTGAGCTCGAAGAGCGAGTTTGCACGGAGCTACTGCGAATAGGGCATGTGTTTCAAATAGAAAAACGAGCATGTTTTTTGAATAGTGGTATATAGCATACAGTTGGGACTGATGGCTGTAATTTTCCTTATAGGTATACAACTGGCAGTTGTCAGAAAAAGTGGGTCTGTGGTAAACTGGCAGTGCAGGCACATGCCTGCGGATAGTATATATCAGGAGGATATTGCATGTTATTAATAAAGAACGGCAGGGTTGTGGATCCTGTGACAAATACAGATCGGAAGCTTGATGTGCTGGTTGATGGTGCGGTGATCACAGAAGTGGAACAGCAGATAGATCCGGAAGCATGCAGGGAAAAGTATGGTACAGGTGATGTTCGCGTGATCGATGCGGAAGGTCTGGTGGTTGCACCGGGGCTGGTCGATACCCATGTACATTTCAGAGATCCGGGCTTTACTTATAAAGAGGACATCGAGACCGGAGCAGAGGCTGCCGCTTATGGCGGATTTACGACGGTTATCTGTATGGCAAATACGAAGCCGGCAGTTGATAATGTAGAGACACTTGAGTATATTCAGAGAAAAGGGGAAACGACCGGGATCCATGTGATCCAGACGGCGACCGTTACAAAGGATCTGAAGGGAAAAGAACTTGTGGATATGGAACTGCTGGCAGAACATGGTGCTGCCGGATTTACAGATGATGGTATTCCGATCATGGATGAAGAAGTCTTAACGGAGGCAATGCTTCGTGCGAAAGCGCTTGATCTGCCGATCAGTCTGCATGAAGAAGATCCTGCATTTGTAAAAGGTGCAGGTGTGAATATGGGAGCAGTATCCGAGCAGCTTGGCTATGGTGGGGCTTCCAGAACAGCAGAGGATGTCATGGTCGCAAGAGACTGTATCCTTGCCCTTCATACAGGAGCATCTGTCTGTATTCAGCATATCAGTTCCGGAAATTCCGTTGAGTTAGTAAGGCTGGCAAAGAAGCTTGGTGCGGATGTTCATGCAGAAGCAACACCACATCATTTTACACTGACAGAGGATGCAGTTCTGACCTATGGAACAATGGCAAGAATGAACCCACCGGTCAGAGAAGAAGCGGACCGGTTGAAGATCATTGAAGGTATTCAGGACGGCACGATCGATATGATCGTAACCGATCATGCACCGCACAGTGCAGAAGAAAAGGCACGTCCGATGGCACAGGCACCGAGTGGGATCACAGGCCTTGAGACATCACTGGCACTGGGAATCCGTTCACTGGTACAGCCGGGCTACATCACACTTATGAAGCTTATGGAGCTGATGAGTAAGAACCCGATGGAGTTCTACCGGATGACACCGGGCAGCATCCAGGCAGGAGCACCGGCCGATATTGTGATATTTGGAGAAAATGAAGAATGGATCGTTGAACATTTCCATTCCAAAGCCTCGAATTCACCATTTCTTGGCTGGACACTTCCGGGAAAGCTTCATTACACGATCTGCAACGGTAAGATCGTAGCAGAGAACTAGAACACAGGGGATACGGGTACATACAGGGAATCATACATTTTTTTGCACAGGAGGAAGAAGAAATGGCAAAAGAATTAAGATGGGCAGTACTTGGTACAGGTGTAATTGCAAATGAAATGGCACAGGCACTGGAACAGATGGGTAAATCCTTATATGCGGTAGGAAACCGTACCCATGAGAAGGCAGTTGCATTTGCGGAGAAATATCATGTAACAAAGGTATATGATGATTTTCATGAGATGTTTACAGATCCGGAGATCGACATTATCTATATTACAACGCCACATAATACCCACATTGAATTCCTGAGACTGGCACTTGCAAACGGCAAGCATGTATTGTGTGAGAAGTCGATCACGCTGAACAGTGATGAATTAAATGAGGCATTGCAGATTGCAGAGGAGCATCATGTGATACTGGCGGAAGCCATGACGATCTGGCATATGCCATTATATAAGAAATTATGGGAGATCGTATCATCCGGTGAACTCGGAAAGGTTCAGATGATACAGTTGAATTTCGGAAGCTATAAAGAATATGATATGAATAATCGTTTCTTTAACATCAATCTTGCCGGTGGTGCATTGCTTGATATCGGAGTATATGCACTCAGTCTGATGCGCAGCTTCATGGCAGAGACACCGGATCAGGTGATGAGTCAGGTGCGGTTCGCACCGACAGGGACGGATGAGCAGGCAAGCATCATCCTGATGAATAAAGAACAGCAGATGGCGGCTATTACGTTGTCCATGCATTCAAAGCAGCCAAAGCGTGCAATGATCAGTTGCGAAAAAGGGTATATCGAGATCATGGAATATCCAAGAGCTGATAAAGCGATTATCGTAGATGCTGCAAGCGGAGCAGTTACACCGGTAGAAGCCGGTGAAACAAAGCGTGCGCTTGAATATGAGATGCGGGATATGGAAGAAGCGGTACAGTCCGGAGATGTAAGCCGGATGCAGATGCCTTTTACCGGAGATGTCATGAATATCATGACAGACCTTCGAAAGAACTGGGGCTTAGTCTATCCGGAAGAATCAGGAAAGACGGAGTAGATCCCATTTTGATGAGGTTCCGGTCTTTCGGAAGATATTCTGTAAGTGCTTCTGGATCGTGTTCTCACTGATCCCGAGAGTGGCTGCAATCTCATCGTTATTTGCAAATGAAAAGATCAGAGACAGGATCTCTGTCTCTCGTGGAGTAAGGTCATAGCCTTTTGCAAGTGCCGGGATACGGTTTGCAAGAGCGGTATGGCCTTTCTTTTTTTCCGGATATAGGATCTGTTCATAGGTTACGTTGATATGTTTGCCAAGAGAACGGAAGAAGAACATATCATCGTCTGTAAAATCCCCATCGATCTTGGTCCGAAACAGCGTCAGGATACCGGAGAATTCTCCACTGCAGATCATGCTGTACTGTAAGGAATCGTAGACATGGAATTTCTGATAACAGTGCTGATAGAGAGAAGAGTTCAGACGGACATCATCATTTACCAGATCGCTTTCTCTTACAAGCTGGGATTCCCGTACATTGTTGATCCAGAGCAGATGATCCTCACTCATATGATCGATGTAGAGCAGTTCTGCTTCATAGAAATAATCAGGAAAGCAGACCGGAGTCGGTACGATCTCAGTTCGGTTTTCCGGATTGACGGAGATAATGCTCGCATAAGTAAATGGGATCAGCAGGCGAAGCCTTGGGAGAAATTCATCTCTCAGTGCTTCATAGGATTTACATTGGTACAGCGTATATACGATATCGTTATAGATCAGAAAGTTGTTCTTTTCCATTGTGGGTCTCCTTCGCGTGAAATGATGTTGATTTTCAGGCAGATGCCAAGACCGCTTCATTTGCGTAGCAAGCCATCCGGTTGAAAGTTATATAAATACAATTATATATTGCAAAATACTTGTTTTCAAGTATATACTACCGAAAATGATTAGCATTTACCTCAAATTAATAATTGAAAAACAGTAGGAAATTGAGATAAGCTATAAAACGAAAAAGAGATCAGAGAAAGGAAGCGTTGCGGATGAAGGATAAAAAATATGTTATAACAATTACGAGACAGTTCGGAAGCCTTGGAAGACCAATCGCAAAACTGATGGCAGAACAACTGGGAATAGAGTATTACGACAGAGATATCGTGGATCAGGCAGCCAAGCAGTTGAAGCTTCCCGCTTCTGTTGTAGACGAAGAAGAAGAAAGCGCAAAGAAGATCTTCAAGAATCCGTTTTCCAGAATGGTACTTCCGCTTGGCGGTGGCACGAACAGTACACAGGATGATATTTTCGATGCACAGCAGAATATCATACGATTTCTTGCAGAGAAAAGCTCATGTGTGATCGTTGGACGCTGCTCTGACTTTATCTTAAGTGAGATGGACAATGTGATGAATATATTCATCTATGCTCCGTACCCGGATCGTGTTGAGAATTGTGTGAATTCGATGGGACTGGAAATCGATGAAGCCCGTAAGATGATCGTAGCCGTTGATGAGGCGCGTGATTCCTATCACATGAATTATGCCGGATATAAGCCGGGAGACATCAATCATTGTGATATCCTGATCAACAGCAGTCTGCTCGGTGTAGAAGGTACTGCAAAGTATCTGGCAGAACTGGTACGTGAGAAGTTTATCAGTGATTAATAAGGATTGGATGTAATTAAAATTAAGTAGAAACTTATCATATATAATAATTGTAAATAAGTAAATGGAATTGTAAACTAAAAGCAGTTGATACGAAGGCGTATCTGTAATGTCATACGGCATTGCGGATACGCCTTTTTTCGTTTTACAGGAAAAAATACAAGACAGAAAGGAAGAATGGTTATGACACATGGCTTAGTGGCACTGTTAATAGTGCTGATCGTAATTGTCGGTTCGATACTGACACATCGCTGCGAAGAATTTATGATCGGGGGTTCTCTGGTCGGCGCGGCATTATTATTTAAAGGTTCATTTCTGACACAATGGTGTACGATGCTTCAGGAGACGATTTCGGAAAATGTCTGGATCGTTGTGGTATGCGGATTGTTCGGCAGCCTGATTGCCTTACTTCAGACAGCAAAGGGAAATTATGGTTTTTCTAAGCTGGTTTCCAAATTATGTAATTCAGAGCGAAAGACATTACTTACCACATTTATACTTGGTATATTGATCTTTGTAGATGATTATCTGAACGTTTTATCGATCGGTGCCTGTATGAAGGGTGTTTATGATAAACGTAAGATACCGAGAGAGACACTGGCGTTCATGCTGGATTCCACAGGTGCTCCGGTCTGTGTACTTCTTCCGTTTTCAACATGGGCAGTTTTCTATGCAAGCCTGTTTATTGATCAGCCGAGTGTGCAGGCATACGGATTCACCTCCGGTATGAAAGCGTACTTAAGTGCCATTCCATTCTGTTTTTATCCAATCATTATATTATTGATCGTATTTTTATTCTGTATGGGAATCATGCCAAAGCTTGGTGGTATGAAGAAAGCATATAAGCGTGTAGAGGAGACCGGAAAGGTCTACAGTGATGCCAGCAGAAAGTACAATCATGAAGACCGTGCAGGTTATGAAGAAGACGGAAATATCTGGGATTTCGTTATTCCGATGGCAGTCCTTGTAGCGATCGCCATTATCACAGGTGATCTTCTTCTGGCAGTTGTACTTGCAATCGCATGTTGTATGCTGATGTATCTTCCAAGAAAGATTATAGCTGCAAATGAGATCTTTGGTGTGATTGTAAAGGGATTTGCGGATATGCTTCCAACCCTTACCTTACTGGTACTTGCGTTCTTATTGCAGAAGGTAACAGAACAGCTTAACATGACAGATTATATAATCGATCTTGCACAGCCATTATTAACAGGCTCTCTGTTCCCGATGATCACATTTATCCTTGTTGCGGCGCTTTGTTTTGCAACCGGATCCTTCTGGGGCATGAGTGCAGTCGTTGCACCGATCGTATTCCCGCTTGGCGCAGCAATCTCCGCAAACCCGGTTCTGATCATGGCAGCAATTATCTCCGGTGGTGCATTTGGAAGCCATGCATGCTTCTACTGTGATGCAACGCTTCTGTCATCGAACAGTGCAGGTATTGATAATATGGAACATGCAGTATCCCAGTTTCCATATGTTATGATCGCAGCTATGTTGTCGATCGTTGGTTTCCTGATCTGTGGATTTATAGTTTAGAGTAAAAGGGGGCATGTGATATGGCAGAATATATTATAAAGAGCCGGGCAGTATTTGATGGTCGGGCGGATAGCTGTAAGCCGCTTGCTGTCTGGATCAAAGGTGACAGGATCAAGAAGCTCCTGCCATATGATGAGACAAATGCCGTTCCGGCGGATGTTCCGATATACGATATGGGTGACAAGCTTGTCATGCCGTCCTTTATCGATGCACATACCCATATATTTACCGGAGCGGTAGCCGCAAGTGAATATGTATGCAACATTTTGGATGTCTGCCATTCGGAACAGGAATGTGTGGAGCAGATGGCGGCATATGTAAAGGCGCATCCCGGACAGAAGCGAATCCGCGGAACTGGATGGTTTATCGGGAACTGGACGGAGGATCGTATGCCGGACAAGCGAAGTCTGGATGCATATTTCCCGGATACTCCGGTATATCTGGAATGTGCGGATGCACACAGCATGTGGCTGAATTCAGCAGCACTTGCTGAAGCCGGGATCAGACCGAATCCGAGTCTTGCAAATGGCATGATCGAGACTTACCCGGATGGAGAGCTTACCGGAATGTTGATCGAACCGGAAGCCTATGCGCCCGCCATGGAAAAGTTCATGGATTTTACGGATGAAGAAATGACAGAAATACACAGACATTTCAAACAGGTACTTGCGGAGAACGGAGTTGCAGGCTTAAGTGAGATGTTTGCAGAAGATTATACAGAAGAGACTTATAAGAAATATGAATTGCTGAAAAAGCTGGATGATGAAGAAGGGCTGTATGCAAATGTATATGTCTACACGAAGTTATTTGGCTATACCTCATTTGAAAAGTTCTTTGAGATGAAGGAAAAACTGGATTCCAGACATTTTCAGATCACCGGTTTAAAGGGGTTTATTGATGGGGTGACGGAGACTTATACCGGACTGCTCTTAGAGCCATATACAGACCGCCCGGATACCTGTGGGGAGAAACTTCCGCTCTGGCCGAGAGCGAAGATGCAGGAGGAGATCACTGCGGCAAATGAGGCAGGCATACAGGTCAGACTTCATTGTATCGCAGATGGTTCTGTGCGCATGGCGCTTGATATGTACGAGGAAGCGGAAAAAAGAACCGGAAGAAAGGATCTCAGAAATACGATCGAGCATATCGAAAATATTCATCCCGATGATATCAGGAGATTCAAGGAACTGGATGTTGTAGCATCGATGCAGCCATATCATCTGATCCTGTCCAATAATGACAAGATCGTGCGGCTTGGAAAGAAGCGGTGCAGATATGAATGGCCGATGAAAAGTATCATGAATACAGGAGCGGCATTTGCAGTCGGAACGGATTATCCGGTTGTGGGATTAGATCCATTTCAGACAATCTATGCGGCAGTGACCAGAAAGGATGCAGATGGAAGAATATCCGGTCAGAATCCGTGGGAGGTCATTGATATGGCGACAGTCTTAAAAGGATATACCTACGGAGCTGCTTACGTCTATCAGGCAGAAGACCGAACCGGTTCGATCGAAGAAGGCAAATGTGCAAACCTCATCGTGCTGGATCGGAATCTGTTTACGATCGATTCTGAGAAGATACCGGATACCAAAGTGGTATGGAATATATTTGAGGGACAGACGATATATGACAGACTGAATAATCTGGCAGGTGCGAGTGGAATATAAGCCGTTGAAAACAGACAACCGGTGGAAGATAGATTTGGCAGATGTAAGTAGAAGGTAAGCCGGAAATCAATGGCAGAAAATATAGGATAAAGAAATAAGATGTTCTGATAACAGTATATAGATATTTTGATAACAGGAGGATATGAGTATGAGAAAGGTAAAGGTAGCGGCTACCCAGATGAGCTGTAGCTGGAATAGAGAAGAAGTGTTAGACAAGGCAGAGAAGCTGGTTCGAAAGGCAGCAGCAGAAGGTGCAAATATTATCTTGTTACAGGAATTATTTGAAACTCCGTATTTCTGTCAGAAGCAGAAATTTGAATATTTTGATCTGGCAAAGCCACTTTCAGGAAATGCAGCAGTAAAACGATTTACCGAGGTTGCAAAAGAGCTTCAGGTTGTTCTGCCGATCAGCTTTTATGAAAAGGCAGGAAATACAGCATTTAATACAATAGCGATCATTGATGCAGATGGAACGATCCTTGGAACATATCGTAAGACCCATATCCCGGATGGACTTCCATATGCGGAGAAGTTTTATTTTACACCGGGAGATACCGGATTTAAGGTATGGAAGACAAAATATGCAGATATCGGCGTTGGCATCTGCTGGGATCAGTGGTTTCCGGAGGCTGCCAGAAGCATGGCACTTCTTGGCGCAGAGCTGTTATTCTATCCGACTGCGATCGGAAGCGAGCCTACATTAAATGTTGATTCCAAGTCACACTGGCAGCATGCGATGCAGGGACATGCAGCAGCCAATATTATGCCGGTGATCGCATCGAACCGTATCGGAACCGAGACGGACGATGAATCTTCAATGACATTTTACGGTTCTTCCTTTATCGCAGATCAGACCGGAACGATCGTGGAGGAGGCAGACCGTGAGACAGAATCTGTGCTTGTCCATGAATTTGATCTGGATGCGATCGCACAGATGCGTAGAGAATGGGGCGTGTTCCGTGACCGCAGACCGGAGATGTACGGAACGCTGATGCATCATTAATATGACTTTTATAGGATAGCCGTTATTTATGAATAGCTGATATTCACAAATGACAAATGATCATAAAAGCAAAAATATTTCAATGATATTTTATGTATAAGATCACGCACACAAGTTCAAGAATGAAGATTGCAGGAAGCCCAATGTAGAATTTGGGCTTCCTGATTTTATGTCGGAATAACAGCATACCAAGAACGGCACCAAAGATTCCGAATACTCCGGCAAGGATCAGGTGGGCTTCCGGGATGCGCCATTTGTGATGAATGGCTTTCCATTTGTCGATGCCATACAGGAAAAACACGATCAGATTGATCAGGATATATATACTTAAGAATAAATGATCTTTTATCAGTTCAAATAACATATGTGGTTATACTCCTTTCATCCGTACAGACTGTTTTCACAGAGAAGAAGTTCGTTCCTTCGCAGTTTCCAGTCAAGCAGATTTTCATTATATGCATTTTAAGATGATTTTTGTGGATTGTCTATATTTATATTCTTGAAGCCTGTTTGATACGGGCTTATAATGATGCATAAAATAAGAAAGAAGGACGAAAGATGAATATACAGATCAGAGAATATAAAGATTCAGACATACAGGAGATGAACCGCATCTGGAACCGTGTGGTAGATGATGGAGTTGCTTTTCCACAGGAGGATGACCTGACAGAGGAGACAGGCAGGGGATTCTTTGCAGGACAGACCTATACCGCGGTGGCAGAGGATACAGACACAGGAAAGGTGCTCGGACTTTATATCCTGCATCCAAATAATGTCGGACGCTGCGGTCATATCTGCAATGCCAGCTATGCGGTAGATGCGGATGTAAGAGGGCTTCATATCGGAGAGAAGTTGGTGTCTGACTGCCTGACGCATGCAAAGGCGCATGATTATCTGGTGCTGCAGTTTAATGCGGTGGTGGCTACGAATGTGCATGCAAGGCACCTCTATGAGAGGCTTGGATTTACGCAGCTTGGAACGATTCCGGGGGGCTTTCGCATGAAGGATGGCCATTACGAAGACATCTGCCCATATTACTTTGACCTGCGTGAACTTGGCAGATGATCGTTGTTAATTGAAAATTGATTTCAGACATGGAATGTCGGTCAGATAATATAATGCAAGACAGTAAAGATTTCTATTCGGTTCGTGCAACTGATTTGTCAGCAGTCGCCCAAACTCGTCCTTATGGACTCAAACATGGGCTTGATGCTGACGGTTAGCACAAACCTCATAACGAAATCTTCGCGATGTCTTAACATTTTATATTGCTTTTATTTTGTATCGGAACATTTAAAATATTAGCATGCTGCAATTATCTTATCTGCCAAGTCTTTATGGATCAAAGTAATATGTTTAATAAAATAAAATTTAAGAGCGAAGACAGTATGTGGCAGAAATATATAATGAAGAAAGCAGTATGTTTTCTTTACACAAGTCAATTAAAATGGTAAAATAATTAATGTGCGTAATAAGAACGATATAATTTATTTGATGTGTCAAATAAGACTTTAGAATAGAAATCAGGATAGATAATCATGTTTAAATATAGATTTTTTCAGGTGATCCTTGCGATTGCAGTTGTAATGCTGATCGTGTCGTCTGCGGTGTTTATCTCATTCCAGGGAGTGAATATCAGTGAGGCAGAGTACACATCAGAGATGACCGGACGAACATTTGAGACAGATGAAGCAGATGGTTCGGAAACTGCTCTGACGGAGTTCGAGGCGTGGCTGGAGTACAGTATCATTGCGGATGGACTGAAGGAAACCGGAAATAATGTTGATTTTGATAAAGGAAATGTGAAGCTTTACGACTATAACCTGACGCAGCTTAGACAGTTGAAGAAGGTGAAGGATGAGGCGAAACGAATGATGTTCCTGTCGGTGATCCTGCTTATCATAGGATTTCTGGCAGTAAAGAAAAGACGAATGTATGAATGTGTCGTATGGGGCGGCGTTGCAGCAAGTGTGATCGGAATGGTATCACTGATCCTGCTTGCGGTATCCGGAAGCGGCATTTTCTATGGCGTTCGTGAGATGGTATTTAAAGGCAGGTATGATGTATTTTTCTCAGGGGATGACAGACTGATCTCGCTGATCCCGGATAATCTGGGACTTCGGATGTTCCTGATCTATACAGGAGTGATACTTGCCGGACTTGTTATAACGATCATAGTACGACTGATAAGCTGGCGAAAGACACAGCCACACAAATTCTAATATATTCAGGAGGGTTATATGAACAAGAGAATCAACGATTGGATCAACTGGGTACTGTATGATGAACTGATCGCAGGTAAATTGAATGCACCAAAGCATCTGCTGGGTATTCATGAATATGGGGAAGGACAGATCATCACAGCCTATCGTCCACATGCGGTGGAAGTGAAGGTTACATCCAGAACAGGTAAAAAAGTTCATACGATGGAGAAGGTAACGGATGAGGGCTTCTATGCGATCTTTTTCCCTAAGAAGGAATTTAGCGGAACAAAATATAATCTGGTAACAACTTATGAGGATGGAACGACTGTTACGACAGCAGATCCATATGCATTTGACAGCCAGATTTCAGATTTTGATTCTTATTTATTTGCGGAAGGCAAGCACTACGAGATCTATAATAAATTTGGAGCACATCCGATGACGATCGATGGCGTAAAAGGAACTTATTTTGCGGTATGGGCTCCGGACGCGCGGAGAGTCAGCGTTGTCGGTGATTTCAATATGTGGGATGGTAATTTACATCCGATGCAGCTTCGACCAAACGGTGGAATCTATGAGCTGTTTATTCCAAATGTGCTTTCCGGTGCAGTATACAAATACCAGATTCTGACCCGTTATGATGAGGTCTTATATAAGAGTGATCCATACGGAAATCAGGCACAGATGCGTCCGGACAATGGTTCGGTTGTTGCAGATCTGACGTCCTACAAGTGGAAGGATACCGCATGGGTAAATAAGAGAAGAACCTATAGCAGAACAGATCGCATGAAGATGCCGATGACCATCTATGAGATGCATCTCGGTTCATGGAGAAAGAAAGTTGAAGACGATGACAGCGGCTTCTTCAGTTATAGAGAGTTAGCTCCGATGGTTGCGGATTATGTAAAGGATATGGGCTATACACATGTGGAGATCATGGGTATCGCAGAGTATCCGTTTGATGGTTCCTGGGGCTATCAGGTAACGAATTATTATGCACCGACATCCAGATACGGATCACCGGAAGATTTCATGTATTTTATTGACTATTTACATAGTAAGGGAATCGGTATCATCTTAGACTGGGTACCTGCACATTTCCCGAAGGATGCACACGGGCTTGGCAGATTTGATGGTATGCCGCTCTATGAGCATCCGGATCCAAGAAGAGGCGAGCATCCGGATTGGGGTACTTATATTTTCGATTATGGCAGAGCAGAGGTTGCAAACTTCCTGATTGCAAATGCACTTTTCTGGGTAGAGAAGTTCCATATCGATGCGTTACGGGTAGATGCTGTTGCATCCATGTTATATCTGGACTACGGTAAGCAGGATGGACAGTGGCTTCCAAATGAAAATGGCGGCAATGAGAACCTGGATGCAATTAAGCTGCTGCAGAATATCAATGCTATTATGGAAGAAAAGAATCCGGGAGCATTCCTGATCGCAGAGGAATCAACTGCATGGGCCGGTGTGACTGCTCCGGCATCCATGAACGGACTTGGCTTCCTGTTCAAATGGAATATGGGATGGATGAATGACTTCCTCGAGTACATGAAGATGGATCCATATTTCAGAAGCTTTAACCATAACAAGCTGACCTTCAGCTTATCCTATACATATGCAGAGAATTATGTTCTTGTCATTTCACATGATGAGGTCGTACATCTGAAATGTTCAATGATCAATAAGATGCCGGGAAGCGAACCTCAGAAATTTGCAAATCTTCGTCTGGCATATGGTTATATGTATGGTCATCCGGGCAAAAAGCTGTTATTCATGGGTCAGGAATTTGCACAGCCGCGCGAGTGGAGCGAGGCAAGAAGTCTTGACTGGTTTGTCCTTGACAATCCGTTGAATCAGGGTGTACAGCGTTGGGTAAAAGCGTTAAATAATCTGTACAATGCAAATGATGCGTTATATGCAAATGACAGCGATGTGATGGGCTTTGAGTGGATCAACTGTGACCATCCGGATAAGGGTGTGGTTTCATTTATCCGTCGAGGTTCTACACCAAGTAAGCAGTTGTTATTTATCTGCAATTTCGTGCCGGTTGAATATGATAATTATGAAGTTGGAGCACCTTGCTTCACAACATATAAAGAAGTTCTGAATTCCGATGACGTACAGTTTGGCGGAGCAGGCAGATTAAATAGTGGTAAGATTAAGGCAATCGATAAGAAGACAGAACGTATGCCTTATTCGATCAGTGTAACAGTACCGCCACTTTCTACTGTTGTTCTGGAATATGATTACACCGATGTAACACCGGAGGATATTCTGAAGAAGAAAGAGGCAGAAAAGAAAGCGGCAGCAGCAAAACGCGCGGCTGCGAAGAAAACGGCTGCGAAGAAAACTGCAACGGAAAAGAAGAATGTAGAGACGACGGAAGTTGTAAAAAAGGAGCCGGAGAAGAAGACGGCTGCGACAAAGACAAAAGAAACAGTAAGTAAGACGAATCCTGCACAGACAAAAGCGGCAGTTTCAAAGAAGACTACTAAGAAATAATAAAAAATGCTGGATCGTACTTGTGCGGTGCAGCATTTTTTGTAGGCATAAGGAGAAGACATGAAGATAGAAAAAGTAAGTACAGCGGATGCGGAGGAGCTTCTCGCCATTTATGCACCCTATGTAGAAGAAACAGCAATATCATTTGAATATGAAGTACCGTCTGTAGATGAATTCAGGAACAGGATCGAGCAGATCTCAGCAAAGTATCCATACATAAAGGCAGTCGTGGATGGGAAGATCGCAGGCTATGCATATGCAGCAGGTTTCAAAGACAGAAAGGCATATGACTGGTCAGTGGAAACAACGATATATATCCGAAAAGACTGCAGGCAGTTGGGGCTTGGCAAAGCCCTATATGAGAATCTGGAAAAACTACTGAAGGAAATGGGAATCCTGAACATGAATGCCTGTATCGCAAGTCCGGCAGCAGAGAGCGGACATCTGACGGATGACAGTTACAGATTCCATAAAAAAATGGGCTTTACGCTGGTTGGGCGTTTTCATAACAGCGGCTATAAGTTTTGTGAATGGTACGATATGATCTGGATGGAGAAGATGATCGGCGAGCACGAGAAGGATATGCCGGATGTAAGATTTGGTCAATGAAAAAGAAATTTATAAAAAACACTTGCAAAAAGATAATCCAAGCAATATAATATAGGAGAAGTGCAAAGAGGCACAGAGCGAGAAGCTCTGTGCCTCTTTAGTTTTCCAGGTATTAAGTTTTAGGAGGAAATTCAAATGAAAACAGGTACAGTAAAATGGTTTAATGCAAAAAAAGGATATGGATTTATCAGCGATGAGAATGGTGATGACATTTTTGTACATTTCTCAGCTTTAAATATGTCTGGTTTCAAAGTATTGGAGGAAGGCGACAAAGTTGAGTTCGAAGTAATTGAGGGAGAAAAAGGACCTCAGGCTGCAAATGTAACAAAGCTGTAAGCTGATACATAATGAAGATACCTCATGACAGATTATTGGTACTCAGAATTTTGAGAACCGATGATCGTCATGGGGTATTTTTTTGCGGCTTCTTGCGGAAATCATGATTATATATTAGAATAGCGGCACAGGAGAAAGAAAACATGAACAATCCAATGAAAGAATTAACAAAAAAGGAATGGATCATCTGGTTAGGATCTATTTGTATTGTATGCATATCGAACCTGCTGACAACCGATTTTGATCTGCTGACTCTGGTAGCAGCATTGGTAGGTGTAACTTCGCTGATCTTTGCAGCAAAGGGAAATGTATGGGCGCAGATCCTGATGGTGATATTCAGCATCCTTTATGGGATCATTTCCTATCGGTTCCATTACTGGGGCGAGATGATCACATACCTTGGCATGACAATGCCGATGGCGATCTGGTCTACGATCACATGGCTTAGAAATCCGTCCGGTGGAAACGGAAATGTCGTAAAGATCCAGAAGCTGAACCGGAAGCACATCATAGGGCTTATTATATCCGGCGTGATCGTAACGGCAGTATTTTATTATATTTTAGTTGTATTCGATACTCCGAATATTATATTCAGCACCATATCGATCATAACCAGTTTTCTGGCAGCAGCACTTACGATGCTCCGTTCCTCGTATTATGCAGTATGGTATGCGGCAAATGATATTGTACTGATCATTTTATGGGTGCTTGCCTCGATGGAGAACCCTGCCTATATTCCGGTCGTTGTGAATTTCGGTATCTTCTTTATCAATGATATGTATGGCTATATCAGTTGGAAGAGGCGGGAACGGATACAGCTGTAAAATGCAGAAAAAAGTGGGCTGTTGGTACTATTACTTTACACAAGAGAGTTTGTAGCTGTGGAGCTGAAGAAGTTATCGACTAATAAAAAACAGAATCCCCGCTATGGTGTGTTTTACTATTCATGAAGCAAGCCTTTTCTAACGCCGGTTCTTAGTGAGTCGCTATATGCGACGAGCTTAGCACCGTTGCGTTAGAATAGAGTGCAAACGACTTGCGGAATGAATATGTAGAACACACCATAGAGGGGATTCGTCCGTTTTCGTATGTGATTAGTTCTTCGAACAGCGGAACAGCAGATCCTCCCAACGGCGATCCACTTCCTCCTGATACTGAACGAGTAAATGCTCATTTTCAGGCTTGAATAAATGCTTGAAACGACCCTGTGTCCGTAAGAAGTCCTCGATCGGAAGCTTCTTCTTAGGAGAATAGCTTAAGATCCATTTGCCTTCGATGACTTCAAATAAAGGCCAGTAGCAGGTCTCAACCGCCAGCTTACAGATATCCATGATCTGTTCGGTAGGATAACGCCAGCCACGAGGACAAGGAGCCATAACATTTAAGAAAGCAGCACCCGGTGTGTAGATGGCTTTTTCGGATTTCTCATAGATATCACGCATGTTGCCAAGCAGAGTAGTCTGACCGACATAAGGGATATCATGAGCTGCCATAACCTGTGCCAGATCCTTACGGTTCTGCATCTTACCGTTTGACTGGGAACCGACAGGAGTGGTAGTTGTATCTGCATACATCGGAGTAGCAGAAGAACGCTGGATACCGGTATTCATGTAAGCACCGTTATCGTAGCAGACATATACCATGTCATGACCACGCTCCATAGCACCGGATAAAGACTGAAGACCGATATCGTAAGTACCGCCGTCACCGCCAAATGTTATGAATTTGTATGTTTCATCTAATTTACCCTTTTTCTTTAATACATGATAAGCAGTCTCTACACCGGAGAGGGTAGCACCTGCATTTTCAAATGCATTATGAATGTAACTGTCTTCGTAAGCAGTATATGGATACATGAAGGTGGAAACCTCCAGACATCCGGTAGCGTTACCGATAACTGCTTTGTCACCCTCATGAAGGGCACGGAGTACATTACGAACTGCGATCGTACCGCCGCAGCCTGCACACATTCTATGACCCGGAGCAAGACGCTCAGGCTTGTTCATTACTTCTTTAAAATTATATGCCATTTTGTCTTACCTCCTTACTTTCTAAGTCCAATATACTGATACTGTGGAATGGTCTTGCCCTGCTCGATCATTTCCTCTAACTGGTTAAATACATCGGTTGCTTCCACTGTTGTATAATCTCTGCCGCCAAGACCGTAGATATAGCTGACAGCCTTTGTAGAAGCTCCGATATCATACAGGTGCTCCTTGATCTCAGCGGATAAAGGACCGCCGCCTGCACGGAAGCCTTCGGAACGGTCTAAGATCGCAACTGCCTTTGTATGAGCCAGCGCCTTAGCAATTTCTTCACCTGGGAATGGACGGAAGACACGGAGCTTTAATAAGCCGACCTTCTTGCCCTGTGCGCGTAATGCATCGATTGCTTCTTTTGTCGTTCCTGCTGCGGAACCGATCATAACGATCGCATAATCAGCATCCTCTAATTTATATTCCTCAAAGAAGCCGTACTGTCTGCCTGAGATTTTTGCAAAATCATTCGCAACATCCAAGATCACCTGCTTGGCATTCTTCATAGCTTCGTTCTGATTCATTTTGGATTCCATATAGAATGGAGAAGTTGCATATGGACCGACTGCCATAGGCATCTTTGGATTCAACAGGTACTGTTCCGGATTGTATTCACCGACAAATGCTTTTACCTTGTCATCCTCTAACAGTTCGATATTCTCAACTGCGTGGCTGGTGATGAAACCATCCTGACAGATCATGATCGGAAGACGGACATCCTTGTGCTCTGCGATCCGGTAAGCCTGTACGAAATTATCATAAGCTTCCTGATTATTCTCTGCATAGATCTGGATCCATCCGGTATCTCTTGCACCCATACTGTCTGAGTGGTCGCAGTTGATGTTGATCGGGCCGGATAAAGCTCTGTTTACAAGAGCCAGTGCGATCGGCAGACGGTTGGAAGCTGCAACATAGAGCTCCTCCCACATCAGCGCCATACCGCAGGATGAGGTTGCTGTTAAGACACGGCAGCCGGCAGCACTTGCACCGATCGCAGCACTCATAGCACTGTGCTCACTCTCGACCGGAATAAACTCTGTGTCGATCTCACCATTTGAAATATATGTAGAAACAAACTGTGGAATCTCTGTAGAAGGGGTGATCGGGAATGCCGGCATGACATCCGGGTTGATCTGCTTGATCGCATAAGACACCGCTTCATTTCCTGATAAACGTTCTCTGATACCCATTTATTTGCCCTCCTTCATCGTAATAGCACCAAACTTACACTGATAAGCGCAGATACCGCAGCCCTTGCAGTGGTTCAGATCGAAGTCAAGACGTTTGCCGCCTACGACCGGGATGCAGCTGTCCGGACAGACCGGTGCACATAACAGACAGTGTACACATTTGCTCTCATCTATGACAGGAGTAGCAGTTCTCCATTCACCTGTGTTAAATGCTTTGGAAGTACCACCGCCGTACACATGGTTACCGGGGGTGATCTCTGTATATTTACTTTTCTCATGTATTCTGCTGATATCTGTTCTCATTACTTGGTTACCTCCTTAAATGCAAGCTCAAGGGCTTTCATATTTCCATCGATAACCTCAGGCTTCTTTGCAAATTTATGCTGATAGGAAAGTCTCATATCTGCAAGGAAATCATCCTGCTCCATGATACCGCTGACTGCAACGATAGCAGCAAGCATAGGAGAATTCGGGAAGTTCCTGCCGAGTGTCTGCATCGAGATCTCCCGGGCATCTAATGTATAAACTTTTCCTTTGTAGCCATTTAAATGAGGACGAACCTCATCCGGTGTCTTTGGGGTGTTAATGACGATCGCACCATCTTCTTTTAATCCGGCGGTTACATCCACGGATTCCAAGAGGGACTCGTCAACGACAACAACATACTGTGGGGTGTAGATATTGGAATGAACGCGGATCGGATCGCTGCTGATTCTGTTATAAGCAGTGATCGGTGCACCCATTCGCTCCGGACCATATTCCGGAAAACCCTGAACGTATTTTCCTGTTTTAAAAGCTACGTCTGCAAGCAGCAGAGCAGCAGTTTTGGCACCCTGGCCGCCCCGGCCATGCCATCTGATCTCAATCGTATCTTTCACTTTTTAATCTCTCCTTGTGACTATAAACGCATCGATATGTCAGAATGAATATAGAAATGATTTCCCTTATGATTTCAGACAAATAGAAGGTTTATTGAAAAAATTTCTTAATAAAACGTAGACTTTTTTATTATATCATGTATAAATAAGAAGTAAATAAAAATTTTTTTGTAAATAAGATAAGAAATTTGAACGAATAAAAAACGGAAAAGTGCAGGTAATAGGATTTTGTAATAGTGAAAAATGAGGTATAATGAATCGTATCAAGAATGTAAAAAAAGAGGAGAGAAAAATGTCAAAAGGGAAAAAAGTAAAGATCGTAATTGAGGGAATCATTCTGTTGTTTATTGTTTACTGTGTCGTTTTAAAGATGCTGCCGGTATCGACAGGAAGACTGTCAACATACGAAGAGATCAATGATGCAGTAGCAACAGCCGCTTCAAGGTATAAGAATACGGTTACGCTAAAGACAACAGGGGAACCGTATATGGATTATCAGTCGGTCCTTGACAAGTTGATGGAAAAGAATATGTATGCAGGTGGAGAATTCTATGCATTTTCTTATGTATATACGCCGGATTCAGGTGGAGAAAAAGTAGCGGTAAAGATCAATCATATGAGCCGGTTAAAAAGCTTTCTTGTATTTATCCGTTCCGGACAGATTTCGGGGAAGATAAAGGGGCTGTCAGATTACGAGAAGGTGAAAGCGGTACATGATTATATTATCTTACATAATGAATATAACCGCTCATCCGGTGGCGCATGTAATACTCTGTACAGAGGCGATTCGGCATGTAACGGATATGCGCTGGCATTTTATATCATTATGAAAAAAGCCGGAGTCCCGGTCACCTGTGAATATGGTTTTGGACTGGAATCCGAGCATCTGTGGAATCGGGTTCAGGTGGATGGACACTGGTATAATATCGATCTGACATGGGATGATCTTGGTGGACAGAATGTCGGATATGATTATTTCCTTAAATCTGATGCGGACTGGCAGGGACATGATCATGGCGGTTCCGATGCAGAAACCTCTATGGATGTGACAGGAAAGACGGCAGCGGAATATTATAGAATGTTCCCGAATTATAATGCGATCATGATCTGGTCGATCATCGGAGTGATTGCGGCAGGATTTGCATTATATATCTGGCTGCTTGACCGGAAGATGAAACGGAAGAAGTTAGAGAAAGCCCGTCTGGAAGCGCAGGAGGAAGCGCAGAGAATGGAAGAACTCCATAAGAGAATGCAGGTGGTTACAGGTGCATTTACAGATGAAGCGACCGTTCCGGCGAATGAAAATGCGGTCACGGACTATCAGACAGCACCATATACAACACAGATGGCAGAGAATGTAGATGAGACTACCATGAATCATGAACAACCTCAGACTGCGGATTCTGCTGAAAGTGCTTCACAGAATAAAGGCAGTGGTGCTCATTCAGGGTTCCGGTTGAAGCAGGATGATTAAAAATATTATAATGAAAACTTTCATCGGCATAGTTGTTCACAACTATGCCGATTTGTGTTAAAATAAACAGCGATTGACAAAATGAGAAAAAGAATCACCAACAAATTAGGAGGAAATAGAATGATTAAATTATTTGACAATGGTGCTTATCTTTTAAATGGCACAGAGCTTGTAGAAGACAATGTCGATGCAAATGCGATCCTTACACAGAAGTTAGGTACAGCTCCATCCAAGGAAGAAGCTGCAAAGAATACTATGGCATATGGTATCCTGGAGAAGCACAACACATCTGACAATATGGACAATCTTAAGATCAAATTCGATAAGATGACCTCTCATGATATAACATTTGTAGGTATTATCCAGACAGCAAGAGCTTCAGGACTGAAAGAATTCCCAATCCCTTATGTCCTTACAAACTGTCACAACTCCTTATGTGCAGTTGGTGGTACGATCAATGAGGATGACCACATGTTTGGTCTTTCCTGCGCAAAGAAATTCGGTGGTGTCTATGTTCCGCCTCATCAGGCTGTTATCCATCAGTTCGCAAGAGAAATGCTTGCAGAATGTGGCGCAATGATCCTTGGTTCCGACAGTCATACCCGTTATGGTGCGCTCGGTACAATGGCGATCGGCGAAGGCGGCGGAGAGCTTGCAAAGCAGCTCTTATGCAGAACTTACGATGTAGCTAAGCCCGGTGTAGTAGCAATCTATCTGGACGGAGAAGTTGCAAAGGGAGTAGGTCCTCAGGACGTTGCTCTTGCGATTATCGGTGCAACTTTCCAGTGCGGTTATGTTAAGAATAAGGTAATGGAATTTGTAGGACCTGGTGTTGATAAATTATCTGCTGATTTCCGTATCGGTATCGATGTAATGACAACCGAGACAACCTGTCTGTCCTCTATCTGGAAGACAGATGAGAAGATCAAGGAGTGGTATGATACACACTACAGACCGGAAGCATATAAGGAAATGAATCCGGGTTCTGTTGCTTACTATGATGGTGTTGTATATGTGGATCTGTCAAAGGTAAAACCAATGATCGCTATGCCATTCCATCCAAGCAATACATATACAATTGAAGAATTAAATGCAAACCTGATGGATATCTTAGACGACTGCGAGAAGCGCGCATTGGTTAGTCTGGACGGTAAGGTTGACTTCACATTAAAGGATAAAGTCCGTGATGGCAAGTTATATGTAGAACAGGGAATCATTGCCGGATGTGCCGGTGGTGGATTCGAGAACATCTGTCAGGCAGCGGATATCATCCGTGGAAGAAGCATCGGTGCAGATGAATTTACATTATCTGTATACCCTGCATCAACTCCTATCTATATGGAGCTTGCAAAGAACGGTGTACTGGCTGACCTGATCGAGACAGGTACGATCGTTAAGACAGCATTCTGCGGCCCTTGCTTTGGTGCCGGAGATACACCTGCAAATAATGCATTATCAATCCGTCATTCAACCAGAAACTTCCCGAACCGTGAAGGCTCCAAGATCCAGAATGGTCAGATCTCATCCGTTGCACTTATGGATGCACGTTCGATCGCAGCTACAGCAGCAAATAAGGGATACCTTACAGCAGCTACAGATCTGGATGTTGAATACAAGGGACAGAAATATTTCTTCGATAAGACCATTTATGACAGACGAGTTTACAATGGTGTCGGCAAGGCTGATCCATCTGTTGAGATCAAGTTTGGTCCGAATATCAAGGACTGGCCTGAGATGATCGCACTGACAGACAACCTGTTATTAAAGGTTGCATCTGTTATTAACGATCCTGTAACAACTACAGATGAACTTATTCCATCCGGTGAGACATCTTCCTACCGTTCAAATCCGCTTGGACTTGCTGAGTTCACTTTATCCAGAAAGGATCCTGAATATGTAGGCCGTGCAAAGGCAATTCAGGCAGTTGAGAAGAAGAGAGAAGAACTTGGATGCTTCTGCAAAGCAGATGAATCCATGAAGCCTATGATGAAAGAGATCAAAGCAAAATTTGCAGATCGTGAGATCACAGGTTCCAATACCGGTTACGGTAGTACGATCTTTGCTGTAAAGCCGGGTGATGGTTCTGCCAGAGAGCAGGCTGCTTCCTGCCAGAAGGTACTTGGCGGCTGGGCAAACATTGCCAAGGAATATGCAACAAAGCGTTACAGATCCAACCTGATCAACTGGGGTATGCTTCCATTCATCATGGAGGAAGATTTCGCATTTGATAATGATGATTATGTATTTATTCCGGGTATCCGTGAGGCTGTTCAGAATAAGGACGAGATCATCAAGGCATATGTGGTAAATAAAGACTTCAAGGAATTAGACCTGAAGCTTGGAAGCCTGACCGATGATGAGAGACAGATCATCATGGATGGCTGCCTGATCAACTACTATAAGAACAACTAAGGTATTCTAATATAATAATTTCCTTACAAGGTGAGTCCTACCTATAAGTGGAAGTTGTAAAAGCGTTGAAACCGCTGCTGGTGGTTTCACAAATATGGCTATGTCTTATGACATAGCCATATTTATATTATAAGAAGGAGAGAAACAACATGATATATATAGGAAATCATCTGTCGTCCTCCAAAGGCTTTGAGGCTATGGGAAAGGCGGCATTAAAACTTGGTGCAAATACATTTGCATTTTTCACAAGAAATCCAAGGGGCGGAAAGGCGAAAGAGATCGATCCGGCAGATGCGAAACGGTTACGTTCCCTGATGGAGGAGCATCATTTCGGAAAACTGGTCGCACATGCACCATATACAATGAACGTCTGTGCAGCAAAACCGGATATTCGGGAGTTCTCATGTAATATCTTAAAGGATGATATGGAGCGGATGGAGTATCTTCCGGGAAATTATTATAATTTCCATCCGGGCGCACATGTTGGTCAGGGAGCAGAAGAAGCCATACCGGTAATTGCCGATGCATTAAATCATGCGATCAAACCGGATCAGAGTACAGTCGTATTACTGGAAACAATGGCAGGCAAAGGCTCGGAAGTCGGAAGAAATTTTGAAGAACTGGAACGTATCATAGAGCTGGTTGACTGCGAGGATAAGATCGGGGTATGCTTTGATACCTGTCATACATGGGATGGTGGCTATGATCTTGTGGAAGATCTGGATGGTGTACTTCACACGTTTGATCAGATCATCGGACTTGACCGCTTAAAGGCTGTTCATCTAAATGACAGCATGAATGTGAGAGATTCACACAAAGACCGACATCAGAAGATTGGAGAGGGTGAGATCGGAGCAGAAGCATTAAAACGGATCGTAACGCATCCATTGCTTGCAGGCAGACCATTTATCTTAGAGACACCAAATGATGATGCAGGATATGCAAGAGAGATAGCAATGATAAAGAGCTGGGCGGATGAAAGCATGGAGTAATTGTAAGGATAACAGATAAAATAAAAACTGCCACTATCAGAATGGTTACCCAATAACGGCTTCATTCTGACAGTGGCAGTTTTTAATATTACCAATGAATCAGTTCAATCTTATTTCTCTGTTTTCACTAATTCCGATAATGAAGTTGCAAGTCCTGCAACACCCTGAATATCAGATGGAATAATGATCTTGGTTGACTTGCCGTCGGCAGCCTTTGCGAAAGCTTCCAGACTCTTGATCGTAAGAACCTGATTAGATGGAGCAGATTCATTTAAGAGACGGATACTGTCTGCATTTGCCTGCTGTACAGCGAGGATAGCCTGTGCCTGACCTTCAGCTTCACGGATCGTTGCTTCCTTCTTAGCTTCTGCGCGAAGAATCTGTGACTGCTTCTCAGCTTCTGCTTCCAGGATAACGGACTGTTTGTTACCTTCTGCAATAAGGATTGCGGATTTCTTTTCACCTTCTGCTTTCAGGATCTGTTCACGTCTTTCACGTTCTGCCTTCATCTGTTTTTCCATGGCATCCTGAATCGCTGCAGGTGGGATAATATTCTTTAGCTCAACACGGTTTACCTTGATGCCCCAAGGATCAGTTGCTTCGTCCAGGGTAGCACGCATCTTTGTGTTGATCGTCTCTCTGGATGTCAGTGTCTGGTCAAGTTCGAGATCACCGATGATGTTACGGAGAGTAGTGGCTGTCAGGTTTTCGATTGCCATGATCGGATTTTCAACACCATAGCAGAAAAGCTTTGGATCTGTGATCTGGAAGAAAACGACAGTATCGATTCTCATTGTAACGTTATCTTTCGTGATAACCGGCTGTGGAGCGAAGTCTACAACCTGTTCCTTTAAGGTAACACGACGTGCGATCTTATCGATAATAGGCATCTTCATATGAAGACCTACGGACCATGTACCGCAGTAGGTTCCCAGACGTTCGATAACGTAAGCGTGTGCCTGTGGGACGATCTTGATTGTGCTGCAGATAATAATGATAGCAATGAATACTAAGATAATTACTAGCCATGTGAGTGGTGAATCCATAATAAGTACCTCCTTTAAGTGGCGACAGATATAGTATCTGTCAAATTAAATAAATTATATTCTGCTGACAATAAGTTTTACGCCGGAAACCTCATTGATCGTGACTTCGGTTCCCTGGGGAATAATATCAGTTTCATCAGCAGCACGTGCGGTCCATTCGAGACCATTTACTTTTACCTGCCCGGTAGCCTTTAGATTATCAATGGTTTCAGATACGATCACCTGTTTGCCGACCAGACTTTCAACATTTGTTTTTTCCATATCGGATAATTTGAAATGTTTTAAAGCCACAGGCCTTGTAGTAAACAGAAGAACTAATGAAATAACTGCAAAGATCAATATCTGGATGATCAGTGATGTACCAAAGAATACAGAGATCGCAGATACCAAAGCTCCTCCCGCGAACCAGATGGTTGTAAGTCCGAGAGTAATGATTTCGATAATTATACAGACCATAAAGATAACGGACCAGATAATTAATTGACAGATTAATTCATTTTCCATAAGAACACCTCCTTTATGCCTCCCCGGTCTTAGGTAAAATATGTTTTGTGGTTTGTTAAGAACCCTTAAACATGTCACTATTTTACTATGTAACTAAAGTGTCGACAATGCTTTTTTCAAAAATATAGGGTTATTTAAGGTTCATTTTTTGAACGATTTTGGATTTGGTAAAGTCATGGTTAAATCTATTTAAAATCTATTAAAAATGGGAAATTCTATTGCCTGACTTTTTGAAACAGTATATAATTTTTTCAGGTTGTTTATAATTATATGTAAG
Source organism: Clostridium sp. L2-50 (assembly GCF_000154245.1). Lineage (NCBI taxonomy): Bacteria > Bacillati > Bacillota > Clostridia > Eubacteriales > Clostridiaceae > Clostridium > Clostridium sp. L2-50. The sequence goes on along the minus strand of NZ_DS480326.1, from coordinate 44,188 downwards.
AATAAATCCATTGATGTGTTGTTATAGGAATGGAATGAAACGACATATCTGATATTGGGTTTTGAATGTGGAAAGGGAAAGGTTATCAGACAAAATTGGGAAATGAAAGAAAAAGACGGCTGTTTAAGGCGGGAACGATCATATTTCTGGTAATTGCAGCAGCGCTTGTATTTAATAAGATATTGGAGGAGTGGACAGGCTTTCGGAAGGTATTGGATACGATAACCGGGGCGGCAGCACCGATTATAATTGGTTTTGTGATCGCTTTTTTGTTGAATCCGGTGCTTATCTTTTTTGATCGTCTGTGTCATACGATCTTGCAGGATCGGGTGATCAAAGACAAGAAAAAACTGTTTCATGTATCAAGAGCCATATCGATCATTATAACGATCATTTTGTTCCTTGGTCTGCTCACGGGTTTGATCTGGATGGTAGTGCCACAGGTCATCGACAGTATCAATCTTCTTATATCCAATATGGATAATTACTATAATAATATCATGAAGGCGATCAATACCATTTATGATAAATTCAAGAACCTTGGCGAATCCGAAGAAATGGTAATGAATGTCGTAAACACTGTATATGACCGCTTACAGAAATGGGTAAATACAGATGTTGTTCCGAATCTGGATAAGATTGTATTGAATATCAGCTCCGGTGTTGTGGGCGGATTGAAGTTCATTTATAATTTCCTGATCGGTATTGTAGCATCTATCTATGTGATGGCGAATAAGGAATATTTGGCTTCCAGAGGCAAGAAAATCGTCTATGCACTGTTTAAACTGAAAAACGCGAATATCATTCTGGATGGACTTGCAAGTGTAAATAAGATATTCAGTCAGTTTATCAATGGTAAGATCGTGGATTCGATCATAATCGGGATTATAACATTTATTTTGACAACGATCGTAGATATGCCATATGCATTGCTGATCAGTGTTATCATTGGTGTGACAAATGTAATTCCGTTTTTTGGTCCGATCATCGGTGCGATCCCATGTGTGTTTATTGTTCTGATCGCAGATCCGATCAAGAGTATCATATTGCTTATCATGATCCTGTGTATTCAGCAGTTTGATGGAAATATTTTAGGACCAAAGATCCTTGGTGATGTAACGGGACTTTCCAGCTTCTGGGTTCTGACCGCGGTTATCGTAGGTGGTGGTATCTTCGGATTCTACGGAATGCTGCTGGGTGTTCCGGTATTTGCATGTATCTACATGTATATCAATAAGACATGTACCGACAAGCTGGAAAAGAAGCATATGGTATCGGTGTCCTCGGAATTTGAGCGAATCAAACGGATCGATGAAGAAACCGGAAAGCCAATCTATCTGACAGAGGAAGAGGAGGATATCCGTTTTCATAAAAAAACTCCGGAGGAAAAAGCAGCTGCAAAGGCAGAACGTGAGGCGAAGCGACATGCGAAGAGGTTATATCAGCAGATTGAGAAAGTGATGCATGCGGAGAAAGCAGATGATCAGTTGGCAGCAACGGAGCATGGAGCTGAAAAGAAGAGCAGTGATGACGACAAAGATGATCAGATGTAGGAAACGTAGCATATTCAGAAATGACAGGGCACATATAGTGTAGCTTTATGTGATAGAATAAGCCGGCAGATATCTATGGGGTATTTTAAACACAAATACCCGGTCATAGCTCTGCCGGCATTCCGTTTGTAATGAGATAAAATGAAAGTAAAATTACTTGCTTGCTTATCATACAAATCGATTTAATTTTTCGTCATAGTTAAAGCCGGCAGATGCCAGTTTTTCGGATACTTCATTTACATTCAGATTCAGATCTGCACATAATTCATCCAGACTCGGATAAAAATCGCGAAGCTTCATATTAATAAAACTAAGGAGCATAACAGGATCTTTTGGAATATTTGAATTAGCCATAGGTGGAAAACCTCCTTTTATAAAAATCTTTTACATATTTTATTTGTAATAAGTATAAAAAACTGGTATATATATAGGGTATTGGAAACGTGTGCCATTTCCGATGTCAGTATAGCAGACGCTGGAAATATGTGCAACCGGATAGAATGGTAGCTGATCGCTTGGTAGTCGGTTACATAATAATCAGGAGAAACAATCATGCAGAATGATAATGGAAAGAAGAAAATAAAGAAGCCGTCCGGTATGAGGACAAATTTTGCTTTTCAGGCGGCAGTACTTGCAGGTGCAGGTATATTATCCCGAGTGATCGGTCTCTTATATCGGTCGCCGTTATTTCAGATTATCGGAGATGAGGGAAACGGATATTATGGTACAGCGTATGCAATCTATTCCATGATATTGATGATCGCAACTTACAGCATTCCGACGGCGGTTTCTAAGATCATTTCAGGGAAATTGGCCTTGGGAGAATACAGAAATGCGAGACGAGTATTTAAATGCGCTTTTATCTATGTAGTATCTGCCGGGTTGGTGGCAGGTATCCTGACATTTGCATTTGCACCGGTTCTGGTAAAGGAACAGCCAAATGCGATTTTAAGCTTACAGATCCTCGCACCGACAATATTTCTGTCGGGCTTTCTTGCTATTTACAGAGGCTATCTTCAGGCATATAAAACGATGATTCCGACCTCTATATCACAGATTATAGAGCAGATTGCAAATGCAGTTGTCAGCGTTCTGGCTGCCCATCTGATGTCCAGACCATTTGCACCGGGAACCTCTGAACATGCAAAATATGGTGCAGCAGGCAGTGCAATGGGAACAGGGGCAGGTGTTCTCTGTGGAATTATTTATATTCTGATCGCATATGCAGGAAGAAGAAAAGAAATCATGGAGACAGTAGAGACTGATGTTTCGTCGAATGTAGAATCATATGGAAAGTTATTCCGGCAGATCGTAATGATCGTAACACCAATCATTATTGCTGCATTTGTGTATAATATTACGACCACCGTAGATATGAAGATTTTCTACAATGTCTTAAACAGTAAAAATGTAGATCGTGTTGAATCTGCAAATTTGTACGGTATTTTTTCCGGTCAGTATATGGTGCTGATCAATCTTCCGGTATCAATTGCATCTGCGGTTGGAACAACCCTGATACCGAATATTTCGGGAGCATTTACCAAGGGTGATAAAGAGGAAACGAATCATGTATACAATCAGTCCATGAGTATCACGATGATGGTGACGATACCATGTGCTGTCGGAATCGGTGTGTTATCAGAACCGATCATCACGCTGTTGTTCCGTGGCGCGGATCCGCTGGTATTTAAGGCATTGACTGCCGGCTGCATATCTGTGGTATTTTATTCATTATCAACACTTACAAACAGTATCTTGCAGGGAATCGGAAAGGTTATGGAGCCGGTGAAGAATGCGACACTTGCATTGTTGATCCATTTAGTATTTCTTGCTGCTATTTTGAAATTTACAGATGCGAAGCTGTTCGGTCTGGTAGCGGCTACGATCCTGTATTCATTACTGGCATGTATCTTTAACCATATATCTGTATCCAAATATATGTCTACAAAGCTTGATGTGAAGAAGATCTATCTTGCTCCTGCTGTTGCGTCGATATTTATGGGAATCGTTGCATGGGGCAGTTATCAGATCTTCTACCACCTGATCCATATGAATTCAGTCAGTGTTGTTCTGGCAATCCTGCTTGCAGTTATTTTCTATGCAGCAGCTATTCTGGCAGTCGGAGGATATACGAAGGAAGAAATCCTTGCTATGCCAAAGGGAACCCTGATCCTGAAGCTTGCAGAAAAACTACATCTGGTGAGAGAGTAGAGAAAGGAACGTGTGATAATTAACTCCCAGATTATTGCACTAAAACAAAAGATGAGCAAATTTAAAAAAATGATCATGCGTATGGCAGACCGGCTTGACAGCAGCTGCGCGCTGGGTGCGATCCGACAGGGTATGATCATGATGATCCCGCTTCTTGTAGTCGGGTACCTGGCGGCGATGTTGATCAATCTACCGATTCCTGCATATCAGACGTTTATAGCGAAATTGTGTGGTGGACATGTACTGGAAATTCTGAATTTCGTATATGCCAGTGTTAATGAGTTCTTTGCTGTTTTTCTGGCAGTAACAACAACGGTCAGTTATGCCATTATGAAACGGAGAAAGCAGGAAATCTATGAAGGTACAGGAAATATTATCATTTTAGTAATTATCACACTGGCTGCTCTGGTAGGGTATTTCGGAATCCAGTACGATGATTTTTCCATTCATTCGTTAAGCAATATGCATGCATTTACGGCACTGTTTGTTGCGCTTATTTCCGGTAAGATCTATTACACAATGAAGAGCAGTCGTTTCTTCAAGGTGAAAAATCAGCGTACGAATACGGACGGTATCTATATTGAAGCAATCGAAGGAATTGCTCCGGCGGTTGTCATTATTGGATTTTTTGCGTTTTTTCGAATTTTGTTACAGGTATTATTTGGAGTAAGCGGTTTTCAGGAATTGGTTGAACGCTTTTTTGATTACCTGTTAAAGCCATTACAGAATGGACTGGGAGCAGGAGTGGTCATTATTTTTCTGACACATGCGTTATGGTTCTTTGGAATTCATGGACACAATATGTTAGACACAGTGATCAAGCAGAATTTTTCTGATATAACAGCCGGAATTTTCAGCAAGACAATGCAGGATGTATTTGTACTTCTGGGAGGAGTGGGAGCCGTTTTGTGTCTGGTGATTGCGATCCTGTTGTTTGCGAAAAAGAAGGGTGTTCGGAATCTTGCATATATGGCAGCACCGAGTTTGGTCTTCAATATCAGTGAAATTGTCTTATTTGGAGTTCCTGTGATTTTGAATCCTATTCTACTGATCCCATTTATGCTTGTACCGATGGTGAATTATCTGGTCACTTATGCTGCAATGTTCTTTGGACTTGTTCCGCACGTGATACATGAAGTTGATTGGACGACGCCTGTTATTCTGAGTGGGTATCAGGCTACCGGTTCCTGGGCAGGAGCAGTTTTGCAGATCCTGTGTCTGGCAATTGGTGTGTGTATTTATAAACCATTTATTCGTATGTATGAAGAACAGCGGGAACTGCGTCTGAAACGTGATGTCAAAAGACTGGTGGAGGAGATGCAGCGCGAGGAGCAGAACAATTCCATCTCACCATATACAAAGCGTGAAGATGAGATCGGACATATGGCCCGTATCCTGGCAGATGAACTTGTTGAAGCAATCAGACGGAAAGAATTGTTCTTAGTGTATCAGCCACAGGTGAACCGTGATGGCAGGTGCATTGGTGCAGAAGCGTTGATCCGTTGGGAGCATCCGGAATTTGGATTTATCTATCCTCCGTTGATCATACAGCTTGCCAAGGAAAAGAAGGTACTTAGTACGTTAGAGAAATTTATCTTTGATACGGCAGGTGCGGCACTGGCACAGGTAAGGGATATCGTACCGGATGATTTCAAGATGTCGGTCAATCTTACAAATGAATCTCTGGAATGGGATGGCATTGAAGCATGTATCGAAAATGTTGTACAGAAATACCAGTTTCCAAATGTACAGCTCGGACTTGAGATCACGGAGCAGGATGCACTTTCTTCGTCCATTGATATAACGAAAAAGATTGAAGCATTGAAGGCGAAAGGTCACAGATTCCTGATCGATGATTTTGGTATGGGACATACGTCGCTGGTTTATTTGCAGACGAAGTATTTTAACATTGTAAAGCTGGATGGATCTCTGACGAGAGACGTTATTCATAATGAAACGAATCGTGATATCATTGCATCAATCGTCTATCTGGGCAGATCTTTGAAATTCAAGATTATTGCTGAATATGTAGAGAATGAAGCTCAGAGAGATGAACTGAAAAAACTTGGCTGTGATGCATTCCAGGGCTATCTCTACAGCAAGCCGATTAAACTTGATGAACTTATGTCGTGGATCAAAGGGTCAGGACATGAAAGCTGAGACATAAACTAAAAAACTCCATGTCCGGTGTCTATATATCTTTATTTCGCAGAACACTTTCGTTCGATCCGGAACGTATCGGTACTAAACTCATCACCTGTTGGTGATTCGTTAAGAACCGACGTTCCGGATAGGTCTGCTTCATAAAATATATAGACACCGGGCATGGAGTTTTTCTGTTATCGTGTGGTGGCTTTGTATGCTTATGCCATCATAGATGTAAGGATCTGGTTGACCAGTTTTCCGTCAGCTTTGCCTTTAACCTTAGGCATCAGCTCTTTCATGATCTTGCCTTTGTCTTTGGCTGTTGGAGCGTCGATACCAAGACCTGCAAGAACTTCTTTGATCGTAGCAGTGATCTCTGCTTCATCCATCATCTTTGGTGCGAATTCTTCGAATACAGTGATTCTTGCCTTGCATTCATCTATAATATCGGTACGATCAGCAGGTGTTGTATCGATTGTTTCTTTTGCGAGCTTGATCTCTCTTAATACAACTTCATTTTCTTCTTCCTCTGTCAGATCAGCACGTTTGTCTATAAATTTATTTTTCAAGGCTGTAAGGAGTGCGGATAATGCGTCCTTTCTCTCTTTATCATGTGCCTTCATAGCGGCCATCATTTCGCTTCTGACTTCATCAATTTTACTCATTATATTCATACCTCCGTATAAAGTTATATATAGGTAATTGCAAAACTGTCGATGTTTTGTAATTGCTTCACATATTGTGATCGGACAGGTTTACAACCTGTCGCTCCTTATTATAGCACCGGAAAAGCGATAATTTCAATATGGCAACTGTATTTGAATTATCGGTTGCATTTGTCCGGGGGGAAGGTATAATGAGCGCATATGGGTAAATATGGCAAATAACAGGAGATGAAAGGCTATGTCACTTACTATGAAAATGACAACATTATGTTATATAGAGAAAGACGGAAAATATCTGATGCTTCATCGTACGAAGAAGGAGAAAGATATTAATAAGAATAAATGGATCGGAGTCGGCGGACATGCGGAAGAAACAGAAGGACCGGAAGACTGCCTGCTTCGGGAAGTAAAAGAAGAAACAGGACTGACACTGACATCTTATCAGTTCCGTGGCCTGATCACATTTATCAGTGATGTCTGTGAGCCGGAGCTGATGTGTCTGTTTACAGCAGATGGCTTTACCGGAAGCTTAACCGCCTGCAATGAAGGAGAACTGGAATGGGTAGATAAAAGCATCGTGCCATCTCTTCCGACCTGGACAGGAGATGCTATATTTTTGAAACTCTTATTAGAAGACGAACAACGTTTCTTCACTCTGCGGCTGGTCTATGAAGGAGATGAGCTGGTGGAACACCGACTGGAGTTTTATTAAAAGAAAACGCCAGCCGGCATTCGACTCTGTATAAGTCATGACTTTTGCAGGCACAATACAACCATTTCATAAGTCTTGACGCTGCAGTTATTTACGAACAGCTTCTTTTATTATTCGTGTGATCTGGATAATAAAGGTTGGGATAAATGCAAGCCCTAAAATGCTCAATACATTTTTAACTGTCAGGTCGGCAATCATGAATAAGCCATGCATAAATGGTGCGAGCAGGACAAAGCCAAGCAGCAGGACACCGGCGAAGAAAGCGGCGACACTCCAGAGGTTGGAGCGGATACCGATCTTTATAATAGAGGATTCGCTGCGGCATGTAAATCCGTGGAACAATCTTGCAAGCGTCAGTGTGGCAAATGCCATTGTGCTGGCAGTCAGGGCATTTACGGAATCACCCAGATAAAAGGCGACGGTTGTAACAATACCGATCAGAACACCGTAGCAAATAAGCTGGAGCGAGAAGGATTTATTGAAGATTCCTGCTTTTGGATCTCGCGGTTTGTTACGAAGTAATTTCTTATCGGATGGCTCCATACCGATGGCAAGCGCCGGAAGTGAATCGGTCAGCAGATTGATAAAGAGCAGATGAACCGGCTGGAATGGGGTATCAAGCGCCATGATGGAGCAGTAGAGAACTACCAGAATGGCTGCGAGGTTTCCGGACAAAAGGAACAGGATGGCATTCATGATATTACGGTAAACATTTCTTCCTGTCAGGACAGCTTTTATGATCGTTGCAAAATTATCATCTGCAAGGATCATAGCTGAGGCATCCTTTGATACCTCGGTTCCGGTGATTCCCATAGCGACACCGATATCTGCTTTTTTCAATGCGGGAGCATCGTTTACACCGTCACCCGTCATGGCGACAATGTGACCTTTCTTTTGCCATGCATCAACGATACGGATCTTGTTTTCCGGTGAAACTCTGGCATAGACGGAGATCTTTGGAAGGACATCTGTAAGTTCGTCATCGGTCATACGGTCGACTTCCTGACCGGTTACGGCCATATCACCATCGTGGAAGATACCGATCTGTCTGGCAATAGCGGTTGCCGTTACTTTATGATCTCCGGTTATCATGATCGGTTTGATTCCGGCGGAGATAGCATCCGCAACTGCAGCCATGGATTCTTCTCTTGGCGGATCGATCATGGATACAAGTCCGATAAAAGTATAACCATATTCAGAGGCTGCGGTCAGAACTTCCGAATCGGAACATTCTTTATAGGCAAGTGCCAGAACCCGTAAACCTTGTCTGGAAAATTGCATATTTTGTTCCAGAATTCTGTCGCGGTCGTTCTCTGTAATCGGACGGATACCATCCTCTGTGATGATTGAATCCATACGGGTAAGAAGAACATCGACTGCACCTTTTGTCAGAAGTGTAGGTACGCCGTGCAATAGGTATTTGCTGCTCATCAGTTTCCGTTCGGAGTCAAATGGAATCTCTTCCAGACGTGGCATCAGATCACGCAGAACTTCTTCTGTTACACCGACATCAAATAGTTTCGTTTTCCTTGCCATCGTAAGGAGACAGGTTTCAGTCGGATCCCCGATATCCTTGCCATCCCGGATACTGCTGTCGTTGTTTAAGATACAGTTGTACAGAAAATAACGATGTGCCGGAATATGGAGATCCAGTTGGTCGGCATTTAACAGAGTATCACAGGTATAAAGCTGCTGAACTGTCATTTTGTTCTGGGTCAGTGTACCTGTTTTATCCGAACAGATAACAGAGACACAGCCCAGACTTTCGACCGCCTTCAGATCTTTGATGATCGCCTGATCGGCAGCCATCTTTCTGGTACCCATTGCCTGAACGATCGTAACGATCGAACCGAGAGCCTCTGGAATGGCAGCGACAGCAAGGGCAACTGCGAACATCAGAGAATCCAGTATTTTCTCGCCCTGCATCAGACGGAGACCGAATACGATCAGACTGATCACCATAATGATTGTTGCCAGTTTTTTACTGAAATTATCAAGACTGATCTGAAGTGGGGTCGCTTTGGATTTTGTATTATTCATAAGGGTGGCTATCTTACCCATTTCTGTATGCATTCCGGTTGCTGTAACGAGAACATTTGCACGACCATAAGTAACAAGACTGCCGGAGAATACCATATTGATGCGGTCACCGAGAGCAACATCCTCGGTGATATCAGAGTCGTCTTTATCCACATTTGTAGACTCTCCGGTCAGAGAACTTTCATTTACCTGTAAAGAGAAATTTTCGATGATACGGCCATCAGCGACGATCATATCACCGGCTTCTAAGAGCAGGATGTCTCCCGGTACGATGTCTTTTGATGCAATCTCCTGTTTGATTCCGTCACGTAATACTTTCGCTTTTGGTGCAGATAATTCTTTTAAGGAATCAAGAGATTTTTCTGCCTTTACATATTGGATCGTACCAAGGATCGCATTCATGATAATAACCGCAAATATAACAATCGTACTTTCAATGTTGCCGGATGCCATAGAGACGATCGCGGCAGCGATCAGGATGATAACGAGCAGATCGGCAAACTGGTGAAAAAAGACAGAAGCAACGCTTTGTTTCTTTTGCTCGACCAGAGTATTTTCACCATAGGTTTGAAGTCGCTCTTTAGCATCTGTAGTGGTAAGTCCTTCCGGATTACCGCAGGTTCGGAATAATTCTTCTTTGTTCAGCTGATAGATTTCTTTCATAAGACCATGTCCTTTCTTTTGCTTTTTTTCCTGAGACAGATAATGAACAGTAGTTTTTTCAAATATGCTGCTTGTATTTTGGGAAAAATTTTGGTTGGTACATGCTGTTTTTTGTAATTGATAATAAAAAACGAGACTTTTTGTGCACAAAAAATATGCACAAAAAGTCTCGTTTTAACGTATATATCGGTTATCCGATCCCCGGCCTTTTAAGGCGTACTGACGAGAATCGGCACATGCACAGCATGAAACTACTCCCTTTTTGAATGATATATTTTTATCATGTATGAAAAGCTTAGTCAACCGTTTTTAGAAAGTTTTAACCATTTTTTTACCGGAAAATTCGATTTGAAGAACTATGCTTTGACAGAATCTTATAAAATCGATCAGAAAATATCGAAAATAAAAAAGAGGTGTGGTACAATGAGCGTAATTGTTTGGACACAGGTCTTATAGTATATTAAAGCATAAAGTACCTGTATAAAAAGAAAACATATAAGGAAGCAATCGGGAGGCACAGATATGACATTACAACAGCTTGTCTATGCTGTAAAGATAGCAGATACCAAATCCATGAATAAGGCGGCAGCAGAATTGTATGTATCCCAGCCGGCACTTTCCAGTACGATACGGGATCTGGAAGAAGAATTGAATATCGAATTATTTATCCGAACCAATCGTGGTATCGTGATCACGGCGGAGGGAGACGAGTTTTTAAGCTATGCAAGACAGATGGTAGAACTGAATCAGATGATCGAAGATCGATACATAAATAACGAAAAGAAAAAGAATAAATTTAGTGTATCCATGCAGCACTATTCATTTGCGGTAGAAGCCTTTATCGAGCTTGCAAAGGAGATCAGGCTGGATGATTTCGAACTGGCTGTGCATGAGACACGGACAAATGAAGTGATCGAGTTTGTAAGAGACTACCGGAGTGAGCTTGGAATCTTATATTTAAATGAGTTCAACCGAAAGGCTTTGCAGAAGATCTTCTCAGAAAACGGACTGGAATTCACGGAATTATTTGACTGTGATGTATTCGTGTATCTGAGCAACGAGCATCCGCTGGCAGGAAAAGAGAAGATCGCATTTGAAGAATTAAAAGATTATCCTTGCCTTTCCTTTGAACAGGGCGAACGAAATTCGTTCTATTATGCAGAAGAAGTATTCAGCACTCTGGAATACAAGCAGATCATCAAAGCAGATGACCGTGCAACAATGCTGAATCTGATGGTTGGTATGAACGGATATACCTTGTGCTCCGGTATTATCTGTGAAGAATTAAACGGTAGTGCTTACCGCGCAATTCCGCTTGACACGGAGGAGAAAATGACGATCGGCTATATCAAACGAAAAGGCATGCGGCTGAGTACCCTTGGCAGACGCTATATCGAGATACTGACCCAATACGGAACACAGGAAAATGTAAAGAAGACGGCTGAGTAAATGCTCAGCCGTTTTCTTTGTTGTGAGGTCTGAGCCTGCAGGGAGCGGGGGAAATGAAAATCAAGTAACAAGCTGGCTATAAATGATACTTATAACCAGCTCACAGAAATACATAGTACCGGAATTCTATTCCTACTGATATACTATGGTATAAATAATGCATGAACTTATGGTTTGTTCTGACAGGCTATTATGACTTGCCAATACAGGGACATTTGAGACCGCCGGTACTTGATGGTGCGAAAGCAGCATCTTAGTACCGCTGCAGGGCTCAACGAGCGGAAGCGTTCCCTGATTGGTAATGTCAGTAATAGCCTGTCAGAACAAATCATAAGTCAAAAACGCAGGCAGCAGGAAAGGATGACGGTTATTATGGATACAGGAATTGCTACAAAATGTATATATGGAAATCACAAAAAATTTGAAGGAGACAGAACGGGAGCGATCAGCTTTCCTATCTATCAGACAGCAACGTATGCGCATCCGGCAGTTGGACAGAGTACGGGGTATGATTACAGCAGACTCCAGAATCCAACCAGAGAACAGTTGGAGAAGATCGTTGCATCATTAGAAGGAGGACTGGATGCTCTCGCTTTTTCTTCCGGCATGGCAGCTATTACTACATTGATGGAGATCTTCAAACCGGGCGACCATATCATTTCGGAAGCAGATCTGTATGGCGGAAGTATCCGTTTATTTGATCATATTAATCAGAAAAATGGTATTGAGTTCAGCCGGATCAATTTTGCAGAGGAAGATCCGGAAAACTACATCAAAGAAAATACAAAAGCAATCTATATCGAGACACCGACTAATCCAATGATGAATGTTATTGATATCCGCAAGACGGCGGAACTTGCAAAGAAACATAATCTGCTGCTGATCGTGGATAATACATTTCTGTCACCGTATTTCCAGCGGCCATTTGAACTGGGAGCCGATATCATTCTGCACAGCGGAACAAAGTTCTTAAGCGGACATAACGATACGCTGGCCGGATTCATCGTGGTAAATACACCGGAGCTTTCGGAGAAATTACGATATATCATAAAGACGACAGGCGCGGGACTTGCGCCATTTGACAGCTGGCTGGTGCTTCGTGGCATCAAGACACTGCCAATCCGTATGGAGAAGGCACAGGAAAATGCACAGGCGATCGTGGAATTCCTGTTGCAGGAGAAGAAAGTAAAGAATGTCTATTATCCGGGAATACCGGGAACAAATAATTATGAGGTCTGTAAGAGCCAGGCGAGTGGATTTGGAAGCATGTTGACATTTGAAGTGGAGAGCAAGGAGCTGGCACTCCATATACTGGAATCCCTAAAGCTGATCCCATTTGCAGAAAGTCTCGGCGGCGTAGAGACCTTGATCACATATCCGACGACACAGACTCATGCGGATGTACCGGAGGAAATCCGTATAAAGAACGGTATTACAGACAGTGTTCTGCGTCTGTCGGCAGGAATCGAAGATAAGAAGGATCTGATCGCGGATCTGAAACAGGCAATTGATTCTTTTCGGGAATAAAACAGTGTAATATATGAATAATGATGAAAAAGTAATTTGCCTGAAAAATATTTTGATATGGAAATATATTTACAGCATAGGATCTGAGACATAACGGGAGGATAATTATGGAAGAAAAAAACCTGAATTTTGATGAAGTAATAGATAGAAGAAATACAGACTGTTTGAAATTTGACTTTGCAGAGAGGAGAGGAAAGCCTGCGGATGTACTTCCTCTCTGGGTTGCAGATATGGATTTTAAGACGTCGAGTCTGGTGCTGGATGCGTTGACAGAGCGTGTACAGCATGGAATTTTTGGCTATACGGAGAGTAGAGAGAGTTATTTCGAGGCGGTCAGCAAATGGATGGAAGCTCACCATGACTGGAAGGTGGAACGAAGCTGGCTGACAAAGACACCGGGTGTTGTATTTGCACTGGCGATGGCGGTCAAAGCATATTCCAAGGCAGGGGATGCCGTTCTGATCCAGCAGCCGGTCTATTATCCGTTTTCAGAAGTGATCCGTGACAATAACCGGAAGCTTGTGAGCAATGATCTTGTACTTGGGGATGATGGAAAATATCACATCGATTTTGATGATTTTGAGAAACAGATCGTTGACAATCATGTTGTGCTGTTCCTGTTGTGCAGTCCGCATAATCCGGTCAGCCGTGTATGGACGGCAGAAGAGCTTACAAAGATGGGTGATATCTGTATCAAGCATGGCGTTACAGTTGTAAGTGATGAGATACATGAGGATTTTGTTTTCGGAGACCACCAGCACACGGTATTTGCAACGATCAAGAAAGAATTCGAACAGAACTCCGTTACCTGTACTTCTCCTGCAAAGACCTTCAATCTGGCAGGACTTCAGGTGTCGAATATCTTTATTCCAAATGGAACTCTGCGCGCAGTATTTCGTAAGCAGGTGGATGCGGCGGGCTACAGCCAGTTAAATGCAATGGGACTTACCGCCTGTGAAGCAGCGTATACTCATGGCGAGACATGGTATCAGGCAATGATGAGATATGTAGAGAGTAATATCGCATTTGTGCGTGATTACCTGAAAAAGGAACTTCCACAGATCAAGCTGATCGAGCCGGAAGGAACTTATCTGCTGTGGCTGGATTTCAGGGCACTCGGAATGACAGAGAAGGAACGGGAGAACCTGATCATGAATCAGGCAAAGCTGTGGCTTGACAGCGGTGCGATCTTTGGGCAGGTAGGCGAAGGCTTTGAACGTATCAATGTGGCATGTCCGAGAGCAACGATCAAGGAGGCGCTTGACCGTCTGAAAGCAGTGATCACAGCATAACCACAGGCAAGTATGATGGTTTTGCAGAAAACATCAAAGGTGTGAATCGCAATGTAATAGCGTTAGCCGGTGTAACTGTTATAAGAGTTACAGATTGGTTCGGTTATAAGCTGTGGTTATAGCCAGTTAAAATATTTTGACTGGTTGACAAATTATGGAACTGTCACTATAATAGGCACATAACATATAAAACCTACTTTAATACTATGATAAAGAAACGCTATAAGATGTGCCGGATGAGAAAATCATTTATCCAGAGTTGGATGGTGACTGACAAACAGACATTTACCCGGAGGTTGATGCTTCCGGGTTTTATAACGACAACAAAACATACTAACCAGATAGGAAAAGGGAGAAATAGAAAAATGGCAAATATTCATTCATCAATTACAGAACTTGTAGGACATACCCCATTGGTAGAATTCGTAAATTATGAAAAAGAGTTAGGGCTGAACGCCCACCTCCTTGGTAAGCTGGAGTATTTCAATCCATCAGGAAGCGTAAAGGACCGTGCAGCTCTTAACATGATCTTAGAGGCAGAGAAATCAGGCAAGCTGAAGCCGGGCGGAACAATCCTTGATTTCACAAGCGGAAATACAGGAATTGCAACAGCAGCATTTGCAAATGCCAGAGGATATAAATATGTAGTAGTGATTCAGCCGGGAGTATCGGTAGAACGTACACTGATCTTAAAAGCATATGGTGTAGAGCTGCTTCAGGCAGCTGATGTGCCGGGCTTCCTGGAGATGCTGCAGAATGGTGGCTTAAGCATGGCGAAGCTTACCGTTATCATGAACAAATATGCAGATGAGCATGGTTACTTCTATATCGATCAGGGAACAAATCCGGATAACCCGGAAGCACACTACCGTACAACAGGACCTGAGATCTGGGAGGACACAGACGGAAAGGTTGATTATGTGGTAGCATTGGTCGGAACCGGTGGAACACTGGCTGGTCTGTCCAGATATTTCAGAGAGAAAAATTCTGATATCAAGATCATCGGTGCACAGCCGGCAGTACAGTCCAGAAAGAATGTCAATCATCCGGAAGCAAATACGATCGACGGCGTACTTGCATTTAACGATGTTCCGGCACAGAGTGTTCCGGTATTCTTCGATCCGGAGCAGGTCCCATATGATGAATGTCTGGATATCGTAGCAGAGGATGCCTATGAGACAGGAAGAAGACTGGTAAAGAGTGATGGCGTATTTCTCGGACAGTCAGCGGCGGCAGCTTTAAAGGCAGCAACGATCATAGCTGAACGTCCGGAAGCAGCAGGAAAGAATATTGCGATCATCATGGCTGACAACGCATTCAAATATCTGTCAACCAGGATGTATGCAGGGGAATAAAAGAAACGAGCGGGAGCGTCCTCTGTTTGGTAAGGTCAAGAACATATATATGTAATATAAAACATAGAACAGGAAGGAGACAACATGGCAGACTATCTTACATATGCGAAAGAAACCATGAATTTTATAAACAGCCGGAAGAAACAGGGACCGGAAGGTATCTACTGGTCTTTGCAGGATGCGGCAGAAGGAAGATCCATCTATTATGATGAGATCTGTATGTATGCCGGGGCGTCCGGAATCATCGTATTTCTTCTGGGATTATATCAGACAACGAATGATGTGAGCTATCTGCAGGAGGCAGAAGAAGCAGCCACATATATTCGTTATCGTTTTGATCATGACCGGGATCTGAAAAGAAACTTTTCAAAATATGCATTTTCCAGTGGATGGAGCGGAGCAGGCTTTGCCATGATACAGCTCTATAAGGCAACCGGAAATGAGAAATATAAAACATTTGTGGCAGATATTATTGAGTCTGCAAAGGCAGATGCAAAGCCCGGAAAAAACGGCAAAGGTTATAGCTGGACTTCATTTCCGGGTATCGTAGGAGATGCCGGAACGGTTCTGTTCTTCTTATATGCAGCAAAAACATTTGGCAGAGGGGACTGGACAGCATTTGCCGCAAAAGCAGGAGAGAATTTCCTCGAGCAGAGGCATGATGCAGGAAACGAAACCTGTTGGTATCCGGGTGTAGATCCTGTCTACTTCGGAGCAAAAGAAGATTATATCGATCCGAACTTTCCGATGGGAACCGGAGGAATAGGATTTGTATTGCTGAATCTGTACGAAGCATCCGGTAATCAGAAGTTCTTGGATGCGACAAAGGGAATCGCGGATTTCATGATCGCACAGGCGGTTAAGATGAAGGCAGGAAGCCTGATTCCACATGGTTTGCCGGATCGTAAGGATCTGTTCTATCTTGGCTATTGTCATGGCCCGGCGGGAACAAATCGTTTCTTCTATAAATTATATGAGATGACAGGAGAAGACCGGTATAAGCGGTATATCGATATGCTGACACAGGGTGTAATTGATACAGGCGCACCTGAGGTTCGGACAGAAGGCTACTGGAATACTTACAATATCTGCTGCGGAACTGCGGGCCTGTTAAATATGTATCTGGGTCTGTGGGCTGCATTTGGTGATGAGACTTATCTGAAACAGGCAAAGAGGTGCGGTAAGGTCATCACAGACGGAGCAACGATCACAGACGGTACGGAAGGAAGAGAGTGCGCATGGAGATTTGCACTTGACCGTGTCGCACCGGATGTATTAAGTACACCGATCGGTTTATTCGATGGTGCAGCAGGTATCGGAGCTGTATTGCTGCAGCTTGCTTCTGCAGAAAAGGGTCAGTTCCATGCGACAAGAATGCTGGACGATCCATTTCCGGAGAAGAACAAACTATGATAAAACGATTGAAGATTTTATATGCGTAAATAACAGTGATTATTTTACTCGGTGAATGATTTTTTCGTTTCATAATTATTCAAAAACTTACGTTGAGAGGAGACACATAAGATGAGTCAGATAAATAACAACATTGATCCTGACAGCAGGGATTATGATTTGAAATCAATAGAGCCGGATGAGCGTTTCACCCAGACAACAAAGGAATTCTGGATCACGCTTGGAACCTATCTGGTATTTATGGTGCTGATGATCGCCAACCTGTATCTGGTGGGCGGTAAGGATGTATCAAAGTACAAATACATTCTTGGATTTCCACAGTGGATTTTTAATGAGATCATTATTTTGATCGCAATGGTAGTAGCGGTTATTCTGGTTGTAACATTTGTATATCGTGACATGGATGTTACTCCAAACGGAAAATTAAAAGAAAGAAAACATAAGGAGGGCAAATAGAGATGAACTTATCTACAAATCAGAGAATTATAATCATTACTGTATTTGCCGCATATACGATTTTCCAGTTGGTATACAGTCTTGTTACCAGAAAAGCAATGGCAAATGGAAAAGGTGATTACCTGAGCAAATTCTATACCGGCGGTAGAAGCGGTGGTGTGCTTGTAACTGCCATGATGGTATCAGCCGGTGTTGCCGGTGCCGGAGTATTCATGGGTGTACCGGGTTATACATATACATTTGGTGCGACCTGGATGGTCTGCTGTTTCTGGTCCATGTGCACGAACTTCATGGTACTCGGACTGATCGGTAAGCGTGTCGGTATCGTAGCCAGAAGAACGGATTCCAAGACATTTGTTGAACTTCTGATGCACAGATATAACAACAGTAAGATCGTTGGTGCGCTTTGCGGACTGGTTATCCTGTTCTTCCTTGGCGCATTTGCCGTATCTACAATTACCGGCGGCGGAAGAATCTTCCAGATCTTAACCGGTCAGGATTATCGTATCGGACTTGCTATTTTCACTGTACTGGTTATAATCGCAGCTATCACGGGTGGTATTAAAGGCATTGCATCTGCGATTGTTTTTCAGGGAATTATCATGACAGTTTCTGTTATTATCTTATTTATCATGGGCATCAACGGAACAGATCTCAGCTATACAGAGACAATCCAGTCATTAGTTAAGAGTAATCCGGACTGGTTCGTACCTGCAAGTGTAAAGACGGTTCTTTCATTTGCATTCTTATGGGGTATCACAACCTGTACAATGCCTCATGTAACAATGACAACGCTTACTTATAAGGATACACAGACTCTGCATCGTGCGATCAAGGTTGGTGCGGTTGTAGTTGCAATCTGGCTCATTGGCTTGAATGGTCTGTGCTTCACGATCAAATATATGTTCCCGGAAGGAAGCCTTGCAACTCCTGACCTTGGTATTCCGACACTTGCAGTAAGTGTAATGCCTGCATGGGCAGCAGGTCTGGTTCTTGCCGGTGTATGTGGTGCGGTTCAGTCATCTGTTGGTGGAATGATCGTATCTCTTGCAGGAACGATCGTCAGTGATCTGTACAAGAACCTGTTCAATAAAGATGCAAAGCAGGAGACATTAAAGAAGTTAAATGTTATCAGTGTTATCGTTGTTGCACTAGTTGTTTTCTTATTTGCATGTGATCCACCGGAACTTCTGGCTTCATTGATCACTTATGCTACCGGTGGTATGACAGTAGCATTTCTTCATACTTTGCTTCTCGGACTGTTCTGGAAGCGGGCAAATGAGTATGGCGCGATCGCAGGTATCATCAGTGGTATTGGCTTATATCTCCTGATCGATATGGGCGTTCTGCCAATCTCACTTGGTTTCAATTCCTGTATCGTTGCCTGTCTGATCTCCACGATCATCATGGTGGTTGTCAGCCTTGCAACACCGAAGTGCCCATACCGCGTGATCGCCACATGGTTCGGCAAGGAGTATCCGGCAGATGCATCCATAGCAGAGTAACTTTGAAACAAAATGAACGTTGCCATTACCTATTATTTCGTAAGACGCTTTCGCTCTAATCCACGTGCAGCGGTACATAAGGTTGCAAAGTACGCAACCTAAGTACCGGCCGTGGATAAGGCTTACTACATAATAGTAATGGCAGCGTTCATTTTATTTTTTTACAGTTAACTCCCTGTGGTTCCTATGAAATTCATATCCCCTATTCGCAAATGTTCCTGTGCTAACTCGCCCTGATGGGCTAAGACAAGCACTCACATTTGCCGGCATATGCAGTTCATAACGAAATCCTCGTGAATGTCATAGTGCAGCGATCTAGTCAACAGCCAGACAGGCTATATTTGTGTTTGTATATGTGAGTTATTGCTTGATGATGCTTGATTTCTGGGTATGGCAATGGATGAGTAAGTATGATACCCGAGGTGTCTGGTTAGATGAGGGTATGGAATGGAAAATAAGCGCACGATACCCACAAGGCAGGCTAGATATGGGTATGGAATGGAAAATGAGCGCACGATACCCACAAGGCAGGCTTAGATGAGGGTATGAAATGGAAAATAAGCGCACGATACCCACAAGGCAGGCTAGATATGGGTATGGGATAGGGTATAAGCGCACGATACCCACAAGGCAGGCTAGATATGGGTATAGAATGGAAAATGAGCGCACGATACCCACAAGGCAGGCTAGATGAGGGTATTAGGAAGAATGTTGGGGGAAAATACCCGACGAAGCTAAATAAATTTGGTATGAAGACGAAAAAACAGGTGCGATACCCAATGGTAGCATATAATAGAGGGTATAAGTGTGAGAATATAGAGATTATACCCATGATTCGGGAAGCTCTTTTTCACAGGTTGACACTGTGAGGGGATAAGGCTAAAATGAGACTGGCAGGCGATGTGCCTGACTATACAGGTAAGGCTGGTAATTAAAATGAAAACCATAGTAGCGAAAGCTGATCTGGAAAACGAAGAATTATTCCGGAAGGCTTCGGATATATTAAAAAGTGGTGGACTGGTTGCATTTCCGACAGAAACCGTATATGGACTAGGTGGAGATGCGTTAAATCCAAAGGCATCCGAAAAAATTTACAGTGCCAAGGGAAGACCATCGGATAATCCGTTGATCGTACATATTGCTGATACGGCAAGTGTATGGGAGTTGGTGGCAGAGGTATCCACACAGGCACAGATGCTGATGGAAGCGTTCTGGCCGGGTCCACTGACGATCATTTTCAAAAAGAAAGACATTGTACCGCATGAGACAACCGGCGGTTTGGAAACGGTAGCGATCCGTATGCCATCACATCCGGCAGCTATGAAGCTGATCAAAGATTCAGGCGTGTATATTGCAGCACCGAGTGCAAATCTGTCCGGAAGACCATCACCGACAACAGCAGCACATGTAGAGGAAGATCTGTCCGGCAGGATTGATATGATCTTAGATGGCGGACCGGTTGGAATCGGAATTGAGTCCACGATCGTAGATGTGACAGGCGATCGTCCGACAATTTTACGTCCGGGTTATATCTCAGCGGATATGATCAAGAATATCTTAGGAGATGTCATGATCGATCCGGCACTGGAAAGCGTGGATATGAAGGTCAGACCAAAAGCTCCGGGTATGAAATACACACATTATGCACCGAAGGGAAAACTCACGATCGTAGAGGGTGAGCGGGAAAAGGTTGCCGCAAAGATTGCAGAGCTGGTTGCTTGTAAGCAGGCAGAAGGATATAAGACGGCAGTTCTGTGTGATACAGAAAATACGGATTTATATTCCTGTGAAAATGTCCTTGATGCGGGAAGCAAAAAGAATGAAATTACGGTATCTTCATCCCTGTACCGGCTGCTTCGTTTGTGTGATGATATCGGCGCAGACTATATTTACAGTGAATCCTTCCGGGAAGGTGATATGGGATATGCGATCATGAACCGACTGATCAAAGCAGCAGGACATAGAATTATATCGGTGTGATATAATGAACGCAAAATTATTTGCTCGCAAGGATGCTGATTTTGCGGAATGCATAGAATGTGCGAAGCACATGATATAATGAACGCAAAATTATTTGCTCGCAAGGATGTTGATTTTGCGGAATGCATAGAATGTGCGAAGCACATGATATAATGAATGCAAAATTATTTGCTTGCAAGGATGCTGATTTTACGGAATGCATTGAGTGAGCTATGCTCACGATATAATGAAAAAAGTTAACATAGAAAAAACGGGTTGGGTGACAACCACCCGAAAAGATTTTGAAAACAAGAAAGGCAGGACAAAGAATATGATAGCACTTGGATGTGACCATGGTGGATACGGATTAATGCAGGATGTGATCAAGCATCTGGAAGAAAGAGGACTGGAATACAAGAATTACGGATGCTACAGCGAGGAATCCGTTGATTATCCGGTATATGCAAAGAAAGTTGCACATGCAGTAGCAGACGGAGAATGTGAGCGAGGAATCCTGATCTGCGGAACAGGAATCGGAATCTCTATTACAGCAAATAAAGTACCGGGAATCCGTGCGGCACTTTGTGGCGATTGCTTCAGTGCACAGGCGACAAGAGAGCATAACGATGCCAATATCCTTGCAATGGGTGCCCGTGTAACCGGACCGGGACTGGCACTCAAGATTGTTGACACCTTCCTTGATACACCATTCTCAAATGACGAACGTCATATCAGAAGAATCAAGATGATTGAAGAGTAAGGAAAAATACTATAAACTGCATATGCCAGCAAATGTGAGTGCCGGTCTGGGCCGACAGGCGAGTTAGCACTGGAACATTTGCGGATAAGGGATATGTAATTTATAGAAGATTATAAGTAGTAAGAAAAACATCATCTATCAGGGTGGAATGTATATACTTTATGTAGCAGACCTTTTCACACGTCGGTACTTAGTGAACTGTGTAAGCAGTGAGCTTAGAACCGTTACGTGTGAAAAGGTCTGCTACATAAAGTATATATATCCTGCCCTGATAGATGATGTTTTTTGCATTGGGATTTAATGTATGTAAAATAACAACAATCATATAATAAGACCGCAGTCAGAAGACATTATCGAGGATTTCGATATGAACTGCATATACCAGCAAATGCGAGTGCTTGTTTGAGCCGACAGGCGAGTTGATACTGGTAATGTGGTAGAATAAAAATACAAAAGACCGGATGAGGGCATCTATATTTTATGTAGCAGACATTTTTACACGTCGGTACTTAGTGAACTGCGTAAGCAGTGAGCTTAGAACCGCTACGTGTAAAACAGAGCGAGAGTGTTCTGCGAAATAAAGATATAGATGCCCTCATCCGGTCTTTGTATTTTTACCTTAAAATTGTGCAAAATGACGTGAAAAATGGTTAAACTAAATTTGACAGTTTGTATTGTTTGTCAAAAATGCCTTAAAAACCAGTAAAATTTCATGATCTTTTGATGAAAAATCTATAAAAGAAGATAAATATTGCTTGAAAAGAGCACACTAACATAATAAAATATTAGCAGAGCGGCATTTCATGCCGAGATTAATAATTACGGAGGGAGAAATTATGCTACAGGAAGCCATGAAGACATTAGAAGATGCAGAAGCAAAGGCAGCCGAGATCGTAAAAGAAGCCGGTAAAAAAGCAGAAGCAATTCAGGCGGAAGCAAAGGAAAAGGCAAATGCGATGATCGTAGATGCAAATGCAGGTTCTAAAACAGATCTGGCGGCTATCGCGGTCGACCAGAAGAAACTGGAAACTGATCTTGCAGAAAAAGCTTTGAAAGAAGCATCCGACGAGATTGCTTCCTTAAAAAAACGTGCATCCGAGCGAGAGGGTGAAGCCGTAGAGCTTGTGATCAAGCAGCTATTGTAAATGCTTGAATATCAGGATGCAGAAGGGAGGTAATCATTATGGCGGTATTGGCTATAAAAAAGATTGACATATGCGCCATGAAGAAAGACAGAAAAGCCATATTGGAGAAACTCCAGTCCATGGGAGCTTTGGAGATCCGGGCCGGTGGGGATGAGACGGATGTATTTAAGAAGATCAACACAACCAGTCAGCGTTCCAAATATGAAAAACGAGTCCAGAATACCGACGAAGCTTTAGAGATCCTTGGCAGATATGCACCGGAAAAGACATCGATGCTGCAGGCACTTGCAGGCAAAGCTGATGTAGACGATTCTGTATATAAAGATATTGTTGAGAATCGGCATGATTATAATATGATCGTGCAGAAGATCCGGGAAAAGGATAAGAAGATTGGAAACTGTAAAGCAGAGATTGCCAAATGTCAACTTGCGATCGATGGACTGAAACCGTGGATCAATATGGATGTTCCGATCAATACGACCGGAACCGAACATACAGATGTGATCATGGGAAGCTTAGGACCCGGTCTTACAGAGAATATGATAGAAGAACTGGTTGCAAAAAGGCAGCCGGAGTTATCAGCTCATGAGATCACGGTGATATCTTCTGATAAAGATCAGACATGTAT
Organism: Clostridium sp. L2-50; assembly: GCF_000154245.1. Taxonomy (NCBI): domain Bacteria; kingdom Bacillati; phylum Bacillota; class Clostridia; order Eubacteriales; family Clostridiaceae; genus Clostridium; species Clostridium sp. L2-50. Next base: position 20,710 of record NZ_DS480326.1, on the reverse strand, counting down.
ATTTGTGGTATGTTTGAAAACAGAGACGGAAAGACTGGAAGAAGCCTTAAGGGCAGAAGGATTTACCCGGATGTCGTATTTTTCAAAACGGACGCCGGAGAATAAGATCAAGAAATACCGACTCACGATAGAGGGGTATGAGGATGAGATCGAGGATCTGAAAAAACAGATTGCCGGATTTGCAGAAAGCAGGCAGGCACTTAAGACCTTATCCGATTATTACAAGATCAGAGCTGAGAAATATCAGGTGCTTGGAACCCTGCTTCAGTCGAACAGCACATTTATCATAACCGGTTATGTGCTGGAACGGGATGAGGAAAAGGTAAAAGAAGAACTGAATCAGAATTTCGTGTTGATGGTCGAGACCGGCGAGATACCTGAGGATGAACCGGCACCGGTACAGTTAAGTAATAAGATGCCATTTGCATCGGCAGAAGGAATCCTGGAATCCTATGGACTTCCTGCCAGAGGCGAGATGGATCCGACGACACCGATGAGTTTATTCTATGTATTCTTCTTCGGATTGATGTTATCGGATGCGGCATATGGACTTATTATATTCCTTGCATGTTTCATCCTGCTTCGGAAGTTCCCGAAGATGGGAGATGGCATGAAGAAGTCGCTGACATTATTTGAATATTGCGGTATATCGACATTGATATGGGGTATCTTGTTTGGAGGATATTTTGGAGATGTGGTAGCAGTCGTATCACGAACCTTCTTCCATCATGAGATCACGATCGCACCGGTATGGTTTGCACCGCTTGACAACCCGATGAAGATGCTGATCTTCTCCCTGTTATTTGGATTGATCCATCTGTTCGGCGGTTTGGCGTTAAAAGGTTATATGTGTTTAAAGAAGAAAGATTTTGTAGGCTTCTTCTCAGATGTTATATCCTGGTATCTGCTCATCATCGGTCTGGTACTGATGCTGATGCCAACCAGTTTATTTGCATCGATCGCACAGGTAAGCTTCCATTTTTCAGATGGACTTAAGACCTTCAGCTATGTCATTACGATCTTAGGTGCAGCGATCATCGTTGTGATGTCCGGCAGAAGTCATAAGAATCCGGTGCTCCGACTGGCACTTGGTTTGTATGACATTTACAATATCACAGGCTGGCTGTCTGATCTGTTATCTTATTCCAGACTGCTTGCACTGGGACTTGCGACCGGTGTTATCGCACAGGTTATCAACCAGATGGGAAGTATGGTAGGAGATGGAATATTGGGCGCGATCGTATTCATTCTGGTATTCATCATCGGACATACATTTAACCTTGCAATCAATATGTTAGGTGCTTATGTTCATACATGCCGACTTCAGTATGTAGAATTCTTTGGTAAGTTTTATGAGGGTGGCGGAGAAGCGTTCCATCCATTTAAAGAAAATACAAAATATATAGATATAGGGAATGCAGGCATGAAAACCTGTAAACCGGAAATTAAGGAGGAATAATCAATATGACAATGGGTACAGTTTTAGCTTTAACAGGAGCTGCATTAGCAGTTATTTTGGCAGGTATGGGATCTGCTTACGGTGTAGGTATCGCAGGTCAGGCTGCATCAGGTGTAGTAAGTGAAGATCCAAGCAAATTCGCAAAGGTTCTTATCATCCAGCTTCTTCCCGGTACACAGGGTATCTATGGACTGCTGGTAGGATTCATCGCTTTATCAAAGATTGGTATTTTAAATGGTGCTCCTGCAGAGCTTTCAACAGCGACCGGATTACTGATCCTTGCAGCATGTCTTCCAATCGCATTAGTTGGTCTTGTATCCGCTATGCATCAGGGAAAAACCGCTGTATCAGCAGTTGGTATTGTAGCAAAGAAACCGGATCAGTTCGGTAAAGCAATGCTTTTCCCTGCAATGGTAGAGACATATGCAATCCTTGCTCTGCTCGTATCAATTCTTGCAATTAATGGTGTACCGGTATAAAACAGGCGCAGATTTGAAACATGATTGAACAAGTAGTACAGGAGGATTTGTATGACAGGATTAGAGAAGATCGTTGAACAGATTCTGGAAGAAGCAAACACTCAATCCGATATGATCCTTGAAGATGCACAGAAAAAGGCAGATCAGATTATAGAAGATGCAAAGGTGGAAGCAGATAAGATCAAGGCGGGTTCAGCTGAAAAGGTCAGCCATGTAAAAGCGGACGGAATGGCAAGGGCACAATCCTCTGCCGACCTGAAGAAACGCCAGACAGTCTTAAAGGCAAAGCAGGAGATCATCAATGAAGTGATAGGTAAAGCCTATAACGGAATGATCGATATGGAAGTTGACAGATATTTCCATATGATGGAGCGTATGATCGGAAATGCAGTACAGCCGAAGAGTGGACAGATCAGCTTCTCAGCCAAAGATATGGAGCGGCTTCCGGCAGGATTTGCAAAACGGGTATCAGAGATAGCAAAAGCACATGGAGGAGATTTGACGCTCGCAGATAAAGCCAGTGATATAGACGGAGGATTTATCCTGATCTATGGCGGTATCGAGGAGAATTGTTCATTAGCTGCCATGTTCCATGCGCAGAAAGAAGAAATGGCAGACAAATTAAATTCCCTGTTATTCACATAAGGGAGGTAGAAAAATGGCAGACAAATATATATATGCTGTTGCCAGAATCCGGGCACTTGAGATGTCCCTGTTTTCACAGGCTGTGATCGAGCAGTTGATTGCCCAGAAAACATATGCGGACTGCCTTCAGTTCTTAGGTGAAAAAGGCTGGGGTGATACAGAAGCCGGAGTGCAGGATGCAGAGACCATTTTGAACAGGGAACTGGAAAAAACATGGACACTGGTCAAGGAGATGGTATCCGATCAGACAGTATTTGACGTATTGTTGATCCAGGATAGTTTCCATAATCTGAAGGCAGCGATCAAAACCGTTGTAGACGGAGAAGTTCAGGCAAATGTATTTTATGACAATGCATCTGTTTCGGGTGAAGCATTAGTCGAGATCATTAAAAATAAAGATTTCCAGTCATTACCGGAATCTATGCGGGAATGCGCATTAGAGGCATATGAGTGTCTGGTGCATACCGGAGATGGTCAGATGTGTGATGTTATCATCGACCGGGCAGCCATGCGAGCAATGCTTGCGGCAGCGGAGAAGAATGGAGATGCATTATTAAAAGAATATGCAGAGACAGTTGTGGCAGTTGCAAATATCAAGATCGCAGTCCGTTCTGTAAAGACAGAAAAAGGACTGGATTTTATGAGACGTGCGATGGAGGAATGTCAGACGCTCAATGTGGAACGGCTGATGCGGGCAGCACTTTCCGGCATGCCGGATGTGATCAAATATCTGGAAGAAACACCGTATTCCGGTGGAGCTGCGGCATTATCAGACAGTTCATCCGCATTTGAACGCTGGTGCGACAACCGGATCATAGAGGCGATCCGGCCACAGAAATATAATTCATTTACGATCGGACCACTTGTTGCTTATGTACTTGCAAGGCAGAATGAGATTAAGACAGTCAGGATCATCCTGACCGGAAAGTTAAATCATCTGCCGGATGATGCGATCAGGGAAAGGGTAAGGGAAATGTATGTATAGAATTGCAGTATTAGGTGAATATGACAGCATCTATGGCTTTGCGACTCTGGGACTTGAGACCTTCCCGGTATCCGATGCAGAACAGGGCAGTACACAGCTCAGAAGACTGGCAGAAAGTGGATATGCCGTTATCTATGTAACAGAGAGCATGGCAGAGCAGATCAAGAAAGAGATAGAGAGATATAAGACGCAGATGCTTCCGGCGATCATCCTGATTCCAGGAGTTTCCGGTAATACATCCGCGGGTATAAATGGAGTAAAGAAATCCGTAGAACAGGCAGTCGGTTCGGACATTCTGTTCAGTGAAAACTAGGAAGGAGCGTGACCAGAAAACGTGGCAACAGGTAAGATAAAAAAAGTTGCAGGACCTCTTGTTATCGCAGAGGGAATGCGTGACGCGAATATGTATGACGTTGTCAGAGTAAGTGAGAGCCGATTGATCGGCGAGATCATAGAGATGCATGGAGATCAGGCATCTGTTCAGGTTTACGAAGAGACATCAGGACTTGGACCGGGTGCACCGGTAGAGTCAACCGGAATGCCGCTGTCCGTAGAACTTGGACCGGGACTGATCAGCAGTATCTATGACGGTATCCAGAGACCTTTGGATGATATCATGAAAATCTGTGGAAATAATTTGCAGCGAGGCGTTGAAGTTCCATCATTAAAGAGAGACATCAAATGGCCATTTGTTCCATGCGTTAAGGCAGGGGACAAGGTAGAGGCTGGAGATGTGATCGGAACCGTACAGGAGACAGTTGTCGTAACTCAGAAGATCATGGTTCCATATGGTATAGAAGGAACTGTAAAAGAGATCAAGAGCGGAGATTTCACAGTAGAAGAAACTGTATGTGTGATCGAGACAGCAAAGGGTGATAAGAAACTGACACTGATGCAGAAATGGCCGGTTCGTAAGGGTCGTCCTTATGCAGAGAAGATTCCGCCGGTTATGCCGCTTATCACAGGACAGCGAGTTGTCGATGCATTCTTCCCGATCGCAAAGGGTGGTGTAGCAGCAGTTCCCGGACCATTCGGTAGTGGAAAGACCGTTATCCAGCATCAGCTTGCAAAATGGGCAGAAGCCGATATCGTTGTATACATTGGATGTGGTGAACGTGGAAACGAGATGACAGACGTATTAAACGAGTTTCCTGAACTGAAGGATCCGAAGACAGGATACTCCCTGATGGAGAGAACCGTTCTGATCGCAAATACATCGGATATGCCGGTTGCAGCCAGAGAGGCTTCTATTTACACCGGTATTACGATCGCAGAATATTTCCGTGATATGGGATATTCCGTTGCGCTGATGGCTGACTCTACTTCCAGATGGGCAGAAGCACTTCGAGAAATGTCAGGACGTTTACAGGAGATGCCCGGTGAGGAAGGTTATCCTGCATATCTAGGAAGCCGTCTGGCACAGTTCTATGAGCGTGCCGGTATGGTTAAGACACTTGGTTCGGAAGGAAGAACCGGAGCCTTATCCGTAATCGGAGCCGTATCACCTCCCGGTGGTGATATTTCAGAGCCGGTATCACAGGCAACCCTTCGTATCGTTAAGGTATTCTGGGGACTGGATTCCGCACTGGCTTATAAGAGACATTTCCCGGCGATCAACTGGCTGACCAGTTATTCGCTGTATGTAGATAACATGGGAAAATGGTTTGAGGAAAATGTCAATGAGCACTGGATGGAAGATCGTCAGAAGCTTATGACATTATTACAGGAAGAAGCAGAGCTTGACGAGATCGTTAAGATGGTTGGTATGGATGCCTTATCTGCAGGCGACCGTCTGAAGATGGAAGCAGCCAGATCTATCCGTGAGGACTTCCTGCATCAGAACTCATTCCATGAGATCGACACCTATACACCACTGGATAAGCAGTTCCGCATGATGGAACTTGTGCTGGCATTCTATGAGGAATCATCAGAGGCCTTGAAGAGTGGTGCAACTATAAAGAATATTCTGAACATGGAGGTTCGTGAGAAAATCGGACGTTTCAAATATACACATCCGGAAGATGTGGAAGCAGAATATGACAAGATCATAAAGGCACTTCATCAGGAACTGGAAGCAGCCATAGCAAAGGAGGACTAAGCACATGCCAAAAGAATATAGAACCATACAGGAAGTTGCAGGACCTCTGATGCTGGTACATGGTGTAGAAAATGTCACCTATGATGAACTTGGTGAGATCGAGCTTGCAAGTGGCGAAGTCAGACGATGCAAGGTTCTTGAGATCAATGGTGAAGATGCACTGGTACAGTTATTTGAGAATTCAACAGGTATTAACCTTTCAAACAGTAAAGTAAGATTCCTTGGACGAAGCATGGAGCTTGGCGTATCAGAAGATATGCTTGGCCGTGTATTTGACGGACTGGGAAGACCGATCGATAAAGGACCGGATATCCTTCCGGAGGAGAGAAGAGATATCAATGGTCTGCCAATGAATCCGGCAGCCAGAAATTACCCATCGGAATTTATCCAGACAGGTATCTCTGCTATTGATGGATTAAATACACTGGTAAGAGGACAGAAGCTGCCGATCTTCTCAGCATCAGGACTTCCACATTCGAAGCTAGCAGCCCAGATCGCAAGACAGGCTAAGGTACGTGGAACAGATGAACCATTCGCCGTAGTATTTGCAGCTATGGGTATCACCTTCGAAGAAGCGAACTTCTTCACGGAGAGCTTCAAGGAGACAGGCGCGATCGACAGAACTGTACTGTTCATCAACCTTGCAAATGACCCTGCGGTTGAGCGTATCGCTACCCCTCGTATGGCACTGACCGCTGCGGAATATCTTGCATTTGAAAAGAACATGCATGTATTGGTTATCCTGACGGATATCACAAACTATGCAGATGCGTTACGAGAAGTATCTGCAGCCCGAAAAGAGGTTCCGGGTCGTCGTGGATATCCCGGATACATGTATACAGACCTTGCAACCTTATATGAAAGAGCAGGAAGACAGCGTGGCAAGAACGGTAGTATCACAATGATCCCGATCCTTACCATGCCTGAGGATGATAAGACACATCCAATCCCTGACTTAACAGGATATATCACAGAGGGACAGATCATTTTAAGCCGTGAGCTTTACAGAAAGGGTGTAACACCACCGATCGATGTACTTCCATCCCTGTCACGTCTGAAGGATAAGGGTACCGGTGAGGGAAAGACAAGAGGAGATCATTCCAGCACCATGAACCAGTTATTTGCGGCATATTCCCGTGGTAAGGATGCGAAGGAGCTTATGACGATCCTTGGTGAATCAGCATTGTCGGATATCGATATTTTATATGCAAAGTTTGCAGAAGCATTTGAAAAGGAATATGTATCTCAGGGTTATGAGACAGACAGAAGTATCGAAGAAACATTAAACATCGGCTGGAAGCTGTTATCGATCCTGCCTCGAGCAGAACTGAAACGTATCGATGATAAGTGGTTAGATATGTATTATGGAAAGTAACGAGAAGCGCGTGAGTAGACTTGCAAATGGGATGCTTGAGCTTGCTCATAGCAGACGATTTGCAAGGATACGAGCATGGTTCGACAGAACCCACCGAGCCGACAGGCGAGGTGGAGCGCTTCGAGTTAATAAACGGAAGAGCGCTACGAGCCGTCAGGCGAGGTGAAGCGCTTTGAGTTAATAAACGGAAGAGCGCTACGAGCCGTTAGGCGAGGTGGAGCGCTTCGAGTTGACTTTATAAGGAGGCAAAAATGGCAGCTACACAGGTAAATCCTACCAGAATGGAATTGACTCGTTTAAAGAAGAAGCTTGTTACGGCAACCAGAGGCCATAAGTTGTTAAAAGATAAACGAGATGAGCTGATGCGGCAGTTCCTTGATATGGCAAGAGAGAATATGGCGCTTCGAGAGAAGGTTGAGGTCGGTATCAAGGCCGCCAATACGAATTTTGTCATAGCAAAAGCCGGCATGTCTGAACAGATCCTTCATACGGCACTGATGGCACCGAAACAGGAAGTCCAGCTTACCTGCAAGGATCGAAATGTTATGAGTGTAGATATTCCGGTATTTGAATATACAACAAAAAGTGCGGATGAGAATGATATCTATTCTTACGGTTTTGCATTTACCTCCGGTGATCTGGATGATGCAGTAAAGTCACTTGCTGATATTCTTCCGGATATGCTGAAACTGGCGGAGATCGAGAAATCCTGTCAGCTTCTGGCATCGGAGATCGAAAAGACCAGACGACGTGTAAATGCACTGGAGCATGTTATCATTCCTGAGACAAAGGAGGGCATCCGATATATCAGTATGAAGCTTGATGAGAATGAGCGAAGCACGCAGGTGCGACTCATGAAGGTTAAGGATATGATGCTGGAGGAAGCCCATCACTATAAAGAGCATCAATTTGAGTGATGCAGACGGACGAAAACTCCTGATATTATACATTGTTATTACGCAAAACGCTTGCGCTCTATCCTCGGTGCAACGGTACGTAAGGCAGCAAGGGACGCTGCCTAAGAACCGGCACTCGGATAGGTTTGCTACATAACAAATATAATATCAGGAGTTTTCTGCTTGTTATTATATATAAATAAGATTTTATTTGTTTCGTTCAGCAAGTTGAGCCTTTAATCTTGCAATCTCATCATTTTTTTCAGATAAGGTAGCATTAATTTTAGATACTGCTGCATTCTTTTCAGCGATGGCTTCATCCCGTTCTTTTTTCAATTCATCGATCATGTAGTTGACTGTATTCTCATCCAATTTTCGTAATGCTTCAGAAAACATGGTAACAACCTCCTCCGGGTGATACAGATACTCAGACATATCTGTGCAGATAGTTTCCATCCATGGATAGTCGGATATCAGTGCTGCAAGGTCATCCATGGTAGTTGCTGTTAACAGGGATAACCATGCGTTAAGTTCGTTGATATCTTTAGAATACTTACTTTTTCGGAAGACGTCAAGGGCAACGACATAGTATTCCTGTAGAAGACGAAGATTGATCCCGGTATCAAATGCTGTTTTTCCATGATGCAGATAAATGTCAGCCAGGTCGGCAGTCTTACATTCATTCGGGCTGTTTTCAAACATTACGATCGTATAAACGGTTTTCAGATCCTGATAGGTGAATGTACTTCCCTTTTCCCCTTTTACTCTGATAGTTTCTTAAAAAATGGATCATAGGTTCAAGGCAGACTTTTCTTCCCTTCCATGAATTCGAGAAAGCGCGATTTCCATTTGTCAGGCCAGTTCAGATATGTCCGGTAAATGGATGGATTCTTCTTTAATTCTAATAGATATTCATCGTTGGTTCGGGATGGGAAAAGCTGTTTAATATTTGTAATAGAAGACTTTGACCTGTTATATTCTGATGTGGTCATGATATTATTGTTTTTATTTTCATTGTACATAAATTTGTTTCCTCTTAATTTCCGGCGCCTTTTTTGTCGACAAGAAAGCCAAGAAACTTACCATTCCTGCAACTGTAAAAGTGAAAGGTGTTACTTATAAAGTAACTGCGGTTTCCGATAAAGTATTCAAGGGTAACAAGAAGTTGACAACAGTTACAATCGGAAGCAATGTAACGAAGATCGGTAAAGAAGCATTCTCTGGTTGCAAGAACCTGAAGAAGATCACCGTTACGGCTGGAAAGCTGAAGACCATCAGTAAGAATGCATTCAAGGGCATTAATAAGAAAGCAACCATTACTGTGAAAGGCACAAAGAAAGCAAAGATTGCTTTAAAGAAACAGTTGAAAAAGAAATCCATCGGATATGTAAAGACATGGAAGATAAAATAATAAGGAACTGAATTTATAAACTCCTTGCCTGTTATGGATATGAGAAATATATGAATCTATAGCAGGCAGGGGTTTTGTTATATTTTATATGATATGAGATACTGTATCCGGATTTTTTATGGTTAAACTTGTTTTCCCCTCGGATATCCGTTATCATCAAACATGGAGAGATGGCGGCAATATACTAAGTAAAAAAATACGCATGTTATTCTGTTCTGTCAGGAAAGGAGATGGAACATGGATAATGAATTAGTATATTCCGCTGATGCGACATATCAGAAAGTACAGTATGATGCCAGCGCCAAGCGGCTGCTTGGACAGAAGATCATACTGGCGCATATACTGATACGGGTAGTCGATGAATTTAAAGGCATGGATGCAGAGACGGTCGCTTCGCTGATCGAGGGCGAACCGTATATCAGCCAGGTTCCGGTAGAACCCGGATTAACGAACAAAGAAATGGTAGATGCCGGAACCGGTGAACGGATTGTCGGGCTGAATACAGAAAGTTCCGAGATCGATGAGGGAAAGGTGTATTTTGACATCATTTTCTATGTACGGATGCGGGACGGACTGGCAAAAATGATCATCAATCTGGAAGCGTCGCAGACAATGACGGCAGAACAAAAATTGAAGCTTATAAAACAGGAGTATGACATACCGGTAGACAGACACAGTATAAGGGAAGAGGTGAAGATCATGTGCAATCTGAGTGAAGGCGTAGAAGAAATGGGATGTGTAAAGGGCGAAGCCGCGGGAATGATTGCTGGCAGAGCAGAAGGCGAAAAAATAGGCGAGGCACGAGGCAAGGCCATTGGAAGGTCTGAAGGAAGATTAGAAGGAAAATCTGAAGAAAGAGCTGATATTATCCTGAAAATGCATAAGAAAGGCTATTCCTTAGAGCAGATCATGGATGTAACCGAAATGAGTGAAGCTGAGATTAAGGCAATCATAGAATAAAGACATAGGCAGAACAGGTAACATGTATATTTTAGTAGAAAATCCAGATATGGCAGAAATGCCGTATCTGGATTTTCTAATATAAATGTAAAACCAAGGAACAGTTTTTTATATTTATTGCTGTATTTCCAGATATTCCTCCAGGCAAATTCCTTTATCGTGGATTTCCTGTGCCACATTTTTACCAACATAGCGGTAGTGCCATGGCTCATAAGAGATCCCTGTAATATCGGATTTATCAGAAGGATAGCGGAGAATGAAACCATATTTGTAGCAGTTTGCCATGAGCCATTGCTGGGTAGCGGTGTCTCCCTGTGAATCATCCAGATTCTGGTTGCTGACAGAACAGATATCAACGGTAAGTCCGAGCTGGTGTTCGCTGGTTCCGGGATAGGCGACCCAGGTAGCGGCATAGGCTTTTGCATCATCACTGCTATAGCCCTGTTCGATATAAGAATTGTATTTATTCGTGTAGAGCTGTTCCTGCTTTTCCTGTGTCCGGTAAGACGAACAGATAAGTGGATCAAGACCTTCGGCTCTGGCATCATCCATCATAGCCTGTAAGCCATCATATGCACGGCGGTCAATGGATTGACCATTTCGGAGCTGTACCAGATCTACGCTCCAGTCAGATGGTAATGTGTGAGACATATTGACCAGAGTTAAGAGCCCATTATTTTCCGCCTCTGTAGCAGAAGCAAGTGTTTGAAGAACTGCCTGAGTATCAAGATCGGATGATTCTGAATTATTATCTGATCTCCGGGTTGAAGTTTGTACTGCCTGTGCTGACAGTTCGGTGACTTCATCGCTGCCGGTAGTGGGAGCAGATATATTTTCTGAAGACAATTTCATTTTCTTAATCTTTCCTGCGATGATTACAATCATTAATAATACTATGTAAAGGACGGCAAGTGATATGACAGTTCTTTTCTTTACCGTACTTCCGAATATATGTAACATAATGTGTCCTCCTTTGTAACTGCTGTTAAGTCTATAACTGCACTGCATAGAAAGGCACTCAAAAAAGCATAAGAAATGAATCAATTCTGCATCCTTTTTGCACGGATGACCGACTGTATTTTTTGACAGATTATGCTAATTTGTACATATCGTTTTTCGATTTATTTTCTACTGTATCTGAAATCGCAGAGATCTGCGCCCTCAGCGATCGTCTTCGTCCGGGTGAGTTTCATTTGCATCATATCCGCGAGAACATAGTCCATCCGACAGAGATATTTCGCCAGTTCAAAGCATCCTTCATCCCGACAGAGATTACAGATACCGCAGGTATGATAGTCGTAGCCAAGTTCAAAATCATCTTGAGGAGTTCCCTCAATGATATCAACGACCCAGTCATTTTCATATCGGCGCAAATGAGAATCTGCTGACCATTTCAGTCTGCCCGGCATCTTCTTTTTATCAAGATAGCTGTCGGCATTTCCAACCGCTATATGAAACAGCTTGTTGGCAGATAAGCCGTTCTTGTACAGCTCATAGCAGACTTCCGGTGACAGGGATGTCTTACGATTCAAGGCAATAAAATATGCGCCCATGCAATAGGAGCTCATAAGTCTGGATTTGCCGATGCCCTTTGCATTTTTGATAATAGATACATATTCCTGCTTGATTGCTTCTTTATCAATATCCAGTTGTTGTTTTGCTGCCTGCTTCATACAGGAGTTGTGATAGAAATATCCAAATAATTTCTGAGTGAATCCATATTCCATATCGAGATGCCTCCATATTTTTTAGTCAAATTCCAATTCGATGATCTGGCACATTTTTGATCGATCCAGATAACGGAAAACTATATTTGTAATAAAACCATAGCGCTTGTCCAGCGGACGGTAACCTGTCAGATATGGGTTGCTCACTGCAGATGAGATATGACCACTCCATTCCTTTAAAGTATGTACATCGTCTACGCTGAAGTACACATTGATATCTTTCATTTCAAAGCCCTTTAACCAGGTCTTCAGCATACTTTTCAGTCCTTTTTTCTTCGTTGCATCAAAGACCAGTTTTCCACCGATGAAATGTTCTGCCATGGCGGTAAACAGCTTTTCCACATCGGCCTTTTTAAAGTAGTAGAATACGCCGGATGCAAAGAATACGATGCCATCTTCAGGGTGGAAATCGATCTGATCGAACCAGGATATATCGTTCAGATCACAGGCAATGTTGAACTCCCGTTCATGGTTGCCGAGCAGCTCGTTCCGGATCGCAATGGTATCCGGAAAATCCAGATTGTAGCCTTTGACCTTTCCGTTATCGACCTGGTGGAATGTGGTGTCAAGGCCACAGCCGAGGTTTACAACACAGGCATTTGGGTGTGCATTCAGATAAGCACGACAGGCGCTTGCCATATCATATTGTCTGGTCGCACCCATAATGCAGCCGATATTTCCCAGCATACCTTTCATATTGTCCGGAACTGTAAAATCAATTCTATTGAAAAGCGCCTGGCAGTCATGATCCATGAAGAGATCCGGATAGAGATCCATAGCATATTTTCTTCCATACAGAGGAATCAACAGTGTTTCCTGTACGGTTCCTTTTTCAATCTTAATTTTTTCCATGTTCTGGGTCCTCCTGTTTTCTTATTCCAAGTTCCGCTTCCAGTCCGTGAAGCAGAATATTCATTGCCTCTAAAAATGCCTGTTTGCTCTCAGATGTGATTCCGTTCTTACAGTCATCATCTGCGATTAAATCGCAGACCATAGAGAATTCGGAAGATGAGAGCATGTATATCGTTTTCTCCGATAACATATTTGATGCCAGCCCGCGTCTGTATAATTCTGAATAATACTGCAGGCTGAATGGGACGCAGCGGTCGATATAGATTTTACGAAAACGGTTCAGATATGTACCTGAATCATTTTTCAGCAGCATATGAAATAACTGCATGTCACCTTCTAACAGTTCGAAGGTGCGGACCGATATTCGTGAATATAAGATCTGAATCAGCTGGTCATCAGACATGGCAGAAAAATCTATATTTAACATGGATTCTGTGAGTTGCATAAGTTTATTGCCACTTTCAGCAAAAATCTCTTCAAACATATCCTCCTTACCGGAGAAGTGCTTATAGATCGCTCCCGGGGTTATACCTGCCCGTGCTGCAATTTTTCGCATTGAAGCATCCTGATAACCATATTCCAAAAAGATTTCTCTGGCACTTGTAAGGATGGCTTCTCTTGTTGCTTTTGTACTTTCTCGGATTGTTCTCACTCCTTTTTGCTCAAATGGTAAACACTGTTTACTTTATAGCACAGATCATAAATGAAATCAAGAGAATAATGAATATAAGATTAAAACGCTGAATACAGCCAATATCTTTGTAGGATTACAATACATGTGTTACAACTGAATATAAAAAAAGCAGAGATGCTTCTTTTGTGTTATATTTTAGTCACCACAACAAAAAAACAAAAAAGGAGTTCTCTGCTATGGCTACTATAACACAAGATATGCGGTATCGTCTATCCTTAATCAAATACGCTGAAAGGTTTGGTGTCACCAAAGCTGCTATCAAATATAAAACCAACCGTCAATACATTTATCGTTGGAAACGACGTTATGATGGTTCTATTGAGTCCCTTCGTGACCGCTCTCGCAGACCCCATCATCATCCAAACCAACATACCCCTGAAGAGATCAAGCTGATCTTTGATATGCGCAGACGCAATCCCAATGCCGGTCTTGTTGTCTTTTGGGTTAAACTCAAGCAGCGTGGTTACTCCCGTTCCATCCCTGGACTATACAGATTTCTCCGTAAGCAGGGAATTATGGCAGTTCATCCGCCAAATCCTAAATATATTCCAAAGCCTTACGAACAGATGGATTATCCGGGACAACGCATACAGGTTGATGTAAAATTTGTTCCTTCTGCATGCCTCAAAAACCCCAAGGTCATCGGCAAACAATTCTTTCAGTATACTGCCATTGACGAGTATTCCAGATGGCGTTTCGTAGAGGCTTTTGAAGAACACAACACGTATTCTTCTGCTATGTTTATAGAGCATCTGGTGAAAGCCTTTCCGTTACCCATTCAATGTATCCAAACTGATAATGGAGCAGAATTTACAAATCGTTTTACCACTCACCGTGATAAACCCACACTATTTCAGGTGCATCTGAAGCAGCATGGGATTCGCCATAAAGTTATACGACCCTTTACACCACGACATAACGGGAAAGTTGAAAGAAGCCACCGAAAGGATAATGAGCGTTTTTATGCAACTCATACTTTTTATTCTTTTGAGGACTTTGCCAAACAGTTGAAAGTGTATAATCGCAGGGATTATAACAACTTTCCTATGCGTCCATTAGGATGGAAATCTCCAAATCAGGTACTAAAGGATTATCTGGCATCTGTGTAACATATGTTTGACAAACCTACAGTACTTCCACAATCCCGTCAACTCCTGTCAACTTCTCCTTCTCATTCCTGCCATAAGCGCAAGAAACAGGAATAAAAACGGTGTCGTGATCGGCTGTTCCACATTTACAAATGCTTGTACGACATATCCTATCATGCCTGCAAGAAGCGGCATACATAAAGGATTTTCCTTTACCAGCTTCACTCCATTCACAATGGACGTAATGATAAGCCCAAGGTATGTGATAAGACCAACGATACCCATAGTTACCAAATATTGCAGATATTCATTATGTGCACTGTCATAGACTGTTCCTGTCACTTCTATCATCTCATCACTGTACCTTGCGGACATCAATGTATAGATACTCTCATTTCCCGTACCAAATACCTTATTCACAAATGGAAGATCCTGATAAATCCGGAAAAGTCTGTTCCAGACATATCCCCGGTAATTGCCCCATTCATCGTCAAAGGTAAATATCTCCCACTGGTTGCCGACTCCTGTTACCACTGTTACAAATGCAGTAAGGATCAATATCCCAACCACGCTCCAAAATATTACCTTCCAACATCCCATTGTAGATGCCTGCTTTTTATCCTTAACAGACCTTAAACCTTTCTTTTGGGCAACTACACAATCTGCCTTTTTTCTACTGCCCCATCCGTAGAGCAGACTGCCTATCACCAACACTATAGATTCAATTGTTAAAATCAGGCGATGATCCACCAGCTTTGCAAGCCCTGTCAGCTTATCGTATCCCTTTCCGGTTCCGGTCGTAAGAAATGCCATCACCGTATAACCAAGAACGATACCGGCATATCCTATAAGCCAACCTAAAAACGGGTCACAGGTGGAATTTTGTCCGATCACCATACGATCATCATATGTCTTTACCCGATTTCTTATCCCTGCTAATAACAGCACCACCATCGGTACTCCGATACCAATATAAGCTACATCACTATTTGCGGCAATAACTGCCATTCCTCCAAGGAACAAAACGAATGTATATAACACACGCTTCCAGCATTTGTCTGCATACATGCCTGCCGCCATAAATAACGGGATCGTCAAGCAGAGAAAACTTGCGTACATATTAATATTGCCAAATGTCGATATAAACATCGGTCTCTGGTCAAATCGAATCGACGCATACAGATGAAACAGATCAATCTCCAGATGCTGCAGAATACTCATCAGATATGTAAGTCCACTCACACAGGCAAATACCGGATAGATCCATTCTTTCACGCTGCATCCTACTGCCACGCAGATATAGGCTGCTCCGACGAGAAGCAAAAATGCGAAACCGCATCTTCTTCCCAATTCCCCGGTGAATGCCGCCATCCGATCCTTTGCTGCTAAAAAAGCAAAAAATCCTGCAATCAAAAACAAAACCATAAAGACATCCGATGCCAGTATGGTATGTTTTTTTGATACTGCCCTATCACTTCCCGGATGACCTGTATTTCCCGAACGATCTGTCAGATACAGAACCAGAAGCAGTGCCATGATTATAAGAAGTGCCAGAACACCGTTCTTAAAAAAATTATATTTTGTTATGGTAATATCTTTATATCCATCATGCAGAACCAGAGGAAAAATCACAAACATATAGACCAGATACAGATGGATCACTGCATCCGTTATCTTATAAATATCTCCTCTTTTGTTCTTCTGATCTACTTTTCCCATATTTTTATATCCATTCTACAAAAGCATTTTTCATTTATTTCCAATTCTGTTTAAAGCAGTGGCGATAACAGTCTGAGGAAAGCATCCACCAGTGTAATTCTTGACATATGCTCCTTACACCAGTCCAGTGTGATCTCTTCGGATTCCCTCATCGTTGAAACCATATCGTACTTCACTTCTGCAATGATACTGGAATCATATACCAATACACCACATTCAAAATGATGATAAAAACTTCGGTTATCCATATTGATAGAACCGATCGATGTCAGATTATCATCCGTCAGGATACATTTGGAATGGATAAATCCCGGTGTGTACTGATAGATCTTCACGCCAGCACGAAGCAGCTCTTTGTAGCTCGACTGTGTCATACGAAAGATCATCTTCTTATCCGGAATCGCCGGTGTTACGATCCGGACATCGATACCTCTCTTTGCCGCAAGCTTTAATGCTGTCATCATCTCATTGCATACGATCAGATATGGTGTAAAGATATATACATACTCTCTTGCGTCATTGATCATCTGCATATATATGTTCTCGCCAATCGGCTCTTTCTTGAGCGGATTTGTCGTATATGGTTGAAGATATCCATCGTTCAAATGTTTCTTCTGCTCTGTTGGACGATAGCTTAAGATATGCTTATCTTCATTTCGGATACTGTTCCACAGCTGTAAAAACAGGATTGTAAAACGCCATGCAGCATCACCTTCCATACGGATACCATTATCCTTCCATTTGCCATAAGGCGCTTTCTTATTTATATACTCATCGGACAGATTAAAGCCGCCGGTATAGGCAACCTTACCATCCATAACCGCGATTTTCCGATGATCCCTGTTATTAAAGATCGTTGCCAGAAATGGAACCACCTGATTAAATGCCATACATTTGATCCCATAGCTCCCCATCTCACGCCAGTAATACTTTGGCACATAAAAGACTGAGCCGATGTCATCATAGATCAGACGGACTTCCACGCCCTCTTTTACTTTCTCTTTTAGGATGTCAAGAACCGTATCCCACATTTCACCCGGATTAATAATAAAGTATTCAAGGAAAATATACTTCTTTGCCTCTTTCAGATCATCAACAAAATCCGGCCAGACATCTTCACCCATCGGATAATACCGGACATCCGTATTCTGATATACAAGCGAACCTGCATAATCTTCTGTATATTTGAACAACCGGTATGGCTGCTGCCCTTTTATCACATCACTAAAATATGCCATATTGGCATACAGATCCGTCTCGTAGTCCCATTCTGCCGCATGCTTCATGTATTTCTCTAACTTCTTCGGCATAATGATATGTCCATAGAGCAGATAAAGCAGACCACCGAGAACCGGAAACATCAGGATCGGAACGATCCATGCCAGTTTAATTGACGGATTCACATCCTTTAATAACAGATGCATCACAGCTATAAAACTTAACAAATGCAGAATAGCCGCCACCAATACATAGTATTGCTGCAGCTTGAATACTTCTACCATAAAGAAGATCAACTGCGCCGCTACCAGCAGACATGTAATTACCATTCGACTAAATAACCTGTTCAATAGTTTCTTCATAGACAATTTCCTTCTTATTAATTTATGACAGGACACAGTAAACCGTGCCCTGCCATTTTATCTTTTATCCCGTATTTCTATTTTACTTGATCGAAGTTACCTTATATCCGGCTTCCTTCACTGTATTCTTAATCTCTTTATCGGATAACTCGCCACTTAAAGTAAGCACCGCCTGCTTCTTCTCATGGCTGACCTCCGCTTCTGTTACCTGTGGAAGTGCCTCAAATGCTTTCTTCACTCTTGCCTCGCAGTGTCCGCACATCATTCCTTCTATATACACCGTCTTATTCATCGTACCAGTCTCCTTTTCTATCTTATTATTTCCCTCAACATTTTTTGATCCCATTTTTTGGTGTATTCTGTATTTACTATTATTAACATATATCTTCACGAAATTCAACCGTAATGCATTCATTACTACACAAAAACTGGAAAGGCTCATGGCAAATGCTCCAAACATCGGGTTTAATTTCCAGCCAAACATCGGATACCAGACACCTGCGGCAAGCGGTATTCCGATAATGTTATAAATAAATGCCCAGAACAGGTTCTCTTTGATATTTCGTATCGTTGCCATACTTAACCGGATCGCTGCAGGAACGGTTCGAAGGCCTTCCCGCATCAGTACCACATCTGCCGCATCGATCGCAACATCGGTTCCGGCTCCGATCGCCATACCGATATCCGCACGGGTTAATGCCGGGGCATCATTAATGCCGTCACCAACCATGATTACACGGTGCTCCTTCATCAGTTCTCTTACTACCGCTTCTTTTCCATCCGGCAGTACATCAGCGATCACTTGGTCAACACCTGCCTGTTTACCGATTGCTTCTGCTGTCTTTGCATTATCTCCGGTTAACATAACAACTGAATAATTCATCTCTTTTAATTCTTTGATCGCAAGGATTCCATCATCTTTGATCGTATCTGCAACTGCAAGGATACCGATCAGTTTATTCTCATCGATTGCCAGATAGATCGGCGTCTTACCCTGTGAGGCTAATTCTTCTGCCAGTGTCTTATCCGTCTCGGATAAGGTTACATACCGGCTGATGAATTTTTCATTTCCTCCCAGCAAAATATGATCTGATATCTGAGAATGGTTCTGTCCTGCATAAAATACACTTTCATTCTGTGAAGCCGCCCCACTGCTTAATCTACAGCGGAGTCCATTTCCCGGAAGCACCTGAAAATCTTCGATTTTCTGTGGCTTAATTTCCTTCTGTCCGACATATTCCATAATGGCTTTGCCGATCGGATGCTCACTGTACTGCTCCAGACTTGCTGCAAAGGTAAGCAGATCTGTCTCACTGTATCCATTTTCCGGAACTACATCTACCACTTCCGGCGTTCCGTTTGTGATCGTTCCTGTCTTATCTAATATAACCACATCTGTTTTTCCTGTCATCTCAAGTGCCGCTGCATTCTTAAATAAGATACCCTGTTTTGCTCCGACACCATTACCTACCATTACGGCAACCGGCGTTGCAAGTCCAAGTGCACACGGACAACTGATCACAAGCACCGATATTCCTCTGGCAAGTACAAATCCTGTGCTCTCTCCTGCAATGATCCATACAATAATAGTGATCAGAGAACAGATCAATACAGCCGGAACAAAAATACCGGATACCTTATCTGCGATCTTTGCGATCGGAGCTTTTGTTGCTGCTGCATCACTGACCATCTCAATGATCTGGGATAAGGTCGTATCTGTACCGACTCTGGTAGCCCGACATTTCAGATAACCGGATTTATTGATCGTTGCGGCAGATACCTTATCTCCCTCAGCTTTATCAACCGGAAGGCTCTCACCGGATAAAGCAGACTCATCAACCGCACTGTTTCCTTCTATAACCACACCATCTACCGGAACACTGGAACCCGGACGGACGATAAATACATCTCCGACTGTCACATCCTCAGCAGCGACTTCCTGTTCTTCTTCACCACGAAGAACAATAGCTGTTTTGGGTGCAAGCTTCATTAATCCCTTTAAGGCATCTGTCGTACGTCCTTTGGAATATTCCTCGAGAGTCTTACCAACCGTTATAAGTGCAAGAATCATCGCTGCCGATTCAAAATAAAAATCATGCATCAAGGTCATAACACGATCGTTATCCTGTCTCATCACAGCATCTGTCATCGCAAATAATACATATGTGCTGTAAATAAAGGATGCACCTGAGCCAAGTGCTACTAATGTATCCATACCCGGTGCTCCATGGATCACACCTTTAAATCCATTAATAAAAAACTTCTGGTTTACAACCATGATCGCAATTGCAAATAACATCTGGATCAGTCCCATAGCGACATGGTTATCACTGATGATCGCCGGAAGCGGCCATCCCCACATCATATGTCCCATGGAAATATACATCAGCGGAATTAACATAACGATAGATGCGATCAGCCGGACCTTCATCTTGTGCAGAGCTGCATGATTATCCAGTTCATCTGCATCCATCGCCTGCTTCTTCCCGGCATCCTTCCGGTCTTCTCCTGTCATCAGACTGGCTCCGTATCCTGCCTTCTCTACTGCTTCGATAACTGCTTTTGGATCAGCCTTTCCTTCTACCGTCATCGAATTTGTAAGCAGACTGACTGTACAACTGTCAATCCCTTTCACTTTCTTTACTGCCTTTTCCACACTTGCGCTGCAGGCACTACAGCTCATTCCTGTTACGTTATATTTATCCAAATCATTCACCTTCTTATCGAGCTTTTTTATCATGT